>DATAYA010000319.1:0-3778 GCA_036272815.1 Acetobacteraceae bacterium
GCCACGCCGCAGCTTGCGCCGAAACACGGTCTGGCCGCGGTCATCGACGCCGTGGACCTGAAACCAATGCTTGGCGAGATCGAGGCCGATCGTGGCAATATTCATGGCGGGCGGCTCCCCTCATGCGTGGTGTTCAGCAACAACCACTGTAGGCACTCCGATGCCGGGAGCGGGGGCCGTCCACACCATCAAGACTTCTGCAAGCTGAGTTCGAACCAATGTTATCAACAGGTTGCGGCTTTCAAAAGATATGACCGAAACTCTAAAAACATCGGTCAGGCTCAACCTTTTCTTCTGATTTCGATGGCTTCTTGCCGCGCAGGCGGTTCCTAAGCCAAATGTCCGCTATCCGCGTCTTTTTCATTCCATAGCGGACCAGCCGCTCTCGGCCAATCTCGCACCCTCAGGCTACGGCCGAAGGACCTCTCGGGTTCGAACGGTCGCACGAGACCCGGTGCGATTTCATCCGCTCACCTGACCAGCCCCAAACGGATCATCCGCGTAATCCACCCCCACCAGCGTCAGCCCCTCCGGCGGCGCGGTCGGGCCGGCGCGGGCGCGGTCGCGGGCCGCCAGCGCCGCCGCCACGTCGTCCGGCCGCCAGCGCCCGTCGCCCACCAGCCTGAGCGTGCCGACGATGTTGCGGACCTGGTGGTGGAGGAAGCTGCGCGCCTCGGCCTCGATCGCGATGATCTCGCCGTCGCGGCGCACGTCCAGCCGGTCCAGCGTGCGCACCGGGCTTTTCGCCTGGCAGGCACTGGCGCGAAAGCTGGTGAAGTCGTGGCGGCCGAGAAGGTGTTGCGCCGCCGCCGCCATCGCCACCGCATCGAGCGGGTGCGGGACGTGCCACACGCGCCCCGCCAGCAACGCGGGACGGGCGCGGCGGTTGAGGATGGCGTAGCGGTAGCGGCGGGCGACGGCGGAGAAACGCGGGTTCCAGCCCGGCGGCGCCGGGGCGGCGCGCAGAACGGCGACCGGATGCGGCTTGAGGTGGAAGTTGAGCGCCTCGCGCAACGCCTCGGGCGACAGCGGGCGATCGAGTGCCAGCAGCACCACCTGCCCCGCGGCATGGACGCCGGCATCGGTGCGGCCGGCGACGGTGCTTGCGACGGCGGCGCCCCCGGCGAGCGCCGAGGCCGCCGCCTCCAGCACCGCCTGCACGGACAGGCCGTTCGCCTGCCGCTGCCAGCCGACGAAGGGCGTGCCGTCGTACTCGAGCAGCAGCGCCCAATCCGTCACCGCCGGCCAGCAAGCACGGACGGCGCTGTTCCCACCTGTTCGCGCATGGCGCTCCTTGGCTCGATTCCGATCAGGGGTCCACTCCAATCAGGCGCGGGCGGAGAGCGCGGCCGCGGCCGGGCGGCGGTCGGCGGCGAGCGCGCCGCGGGCGCCGTAGCGGGGGGGCGGCGGTGCGTTTGCGCGGCAGGCGCGGGCGATGGTCGCGAGCACCCTCCCCTGCACCAGGATCGCGCGGGCAAGCAGGCGGCGGTTGTCCTCGGCGAGCGCGCAGAGCCGTCCCGCCGCCGCCGCGAGGTCCGGATCGGCCGCGGCACCGGGCGCGGGACGGGCGGCCTCGAGCGCCGCGAGGGCGGCCGCCTTGTCGCCGACCAGCCCCGCTGCGGCACGGAGATCGAGCGCCTCCAGCGCCGCGTTCTCCGCCGCCAGCACCGAACAGAGCCGGGCGCAAGCGAGGCGCGCCGCAGTCATTGCGCGGCCGCGCCGGCGGCGCGCTCCTGCAGCGCCAGCATCTGCGCCAGCACCGGCTTGGCAAGGCCGAGCCCGCCTGCCGCCGCGATCTGCTTGGCCATCGCCTGCACCAGCATCGGCCGCCACGCCGCCTCGCCCTGACCGCCGCCGAAGGTGCCGCCGGTCGCGTCCATCGTGTCGAACATGGGTTCGAGCAGTGCGCCGAGCGCCATCGCCTCGAATTTCTGGGCGCCCTTCTCGGCGGCCGCCACCTGCGCCGGCGGCAGCGTGGTCGCGGGCACCGCCGCAAGCGGGATCATCTGCGCCATCACTGCACCTCCAGATCGGCCTGCAAGGCGCCGTCCGCCTTGATCGCCTGCAGGATCGAGATCATGTCGCGCGGCCCGATGCCGAGCGCGTTCAGGCTGGCCACGAGCTCACGCAGCGTCGGGCCCGAGGCCAGGATGCCGAGCTTGTTGCCCTGGCCCGTGCTGACCTGGATGTTGGTGCGCGGCACCACGGCGGTGCGGCCGGCGCGGGCGAACGGCCCCGGTTGGCTCACCAGCGGCGTTTCGGTGATGCGGATCGTGAGGCTGCCCTGCGCGATCGCGACCGTGCTGATCCGCACGTCCGATCCCATCACGATGGTGCCGCTCGCCTCGTCGATCACCACCCGGGCCGCGTTTTCGGGGACAATGCGCAGGTCCTCGATCGCGGCCAGCGTCGCGACCGGGCTGCGGCCGTCGAGATCGAGCGTCACGGTGCGCGGGTCGGACGCGCGGGCGAGGCCGGCGCCGAGCGTCCGGTCGATCGCCCCGGCAATGCGCGTGGCGGTGGTGAGATCGGGGTTGCGCAGCGAGAGGTGCAGCGTGCGCATCCCGGCGAGGCGGAATGCGACCTCGCGCTCCACAGTAGCCCCGTTGGCGATCTTGGCGCTGGTCGGCACGTTCTGCGTCACCGAGGCGGCGGCGCCGCGGGCGGAGATGGCGCCCGTGGTCAGCGCGCCCTGCGCCACCGCATACACCTCCCCGTCGGCGCCGAGCAGCGGCGTCACCAGCAGGGTGCCCCCGGTGAGGTCCGTGGCGTCGCCGAGGGCGGAGATCGCGACGTCGATCTGGCCGCCGCTGCGGGCGAAGGCAGGCAACTCGGCGGTGACCATCACCGCGGCCACGTCCTTGGTCTGGAGCTGCGCCGCCTGGTCGCGGGTGTTGATGCCGAGCCGCTCCAGCATCCCGATCAGCGATTCGCGCGTGAACACGGCATTGTTGAGCTTGTCGCCGGTGCCGTTGAGGCCGACGACCAGCCCGTAGCCGACGAGCTGGTTCTGCCGCACGCCCTCGACGTCGGTGATGTCCTTGATCCGCACCTGCGCGTGCGCGGCGAACGGCAGCAACAGCACGAGGAGGCAGAGCAGGCGGCTCAGGCATCGGGACATGCGGCGTTTCCACCCCGTCAAGGTTTGTCGACGAAGCTGCGGTCGCTGATGCAATCGAAGCTGCGGTCGCTGACGCAGCCGCAGACGCAATCGCCGTGCCAGCGCCGCCGCCGCGGCAGACCGCGATCGGCGGCCCGGCAGGAAATGCCGGCGGGCAGGAACGGGCAGACCCAAGGAGCCGAGTGGCATGCAGGTGACACAAGTGGGAGGACTAGGGGCGGCACGCCGCCCGCAAGCCGCATCCCGCGCGGCCTGCGGCTTCGCTCTGCTCACCCCGGCCGTCATCCCGCCTGCGCCCGCCGGCACGGGTGCGGTCGAGCTGGGCGCGATGCTCGCCATGCAGGAGGTCGCGCTCCAGGAGGCGGCCGGCCAGGAGGTCATGGCGCCGGCGCTCCGCGACCGGCAAGCGCGCCGCCATGCCGAGGCGCTGCTGGCCCAGCTAGCGGCGTTGCAGTGCGCGCTTCTGGGCGACGTGCCAGGTCTGGGCGATGTGCCAGGTCTGGGCGACGAGCCGGGCACAGCTCTCGCCCGGCTCGCGGGACTGGCGGAGACCGCGCCCGAGGCCGCGGACCCCGGACTTGCCGCCGTGCTCGCGGCGGTGACATTGCGTGCACGCATCGAACTGGCCCGCCGGCAACTGTCTTGAAACCGCAACGG
>DATAYA010000320.1:0-3742 GCA_036272815.1 Acetobacteraceae bacterium
GGAGACGGCGCGGATCGGGCGGGCGCATCAGAGGCGGACGATGCCGGTGTGAGGGGCGAGGCGGGGCCGGCCACGGTCAGGGCGCGCAGTCAGGGCAGGTCCGGACCGGGCGGCCGGGATGGATCGGCGGCCGGCGGGTCGGCTGCGTCCGGGGTGGCGGACGGAGCCGGCGGGAGGCCGGGGGCGTCCTCCGGCTCGATCGCGGAAAAGTCCAGCACCTCGTCCGGCACCCGGCTCCAATCGAGGCTGATCCCGACATCGCTGCAGATATCGGCGAGGATGTCCTGGACCGGAAGCTGGCCGTCGGGGTCGGCGGCCAGCTCCTCCTCGATCCGCTCCTCGGCCTCGCGGCGGAAGCCGGTGGCCGCCATGCGATCCGGGGCACCGTCGTGCAGCGCCCGGGCGAGCAGGGCGCGGCGGGGATCGGGCGGCGGCGGCGGTCGGCTTGATGGGTTGTCGCGCCCGGCGACGATGCGGGCTTCGAGCGCGATCGTCTGACGGACGGAATGGGCGAGCCGGGCGAAGACGAGGCCGGGGTCGCCGCGGAAGCCGGGCGGCGGCCTGGTCGCGGGGGTTTCGGGCGGCGTGTCGTCCGCGGCCGGCGGGTGCAGCGCCGTCTCCGTTGCGGCGCGGGCCAGCGCCATGCCGAGTTCAGCGAGTTCCTCCAGATGCCGCAGGTGCCGCGCCGTTCGCGCCTCCGCCGCCGGATCGATGGGCCGGGGCGGGATCGCGTTCATCGCGGAGCGGGAAGTGGCGCGGACGACATGAACGCAATGGGAACATATTTCGGCGATGCGGGCAAGTGCGATGTTTCGCGCCGGGGCAGACCCCAGGGGAATCGCACATGGAATGGAGCTTCCCGGGAATAGTCCCGTCATGGCTGGGCTTGACCCGGCCATCCACGCGCTGAAGCTGCCGGCATGCGTGCCGCGTGGGTGTACATCATGACCAACCGCCAGAATGGCACACTCTATATCCGTGTCACCACCAATCTTCCGCGTCGCACCTGGGAACATCGGGAGGGGGTCGTCGCGGGATTCACCAAGACATACGGGCTGACGCGCCTCGTTTACGTCGAGGAGCACGAGACCGTTCTTGCAGCCATTCAGCGCGAGAGGACCATGAAGCATTGGCGACGTGCGTGGAAGGTCCGGCTTATCCTGGAGGGCAATCCGGGTTGGGCCGATCTGTACGACGCACTGACATGACCAGTCCCCCGGCCGCAGCCCGTGCGCTCCGACCGCGTGGATGGCCGGGTCAAGCCAGGCCATGACGATATAGAAACAATCTGTCCCGAATGCGATGGCGCTGACGTCGATGGGAGTGCGACGACTCGTTCCTTCCAGCGGTTGGTGTAAGGGTTCGCGGATGCAGCCACACATCTACGCCCGCATCCGCGGCCACGTCCTCGCCGCCCTCGCGGAAGCAGCCCCCGGTCTGCCGGAGGACGCGCTCGCCCGTGTCGAGGTGACGCCCGCGCGCGAGGCCGGCCACGGCGAGCTGGCCACCAACGCCGCCCTGATCGCGGCCAAGCCGGCCCGCCAGCCGCCGCCGAAACTGGCCGCCGCCATCGCCGAGCGGCTGCGTGCGGTGCCGGAGATCGCGGAGGCGGCGCCGGCCGGGCCGGGGTTCGTCAACATCCGCCTCGGCGCCGCGGCGTGGCGGGCCGAGTTGCCGGCCATCCTGCGCGCCGGGCTCGCCTATGGCGACGCCGTGCTGGGCGCGGGGCAGCGGATCAATGTCGAGTATGTCTCGACCAATCCGACCGGGCCACTGCATGTCGGTCATTGCCGCGGCGCGGTGGTCGGCGACGCGCTCGCCAACCTGCTCGCGAAGGCGGGCTTTTCGGTGGTGAAGGAATACTACGTCAACGACGCCGGCGCGCAGGTGGATGCGCTCGCCTGGGCGGCGTACTGGCGCTATCTCCAGGCGCTCGGGACGAGCCTCACCGAGGAGGCGTTCTCGGCCGCGGTGCCCGGCGGCCTGCAGTACCGCGGCGAGTATCTGATCCCGGTCGGCGAGCGCCTGGTCGCGACGCATCGCGGCACGCTCGCGGGCGAGGGGGCGACGCCGGCCGATCCGGCGACCTGGCTGCCGACGGTGCGCGACTTCGCGCTCGCCGAGATGCTGGCGACGATCCGCGACGACCTCGCATCGCTCGGCGTGCGGCAGGAGGTGTTCAGCTCCGAGCGCGCATTGCTGGACGGGGGCGCCGTCGATGCGGTGATCGAGCGGCTGCGCGCGGCCGGGCTGATCTACGAGGGCGTGCTCGACCCGCCCAAGGGCAAGCTTCCGGAGGACTGGGAGCCGCGTGCGCAGACGCTGTTCCGGGCCACGCGGTTCGGCGACGACGTCGATCGGCCGCTGAAGAAATCCGACGGCAGCAACACGTATTTCGCCAACGACATCGCCTATCACGCCGACAAGATCGACCGCGGCGCGGCGGGCCTGATCGACGTGCTCGGTGCCGATCACGGCGGCTACGTCACGCGGATGCGGGCCGCCGTCGCCGCCCTCGGGGAGGGGCGGGTCGGCTTCGAGGTGATCCTGTGCCAGATCGTCCATCTCGTGCGCGGCGGCCAGCCGGTGCGGATGAGCAAGCGCGCCGGCAATTACGTGACGCTGCGCGACCTGATCGACGAGGTCGGTGCGGATGCGGTGCGCTTCACCATGCTGACGCGCAAGCCGGACGCGCAGATGGAGTTCGACCTCGACGCGGTGGTGGCGCAGACCCGCGACAACCCGGTGTTCTACGTGCAGTACGCCCATGCCCGGGCCCGCTCCGTGCTGCGCGCCGCGGCCGAGATGCTGGGCGCGGAGGCGAGCGACGACGCGGCGCTGGCGGCGGTGGACACGGCGCCTTTGGGGGCAGAGGCGGAGATGGCGCTGGTGCGCCGGCTGGCGTCCTGGCCGCGCACTGTGGAAGCGGCGGCGCTGGCGCGGGAGCCGCACCGAATCGCTTTTTTCCTGTATGACTTGGCGGGCGATTTTCATATGCTGTGGAACCGGGGCAAAGACGACTCGACCCTGCGTTTCCTGCAAGCCGACCGGGTGGAGGAGACGCGGGCGCGGCTCGCCCTGGTGGCGGCGACGGCGGCGGTGATCCGCTCCGGCCTCGCCGTCCTCGGTGTCGCACCGGTCGAGGAGATGCGTTGAGCCGTGGCCCATGATCCTGCCTTCTCCACCTCCTACCGCTCGGTGCGTCGCTCGCGCGGGCTGGACGGCGCAACCCGCCGGCTGCTGGCGATCGCCGGCGGCATCGCCGTGGCATTCGTGGCCGTCGTCGGCGGCTGGTCGCTGCTGAACAGCGGCGGCCCGCATGCGGTGCCGGTGGTCGCGGCGCCGAGCGGGCCCGTGCGTGTCAAGCCCGCCAATCCGGGCGGGATGCAGGTGGCCGGCGCCCACCAGAATTTGATGGCGAGCGGCACCGGGCCCGACACGGTCACGATGCAGTCGGCGCCCGAGCAGCCGGCGCTGGGCGCCCTGCACGCACTCGAGGCGGCAAAGTCGCCGGCCGCGTCGGCGCCCACGCCTGCCGCGCCCACTCCTGCGGCGCCCAGTCCTGCCGCGCCCGGCCCTGCAGCGCCCGGTCCTGCAACGCCCGCAGCCCCGGCACTCGCCGCTGTGACACCCGCAGCATCGGCGCCCGCGGCCCCAGCGCCCGCGCAGGCGGCGCCCGCGGCCTCAGCGCCCGCGCAGGCGGCGATGGCTCCCGCGGCGGCTTCGGCCGCGCCCGCCGTCG
>DATAYA010000321.1:0-2713 GCA_036272815.1 Acetobacteraceae bacterium
GCCTCCGCCGCATCCATGCGGTCGCGGCCGTCGATGACGAGATGATCCAGGACGGGGGCGGGTAGTGGCGGCATGACGGCCTCGCTGGTGCGGCGCACAGGATAGACGCAGGCCCGGTGTCGGCGCGAGGGGCGTCAGGCGCACTCCGCCGGCAGGAGCGGCGCCGGCGTGGGGAGCCGGGATGAGCTGCCGGCGGCGGACTCGGGCGCGCTCCGGCGCGGTCCCGAACAAATTTGTATTCAGAAATGTTTGGTTGCGGTAGCATTTTCCGCCACCTCGAAGCGATTAGCGTCATAACCGTAACGTTGAGAACGAATCTGCTTCTGACAGCGAAGTGGGGAATGGGGGGATGCCTGACGACCTGACTGGGGCGCTTGCCCGGGCTGTTGCCGGCCCGCTGCCCGTTTCCGCCGAAAGCCTTGCTCTGAGCATTGCGGGACATCCGTTGCTGGCCGGCTCCGCCATCGAGCGCGGCGCGGCGCCGACCCTGCGGCAGATCAGCTTCGCGGGCACGCGGCCGCTCTCGGTCCTGCATGTGTTCAAGTATTTCAGGCCTGATTTCACGGGGGAGGGACTCTACCTGGAGAAACTGGCCCCCTGGCTCGCCAGGCTCGGCATCACGTCCTCGGTCATGGCGACGATCACGGTTGCGGATGCCGCCACGCGCTACCCGGCGGAGATCGGCACGCCGCGCCTGTTCGGCCACAAGAGGCTGCCCGGACCCGCGGCGAAGGTGCCGCCGGCGCTCTGGGTCGCGCGCAATGCCTCCCGGTTCGATGTCGTTCACTTCCATTCGCCGGTCAGCCGGCATTTCACGCTGCAGGGGATCGCCAAGCTCTCGGGATGCCGGGTCGTGCAGACCTGCACGCTCAATGACGGGCTGGGAACGCTGGTGGCGAGCTACCGCCGGAGCTATCGCGGGATGGCTCGTCGCCTGTGCGGCCTGATCGACGACGTGGTGGCGATCAGCCCCAAGCTGCACGACGACAGCCTCGCCGTGCTGCCCGCCTCGCGGGTGCACCTGATCCCGCAAGGGGTGCGGCTGCCGACGCTCGATGAAGCCGGGCGCGCGGCGCTGCGCGCGCGATGGGGCTTCGCCGAGGCCGACACCGTGCTGCTGTTCGTCGGCGCGATCTGCGCCCGCAAGGACGTGCGGTTCCTGGCCCTGAACCATCCTGCCGCGGCGACCGGCTGTGCCGCCGCCGGGGCGACCGGCCGGCTTCGTCTGCTGCTGGTCGGGCCGGACCAGCGGGATGCATACGCCGCGGAGTTGCGGCAGCTCGTCGCCTCCCTGCCGTGTCGCGCCGACGTCACCTTCGTGCCCTATCTCGACGATCCCTCGCCGGCCTACCGGGTCGCCGACGCCTTCGTGTTCGCCTCGCGCGAGGAGGGGTTCGGCAACGTGCTGCTCGAAGCCATGTCGTTCGGCCTGCCCGTCGTCTCCCGGCGGCTGCCGGGTGTCACCGACAGCATCATCGCGCACGGGCGGACCGGCTTCCTGTTCGAAACCGCCGAGGAATACTGCCGGGCCATCGTCAATCTCGCGGCACGGCCGGATTTGCGCCGTACCATCGGCGCCGCCGCGCGGCGGGACACGGCGCTGCGGTTCGACCTGGCACGGATCGCCGTGCGCTACGACGCAGTGTACAGAGGTATGCAATGATCGACGTCGCCATCGTCCAGCTCCCGAGTCCGCCACGCAAGAACGTGTTCCGCGAATGGTCGGGCGGCATGGGCACGGCGCTTGCCTCGCGGCGCGAAGGCTGGGGGCACGATCAGCAGTACTACGACATCCCCTTCTCCGCCTATCTCTACATCGCGCGGCGCCTGCAGCAGGCCGGCATCCGGTTCCACTACCGCGATTTCCAGGACGGTGCGCTGCTCGACCTCGGCGCGTTCGACGCGGTGTTCCGCGAGGCGCAGCCGCGCGTGCTCGTCACCCAGGTCAACCTGCCCTCGCTGGCGCACGACCTGGAGCTGATCGCCCGCGCCAGGCAGGCAGTGCCCGGCCTCTGCGTCATCCTCGTCGGCGCCACCGCCAAGTGGTTCCGCGAGCGCATCCTCCGCACCGGCGCCGCCGACCTGGTGATGGAGGAGGCGGAGGAGCTGCTGGTCTCCGAGAACGTCGCTTCCCTCCTGGCCGGGCAGCCCGAAAGCCTGCAGGGCTGCCACGTCTGGCGCGACGGCGCGCTCGCGACGCTGCCCGCGCGCAGCCGCATGACGTCGCTCGATTTCGTGGACTTCCCCGCCTACGAGCTGCTGGATTTCGAGCGTTACGAGTCCGACTACTACCTGGGACGCCGCTACCGCTATGCGACCGTGTTCACCACCAAGGGCTGCCCGTATCGCTGCGGCTACTGCCCGTATCCGTACGGGTTCGGGCGCAAGCTGATCTACCGCGCGCCGGAGGTCGTCGGCGCCGACATCGAGCGGCTGCACAGGGAGTTCGGCGTCGAACAGATCCTGTTCCGCGACCAGGTGTTCACCATCAACGCCAAGCACGCCCGGGCGGTCTGCGAGGAGCTGATCCGGCGCGACCTCGGCGTGGTCTGGGTGTGCGAGACGCGCTACGACCTCGTGGACGAGGCGCTGCTGCAACTCATGCACCGCGCCGGGTGCCGGGAGGTGCATTTCGGGCTGGAGTCCGGCGACGAGGCGATGTTCGCGAATGTCGCCAAGTCCGACGGGCCGCAATCGCTCGCCTTGTTCGAGC
>DATAYA010000322.1:0-3536 GCA_036272815.1 Acetobacteraceae bacterium
GCCAGAATTCGTCGCGCGCACCATGCGTCCATTGCGCGAAGAGATAGGCCTCGTAATCCGGATGGTGGCGCAACGGCGAATGGCCCGGCTTCCACGGCATCCGCATGAACCAGTCGCGTATGTCCTCGCTCTCCAACGCCGCCCGCATCACCGGGTCGGCCTCGGCCTCGGGCGAGAGGATCGCCTGCTTGTGCGCCCATGTCGCCTGTTTCAGCTCGAACGCGCCCGACTGTCTGATGCCGGCTTGCCAACTGTCGCAGAACCCGCCGCAGTCGAGCACCTGCGCCACCACGCCCGGCGGATCGAGGCAACCGAGCGCGGCCTGCGTGTGCGCCGCGTATGAGAGACCCATCGTGCAGATGCGTCCGTCGCACCAGTGCTGCCCGACGAGCCATGCGCAGGTGTCGAAACCGTCCTCGCCGTCCGCCAGATACTTTTCAAATTTTCCTTCCGATCCGTGCCGGCCGCGGGTGTCCTGATAGACGACGGCATAGCCCGCCTGGTTGAAATACGCGGCCAGCTCGGCGCGCGAGGCCGGGTTCGGATCGGCGGCGGTCAGTTCGCTGCGGCTGGTCTGGTCGCGCCCGTACGGCGTGCGCTCCAGGATCACCGGGAACGGACCGGCGCCGTCGGGCAGGTGGATGTCGGTCGCGAGGCGGATGCCGTCGCGCGCGCGGACGTGATCGGTGTGCATCAGTGCTGCAAGCCCTCAGGCGCCCGCCTTGACCGTTGCCGCATCCGCACCCTCCGGCTCCTCCAGTTCGACGCTCAGCGCGCGCAGCTCCTGCGTGTGCGGATGGCGGGCGCGGCCGGCGCGCAGGTCATCGGCCGCGATCTGCTCCACCATCTCGCCACCCTGCATCACCCCCACCACCGGGCAGAGATGCACCACCACTGCGAGGTTGTGGCTGACCAGCACGTAGGTCAAGCCGCGCCGGCGCTGCAATTCCGCGAGCAGGTTCAGCACCTCCGCCTGCACCGAGACGTCGAGCGCACTGGTCGGCTCGTCGAGCAGCAGCACCTCGGGTTCCGCCATCAGCGCGCGTGCGATCGCGACCCGCTGCCGCTGCCCGCCCGACAGCTGGTGCGGATAGCGGAACCGCATCTCCGGCGGCAGCGCCACCTCAGCGAGACCGCGCGCGATCCGCGTCTCGATGTCGCCGATGCGGTGGATCAGCAGCGGCTCCGACAACGCTCGGTCGACGGTCTGGCTCGGGTGCAGCGAGCCATACGGGTCCTGGAACACCATCTGCACGCGGCGGAAGAAGGCGCGGTCGCGCCGCGGCGCGAGCGGCGAGCCGTCGAACGTCATCCGACCGCTCCAGTCCGTGTTGAGGCCGGAAAGTGCCCGCAGCACTGTCGATTTCCCGGAACCGCTCTCGCCCACGATGCCGAAGCTGCCGCCGCGCGGGACGCTGAACGAAACGCCGCGCACGGCCTCGGTCGCACCGAAGCGCACGCGAAGGTCGGACACCTCGATCATGCGCCGAACCACGCCGGGTCGCGCACCATCACCGGCAGACGCGCCCGCGGGTGCACAAGAGAAGGCAAGCAGCCGAGCAGGCCGCGCGTGTACGGATGCCGCGCGCGCGAGAGGTCGCTGGCCGCGAGTTCCTCGACCACGCGGCCGGCATACATCACGAGCACGCGGTCGCAGAAATGCGAGACCAGCGGCAGATCGTGGCTGATGAGCATGAGCGCCATGCCGCGGCGGGAGACGAGGTCCTCGATCAGTCGCAGGATCTCCGCCTGCACCGTCGCATCGAGCGCGCTGGTCGGCTCGTCGGCGATCAGCAGCTCGGGGTCCGGGGCCAGCATCATCGCGATCATCACCCGCTGGCCCATGCCGCCGGAGAGTTCGTGCGGGTACGATTGCGCGACGCGCGCGGGATCGCGGATGCGCACCTGGTCGAGCAGCTCGACCGCCGCCGCCATCGCAGTCCGGCGGCTTCCGCCCTTGTGCGCGCGCCAGGCTTCCGCGATCTGGCGGCCTGCGGTCATCACCGGATTGAGCGAGTATTTCGGGTCCTGTAGGATGAGGCCGGCGCGACGCCCCCGGATACGGCGCAATGCGGGTTCGTCGGCCGTCATGACGTCGATGCCGTCGAAGGCGAGGCGGTCCGCACGGATACGCGCATTGCCCGGCAGCAGCCGCAGCAGCGCCCGCGCAGTGAGCGACTTGCCGGAGCCGCTCTCGCCCACGATGCCGAGCTTTTCGGCGCCCAGCGTGAGCGAGACCCCACGCACCGCCTCGGTCTCGCCGCGCGGCGAGGGAAAACCGATCCGAAGCTGGCGCATCTCGACCAGCATCAGGGCTGCTTCGGATCGAGCACGTCGCGCAGCCCGTCGCCCAGCAGATTGAAGGCGAGGCAGGCGACGAAGATCGCGACACCGGGGGTCGTCGGCACCCACCATTGCGACAGGATGAAATCGCGCGACGCGGCGATCATGGTGCCCCATTCCGGCGTCGGCGGCTGCGCGCCCATGCCGAGGAAGCCGAGGCCCGATGCGGTGATGATGATGCCCGCCATGTCGAGCGTCACGCGTACGATGACGTTGGAGACGCAGAGCGGCACGACATGCCGCGCGATGATCCGCGGCGGCGCGGCGCCGGCGATCCGCACGGCGGCGATGAAATCCGAGCGGCGGATGGTCAGCGTGTCGGCGCGCGCCAGCCGCGCATAGGGCGGCCAGGAGGTGAGCGCGATCGCGATGATCGCACTGCCGATCCCCGGCCGCAGGGCGGCGACGAAGGCGAGTGCCAGCACCAGCCGGGGAAACGCGAGGAACACGTCGGTCACGCGCATCAGCACGCGGTCGGTCCAGCCGCCGAGGTAGCCCGCGACGCTGCCCACCGCGAGGCCGAGCGGGGCCACCAGCAGCACCACGGCGACCACCATCCCGAGCGTCACGCGTCCGCCGTAGAGGATGCGCGTGTAGATGTCGCGGCCGAGTTCGTCGGTGCCGAACCAGTGCGCGCCGGAGGGTGCCGCCAGCCTGTTGGCCAGATTTTGTGCCGCCGGGCTCTGCCGTGTCAGCAGCGGGGCTGCGAGCGAGGCCGCGATCATCAGCAGGATCACGATCAGCCCCAGCATCGCAAGCCGGTTGCGGCGGAAGCCGAGCCAGCCGCGATAGCTGCGTCCCCAGGCCGCCTGCCGCCGCGACGCGGGCGCCTCCGACAGCAGCCATTGGCGCGAGATCGCGTTCATTGCACGCGCGGGTCCAGCACGCGATACGCGACATCGGCGAGCAGATTGAGCAGCAGATAGCTCAGCCCAATCACCAGCGTCGCCCCCAGCACCGCGTTCATGTCGGCATTCAGCAGCGAGACGGTGAGATAATTCCCGAGCCCCGGCCAGGAGAAGATGGTCTCCGTCACCACCGCGCCCTCCAGCAGCCCGGCATAGGCAAGCGCGAGCACGGTGACGAGGCGGACCAGGATGTTGCCGAACGCGTGACGCCAGAGGATGCGCGTGGCCGACAGCCCCTTGGCGCGCGCGGTGACGACATATTCACCGGCGAGCGCGTCGAGCATG
>DATAYA010000323.1:0-5093 GCA_036272815.1 Acetobacteraceae bacterium
CGATCTCCGGCTCGGCGACTATGCCGCGGATCCAATCGATCGCCGCCTGCGCCTGGCCCTGGTCGGTCGCCGCGACCTTGATCGTGCCGTCATCCTCGATGTCGATCTTGGTGCCGGTTTGCTCGGTGATCTCGCGGATCACCTTGCCGCCGGTGCCGATCACTTCGCGAATCTTCTCCTTCGGCACGTTGATCACGGTGATGCGCGGCGCCGTTGCCGCCACCCCGCCGCGTGCGCCCGTCAGCGCCTTCGCCATCTCGCCCAGGATGTGCAGCCGTCCCTCGCGCGCCTGGTCGAGGGCCACCCGCATGATCTCAGGCGTGATCGAGGTGATCTTGATGTCCATCTGCAGGCTGGTGACGCCCGCCTCGGTGCCGGCAACCTTGAAATCCATGTCGCCGAGATGGTCCTCGTCGCCCAGGATGTCGGAGAGCACCGCGAAGCCGCGATCCTCCTTGATGAGGCCCATCGCGATGCCCGCGACCGGCCGGCCGAGCGGCACGCCCGCATCCATCAGCGCGAGCGAGCTGCCGCAGACCGTCGCCATCGAGGAGCTGCCATTGCTTTCAGTGATCTCCGAGACGACCCGCAACGTGTATGGGAACTTCTCCTTGGCCGGCAGCAGCGGGTGGATGGCGCGCCAGGCGAGCTTGCCGTGGCCGATCTCCCGCCGTCCCGGGCTGCCCATACGCTTTGATTCGCCAACGGCATAGGGCGGGAAGTTGTAGTGCAGCATGAAGTGCTCGCGGTATTCGCCCTCGAGCGCGTCGATGATCTGCTCGTCCTGCCCGGTGCCGAGTGTCGCGACGCACAGCGCCTGGGTCTCGCCGCGGGTGAACCGCGCCGAGCCGTGCGCCCGCGGCAATACGCCGACCTCGGCCACGATCGGGCGGACGGTCTTGGTGTCGCGCCCGTCGATGCGCAGGCCGGTCTCCAGGACCGCCGAGCGCACCACGTCGTATTCCAAAGCCTCGAACGCGGCGTCGATCCCGGCGACCTCGCCGCCCTCGGCGGCGATCGTCTCGGCGGCGGCGCGGCGGGCGGCGGCGACGGCATCGCGCCGGGCCGCCTTCTCGCGGATCTGGTAGGCGCTCGCGATCGGCGCGCGGGCCAGCGCATCGACCCGCTCGGCAAGCGCGCGCTCGGCCGCGGACGGCTCGGGCAGCGCCCACGGCTCCTTCGCCGCGTGCTCGGCCAGTTCGATGATCGCCTGGATCACCGGCTGGAACGCCTGATGGCCGAAGGTGACGGCGCCGAGCATCACGTCCTCGGGCAGTTCGCTCGCCTCGCTCTCGACCATCAGCACGCCCTCGGCGGTGCCGGCGACGACGAGGTCGAGGTCCGACTTCTCCGCGTCCGTCGCGGTCGGGTTGAGCACGAAGCCACCGTCGATGCGGGCGACCCGCGCCGCGCCCACCGGGCCGAAGAACGGGATGCCCGAGAGCGTCAGCGCCGCCGAGCAGCCGACCAGCGCCACGATGTCCGGATCGTTCTCGAGATCATGGCTGAGCACGGTCGCGACGATCTGCACCTCGTTGCGGAACCCCTCGGGGAACAGCGGGCGGATCGGGCGGTCGATCAGGCGGCTGACCAGCGTCTCCTTCTCCGAGGGCCGGCCCTCGCGCTTGAAGAAGCCGCCCGGGATCTTGCCGGCGGCGAAGGTCTTTTCCTGGTAGTTGACGGTCAGCGGGAAGAAATCCTGCCCCGGCCGCGCGCTGCGGACGCCGACGACGGTGCAGAGCACGATCGTGTCGCCATAGGTCGCGAGCACGGCGCCGTCCGCCTGGCGGGCGATCTTGCCGGTCTCGAGCACGAGCTTGCGCCCGCCCCAGTCGATCTCTTTACGGAAGTAGTTGAACATGCGCATCCATCCTCATGGTTGCGCGAACGGGGCAGACGTCGCCGGTCTGATCCTGCCTTGGCTGTCTTGCGGGCCACGGCACCTCGGGCCGCATGGGCCGGGCCACACCATCGTGCGGCCGGAACCATGTCGCCGGAAGCGCCGTCGCGGGTCCCGCCAAAAGGGCCAAGTTGCCGGATCGGCCGTCAGCACGTCCACCGCATCCGCGGCGTTGCCGGGCATACGCGCCCCCGGCCAGCGGTTGCCGGCGTCCCCATGACGCCGGCCCCACCCGCGCTCATATAGTCGCGAGCAGGCGATTTCGCATCCTCAGCGACGCAGGCCGAGACGGCCGATCAGCGCCGTGTAGCGCTGCGCGTCCTTGTGCTTGAGGTAGTCGAGCAGCCGGCGGCGGCGGCCGACCATCATCAGCAGGCCGCGGCGGCTGTGGAAATCCTTGGCGTGGGTCTTGAGGTGCTCGGTCAGGCTGCCGATCCGCTCGGACAGCAATGCGACCTGCACCTCGGGGCTGCCGGTGTCGCCGGAGCCTGTCGCGTAGTCCTGGATGAGCGCCGTGCGGCGCTCCTTCTCGATCGACATCGGGGATTCTCCCTCGGGGTTAGAGAAGGCGCTCGGGCTTGAGCAGGCCGTCGGCCAGCCGGCACAATCCGATCACGCGCTCCCCCGCCATCGCGCGCACCGCCCCGCTCTCGGGATCGGCCGCTTCCGGAATGCGCCCCATCAGCGTGACCAGGCTGATCGCCTGGCCCTGCCGCAGGGCGCCGATCTCCGCCGTCGTGAGGGCCAGCGCCGGGATGTCGGCCAGCGCGGTCGCCACGGGAAGCAGGAGGTCCGGGGAAGTGGGCAGGGTATCCTCCCCCCGCGCGCATTTGTCCAGCCCGATTGATTGCGCCTCCGTAAAAGGACCGACCCGCAGCCGGCGCAGCGCGGCGATATGGCCGAGACTGCCGCAGGCGCGGGCGAGGTCGCGGGCGAGGCTGCGCATGTAGACGCCCTTGCCGGATTCCACCTCGAAGACCGCCGTGTCGGCATCGGGGCGCTCGACCAGCTCGAAGCGGTCGACCCGCGCCGGGCGCGCCTCCAGCACCGGCGGCCGTCCCTCGCGTGCCATGTCATAGGCCCGTTCGCCGGCGACCTTGATCGCCGAGAACACCGGCGGGATCTGCATGATCGCGCCGCGGAAGGCCGGCAGTGCCGCGATCAGCGCCGCGTCGTCGGGTCGCGCTTCGGTGGTCTCGATCACCTGTCCGTCGCCATCGTCGGTGTCCCGCGCCTCGCCGAAGCGCAGCGTGAAGCGGTACAGCTTGGTGCCGTCCATCACGTAGGGGACGGTCTTGGTCGCGGCCCCGAGTGCCACCGGCAGCACCCCCGTCGCCAGCGGGTCGAGTGTGCCGCCGTGCCCGGCTTTCTGCGCGTCGAAGCCGCGGCGGACGCGGTTGACGACGTCGGTGCTGGTCAGCCCGGCGGGCTTGTCGATGATGAGCCACCCGTCGATCGGGCGGCCACGGCGGCGGCGCATGGTCGGGTTGTGTCCTCAGTCGGAGCGGGCGACGCGTTCAGCCTCGGCCGTGGGGGACTTCCGTCCTAGCCGGCGTTGGATCCAAATCCCGCGCAACCTCTGGCGCCCGCAGCAACGCCTCGATCCGCGACGCAGCATCCAGCGACACGTCGGCCGAGAAATGCAGCTCCGGCGCCACCCGCAGCCGCACCGCGCGCGCCACTTCGCCGCGCAGATACGCTGCCGCCCGGCCGAGGGCTGGCAGCAGCGCCGCCGCGTCCCCGCGCCCGAGCCGCGAGACGAACACCGTCGCCTGCCGCAGATCGGGGCTCATCCGCACCTCGGCGACCGTGACCTGCACGTCCGCCAGCTCCGGGTCGCGGAAGCCGCCGCGCGCGAACAGGCCGGCGAGCACATGCCGCACCTCCTCGGCAACCCGCAACTGGCGCTGCGACGGCGCGCCGGACGCCGCCCGTGCGCGCCCGCCTTTCACGCAGCCGCCTTCATGCCGGGATCAGCTCGGTCTCGTAGCACTCCACCATGTCGCCTTCGCGCAGATCATGGAAGTTCGCGAACGACAGGCCGCACTCGTAGCCGCGCGCCACTTCCCGCACGTCGTCCTTGAAGCGCTTGAGCTGGGAGAGTTCGCCCTGATGGATCACCACGCCGTCGCGCAGCAGCCGCACGCCGGCACCGCGCCGCACCAGCCCCTCGGTCACCATGCAGCCGGCGACCTTGCCGGTCTTGGTGATGTCGAACACGCGGCGGATCTCGGCGTAGCCCAGGAAGTTCTCGCGCTGCTTCGGCGCCGTCTTGCCGCGCACCATCGCGGCGATGTCGTCCGCCACCTGGTAGATGATCGAATAGTAGCGGATGTCGACCTGATCGCGTGTCGCCAGTTCGCGGGCCTGCGCCGTCGCGCGGACGTTGAAGGCGACGATCATCGCCCCCGACGCGCGGGCAAGCTGCACGTCGCTCTCGGTGATCTGGCCGACACCGGAGAGCAGCACCCGCACCTTCACCTCCTCGGAGGCCTGCTTGAGTACGGTGGCGGCGATCGCCTCGGCGCTGCCCTGGACGTCGGCCTTGACGACGACCGCGACCTCCTTCTGGTCGCCGGCCACGATGCGCGCCAGCATCTGATCGAGCGTCCCGCGCCCTGCCGCCACGCCGGCGGCAGTCTTGTCGCGCAGCTTGCGCTGGCGGAACTCGCTGATCTCACGGGCGCGGCTCTCGTCCTCCACGACGGTGAACGGCTCGCCGGCCGCCGGCACCGCGCCGAGACCGAGCACCTCCACCGGCGTCGAGGGCTCGGCCTCGCGCAGCGCCTGGCCGCGGTCGTCGAGCATCGCCCGCACCCGGCCCCACTCGGCCCCGGCCACCACGATGTCGCCTTGCAGCAGGGTGCCCTTCTGGACGAGCACGGTCGCCACCGGGCCGCGGCCGCGGTCGAGCCGGCTCTCGATCACCGCCCCCTCGGCGCTACGCTCGGGATTGGCGCGCAGGTCAAGCAGCTCGGCCTGGAGCAGGATCGCCTCCTCCAGCTTGTCGAGCCCGGTGCGCGCTGTCGCCGACACTTCCACGTCCTGCGTCTCGCCGCCCATGTCCTCGACCACGACCTCGTGGCTGAGCAGCTCGGTGCGCACCCGCTGCGGGTTGGCGTCGGGCTTGTCCATCTTGTTGATGGCGACGATGATCGGCGCGCCCGACGCCTTCGCGTGGCGGATCGCCTCG
>DATAYA010000324.1:0-1617 GCA_036272815.1 Acetobacteraceae bacterium
CAGCGCCTGGAACAAGCTGGTGGCGCAACCCTGGACCATCATGTCCATCGGACTACGCGATTGGGCTCATGGGTTCTGATCAAAGAGTCTTGGTATAAGACCCAAGATGGGCGCCCCCCTCGTCCTCGCCTCAGAGGCGAAGAATGGCCCGAGATGTTGCCGCAGGCAAGCTAGTCGAGATACCGCGCCGTCAGATGCGCCTCGAAATCCCCCGCATCGAGCCCCCGCCCGGTCGCCGCGCGCAGCAGCTCGCCGAACCCGAGCCGCGCGCCCAGCCCATGCACATGCGTCCGCAGCCAGCCCAGCAGCGGCCCGAGATCGCCACGTGCCAGCGCCTCGTCCAGTCCCGCCACCGCCCGCCGCGCCGCCGCCATCAGCTGCGCCGCCGCCATCGCCCCCAGCGTGTAGCTCGGGAAATAGCCGAACCCGCCATCGTACCAATGGATGTCCTGCAAGCAGCCGCGCCGGTCGTCTTCGGGCGTGATGCCGAGCAGCGACCGCATCCCCTCGTCCCACGCGCCGGGCAGGTCCGCCGCCTCCAGCGCGCCCTCGACCATCGCCTGCTCCAGCCGGAAGCGCAGGATGACATGCGCCGGATAGGTCATCTCGTCCGCCTCGATGCGGATCGGCCCGCGCTCGATCCGCCGCCACAGCCGCGCGAGGTTCCCCGGCGCATACGCCGCACCGTCGCCGCCGAACGCCGCATGCAGCACCGGGCCGAGGAAGCGGAGATAGGCGTCGGAGCGGCAGGCCTGCATCTCGACGATCAGCGACTGGCTCTCATGCGCCGCCATCCCGGCCGCCTCGCCCACCGGCTGCCGCGCCCAGGCCTGCGGCAGGCCGCGCTCATAGAGCGCGTGGCCGGTCTCGTGCAGCACGCCGAGCAGCGCGGGCGCGAAATCGGCCTCGTGGTAGTTGGTGGTGATCCGCACGTCGGCCGGCGTGCCGCCGCAGAACGGATGCGCCGAGCGGTCGAGCCGGGCGTGGTCGAAGTCGAGCCCGGCCCGCGCCGAGAGGTCGCGGCACAGCGCCTCCTGCACGGAAGCCGGGAAGGGGCCTTCGGGACGGAGCGGCGCCGGCCGCGCGGCCTGGAGCGCCTCGGCGCGCGGCAGGGCGCGGCGCAGGAACGCCTCGTAGCGGGCAAACACCGGCGCCAGGTCGGCGGCCCCGATGCCGCGCTGGAACCCGTCGAGCAGCGCGTCATAAGGCGACAGGCCGAGCGCCGGCCCGAGGGCCGCCGCCGCCTCGCGCACCAGCGCCAGCACGGCGGCCAGATGCGGCGCGACCATGCCGAAATCGGACGCCGAGCGCGCCGTGCGCCAGACCGTCTCGCAGGCGGCGTTGGTGCGCGCCTGCGCCTCCACGAGATCGGGCGGCAGCGCCACGGCGCGGGTATGCGAATGCCGCATCAGCGCCAGGTTGGCGGCGTCCCATGCATCGTCCCACGCATTGC
Source organism: Acetobacteraceae bacterium (assembly GCA_036272815.1). Taxonomy (GTDB): domain Bacteria; phylum Pseudomonadota; class Alphaproteobacteria; order Acetobacterales; family Acetobacteraceae; genus DATAYA01. Next base: position 1,454 of record DATAYA010000324.1, read on the forward strand.
CGGGGCCGGACGCCTCCGCCTCCGCCAGATCGTCCGCGACCGCCGGCGCCGTCAGCAGCCCGTGCGACAGGCCGGCGAGCACGGCCAGTTGCTCGCCGCGGGGGGCGGCACCGCCCGGCGGCATCATCGCGGCGGCGTCCCAGCCCAGCATCGCCTGCGCCTCG
>DATAYA010000325.1:0-9676 GCA_036272815.1 Acetobacteraceae bacterium
AGACCGTGAACCGGGACGGCGTCTCGCAAGCCCGCGAGCAAACGCCAGTCATGGTTCCGGACCAGCGCCGACGCCGCCGCCAGCGCCGCCGGGTCATAGAGCAGCCCGACCCAGAGCGCAGACTGCGCCAGCATCATCGCCGGGCTGCCGGCATCGGCGCCGCGCATCTCGAGAAAGCGCTTCAGTCGCACGTCCGTGAACACGGTCGTCACATGATCCGCGAAATCGCCGATCGTCGCCGGCCCGAGATCGACCCCGTCGCGCGTCAGGCGGCCGGCCATGTGGTCGCGGAACGACGCGCCGGCGACATCGACGTAGCGTCCGTCGCGCATCACGAAATACATCGGCACGTCGAGCACCCATTCGACGTAGCGGGCGAAGCCGAAGCCGTCCTCGAACACCACCGCGGGAATGCCGGTGCGGTCGGGATCGGTGTCGGTCCACACTGCGGCGCGCGCCGAGAGCAGCCCGTTCGGCCGCCCCTCGGTGAACGGCGAGTTGGCGAACAGCGCGGTCGCGACCGGCTGCAGCAGCAGCGAGACCCGCATCTTCTCGATCATGTCCGCCTCGGACGCGAAATCGAGATTCACTTGCACCGTGCAGGTCCGCAGCATCATGTCGAGGCCGCGTCCACCGCGGCGGGGCATGTAGTCGCGCATGATCGCGTAGCGGCTCTTGGGCATCCACGGGATGTCCGCGCGGCGCGCGGTCGGGTGGAAGCCGAGAGGTGCGAAGCCGAGGCCGAGCGGGGCCGCCGCCTCGCGCACTTCCGCAAAATGCGCCGCGAACTCGCGCGAAGTCGCGTGCAGGTCCGGCAGCACGGCCCCCGACAGCTCGAACTGCCCGCCGGGCTCGAGCGAGACCGACGCGCCGCTCCAGGCGCCCTCGCCGGCGAGGCCAATCAGATGTCCCCGGTCGCGGATCGGCGCCCATCCAGGGCGGCTGCCGATCCCCTCCAGCGTCGCACCGATGCCCGCGGGCTCGTAAGGCGGCGGCGACAGATCGCGCGTGCGGAAGCCGAACTTCTCGTGCTCGGTGCCGATGCCGAACTGCGACGGCGGCTTGCAGCCGGCGGCAAACCAGTCGGCGAGCTGGGCCGTCGAGCGGATGGGCGTGGCGTCGGCCTCTCCGGGATTGGACATTATTCCCCTGGTGTCAGGATGGCATCGGTTCGCCCGTCCCCCGCGCGTGCAGCGCTCCGAGGCCGGCAACGATGGCGGTCTCGGCGCGCAGCACATGAGGCCCGAGACCGACCGCCACAACAAACGGGCGACGGCCGAGCGCGTCAAGCTCCGGCGGCGTGAAACCTCCCTCCGGCCCGACCAGCAGCGCCCCGGCCCCGGCCTCCGGCCGCGCGGCACCGGGGCTGGCGAGGGCCAGGCGCCGCTCCTCCGGCCACGCCGCCAGCACGTCATCGAGCGGCGCCGGCTCGCGAAGCACCGGCACGGAGAGGCGCCCGCACTGCTCGGCCGCCGCTTCCGCAATCGCTGCGAGCCGGGCGAGATTGACCCGCGCCGCGTTGGTCCGGGCGGTCAGCACCGGCTGGATCAGTGTCACGCCCAGCTCGGTCGCCTGCCGCACCGCGAGGTCGGTCGCGTCGCGCTTGAGCAGTGCGAACAACAGCAGCAGCGGCGGCTCCGCGAGCTGCGCGCGGGTGCGCATGACGACCGCGAACCGCGCCCTCTCGCGCCCGATCGCGGTGATGCGCGCCTGCCACTCGCCCTCGGCGCCGTTGAACAGCAGCACCGGATCGCCGACGCCGCGGCGCATCACATGCGTGAGGTGATGCGCCTGCGCGACCGTCGCCGAGACCTCGGCACCGGCCAGCAGCGGCGCGGTGACGAACAGGCGGATTGACCCGGAGTTTGCGGCGGGGGACATGATGGCTCGGAGACTAGCAGCCATGACCGGGTTCACCGACATCGCCGCCGATGGCTGGGTCGCGCGCCTGCCCGCCCGCGCGCAGCCCTATGCGCTGCTCGCGAGGCTGGATCGCCCGATCGGTGCCTGGCTGCTGTTCCTGCCCGGGCTCTGGGGCGTCCTGCTGGCGCGGCCGCCTGATCGGGAGAGCGCACGTCTCGTGCTGCTGTTCGCGATCGGCGCCGTGGTGATGCGCGCTGCCGGCTGCGTGGTGAACGACATCTGGGACCGCGACATCGACCGGCGCGTGACGCGCACTGCGAGCCGGCCGCTGGCCTCCGGAGCGCTCGGGCTGCGGCACGCACTCGGCTTCCTCGGATTGCTGCTGCTGGCCGGCCTTGCGGTTCTGCTGCAACTGAATTGGCGGGCGCAGGCGCTTGGGGCGGCCTCGCTGCTGCTGGTCGCGATCTATCCGCTGGCCAAGCGGGTGACGTGGTGGCCGCAGCTCGTCATGGGCTTCACCTTCGGCTTCGGGGCACCCCTCGGCTTCGTCGCGGCCGGCGGTGCGATCGGGCCGGCCTGGATCGCGCTCTACGCCGCGGCGATCGCCTGGGATCTCGGCTTCGACACGATCTACGCCCACCAGGACCGCGACGACGACGCGGCGATCGGCATCCGCTCGACCGCACGCCTGTTCGGGGAGCGGACTCGTCCGTTCCTCGCCGCCGTCTATGCCGCGACGGTCGCCTTGCTCGCGCTGGCCGGCTGGCTGGCTGGCCTGCATGCAGCGTTCTTCGTCGTCCTCGCCGCACCGGCTGCAGCGCTCGCGTGGCAGGTGGTGCGGCTCGACATCCGCGACCCGGCCGGCTGCCTGCGGCTGTTCCGCGCCAATCGCGAGACCGGGCTGCTGGTCGCCGCCGCCATCCTCGCGGCCTGGCTCGCCTGACCTGGCAGACCCGGCCGATCCCGCCGCGTTCGTGCGCGCCCACACCGCGGTCGCGCGCCCGGCCCTGGTGCCCGAGATCGCGCTGCATTTGGCCACGGAAATCACGCCGATCTGGCAGGCGAGCGAGGACTGGCTGCACGCGCGCGGCGTCGACCCGCCGTTCTGGGCCTTTGCGTGGCCGGGCGGGCAGGCGCTCGCACGGCACATCATCGACCATCCGGCGACGGTCGCCGGCCGCCGCGTGCTCGACTTCGCCGCCGGCAGCGGCATCGCCGCGATCGCGGCGGCGCAGGCCGGCGCCGCCGCGGTGCTCGCGGCCGAGATCGACCCTCTCGCCCGCGCCGCGATCGCCGCCAACGCCGCCTTGAACGGAGCCTCGGTGGCACTCGCCGCGCACGATCTGGTCGGCGAGGATGGCAGCTGGGACTGCGTGCTCTGCGGCGACATCTGCTACGAGGCGCCGATGGCGGCGCGGATCATGCCGTGGCTGCACCGGCTCGCCGCGCGCGCCGAGGTCTGGCTCGCCGATCCCGGCCGCGCCTATTTGCCGCGCGAGCGGCTCGCACGGTTCGCAGAATACGGCGTCGCGACGACGCTGGAGTTGGAGGACCGGACCGAGCGCCGCGTGGTGTTATACCGCGTGCTGCCCTGAGGGAGAGATTTCGTGTCCGTCCGCATTGTCGACATCCGCGAGGTGACGCGCCCGATCGCCTCGTCGATCCGCAACGCCTACATCGACTTCTCCAAGATGACGACGAGCCTCGTCGCGGTCGTCACCGACGCTGTCCGCGACGGGCGGCGCGTGGTGGGCTACGGCTTCAACTCCAACGGCCGCTACGGCCAGGGCGGCCTGATCCGTGAGCGCTTCGCCCCCCGCATCCTGGAGGCCCCGCCCGCCTCGCTGCTCGACGACGCCGGCAAAAGCCTCGACCCAGACCGTATCTGGACGGCGATGATGGCGAACGAAAAGCCGGGCGGCCACGGCGAGCGCTCCGTCGCCGTCGGCACCATCGACATGGCGGTGTGGGATGCGGTCGCGAAAATTGCCGGCCGGCCGCTGTTCCGGCTGCTCGCCGAGCGCGCCGGACGAGAGGCCGACCCCCGCGTCTTCGTCTATGCCGCCGGCGGCTACTACTACCCCGGCAAGGACCTCGCGGCGCTGTGTCGCGAGATGCGCTCCTACGTCGATCGCGGTTATACCGTCGTGAAAATGAAGATCGGCGGTGCCGCGATCGACGAGGACCGCGCGCGCATCGAGGCGGTGCTGGCGGAGATCGGCGGCCGGGCGCGGCTCGCGGTTGACGCCAACGGCCGCTTCGACCTCGCGAACGCCATCGCCTACGCGCGGATGCTGTGCGACTACGACCTCTTTTGGTACGAAGAAGCGGGCGACCCGCTCGACTACCGGCTGCAGGCGGCGCTCGCAGAATTCTATCCCGGTCCGATGGCGACGGGGGAAAACCTGTTCAGCCATCAGGACGCGCGCAACCTGCTGCGCCATGGCGGGATGCGGCCCGACCGCGACTGGCTGCAATTCGACTGCGCGCTCAGCTATGGGCTCTGCGAGTATCTGCGCACACTCGACGTGGTGCGCGACGCCGGCTGGTCGCCGTCGCGCTGCATTCCCCATGGCGGCCACCAGATGTCGCTCGCGATCGCGGCCGGGCTCGGGCTCGGCGGCAACGAGAGCTATCCCGATCTGTTCCAGCCCTATGGCGGCTTCCCGGACGGCGTGCAGGTGGTGGACGGCCACATCACCATGCCCGAGCTGCCGGGCATCGGCTTCGAGGGAAAGTCCGACCTGTTCGCGGTGATGCGCGCCTTGGCTTCCGGATGATCCTCCCGAAACGGAGGCAGACCACCGACGCGGTCGCCGCGCATTACGACGAACTAGACGAGTTCTATCGCGACATCTGGGGCGAGCACGTCCATCACGGCTATTGGGCGACCGGGCGCGAGACCCCGGCGGAGGCGGTGGAGGCGCTCGTCTCGCTCGTCGCCGAACGGCTGGCAGTGGCGCCGGGGATGCGCGCCTGCGACATCGGCTGCGGCTACGGCGCAACCGCGCAGCGCCTCGCGGAGCGGCACCGGATCGACGTCACCGGCGTCACCGTATCGGCGGCGCAGGCAACTCGCGGTCAGGAGAGGCGCGTGACGGCGGGCAGCCTGCGCGTGCTGCGGCAGGACTGGTTGGCCGGCACCTTTCCCCCCGAGAGCTTCGACCGCGCCTACGCGATCGAGAGTTCCGAGCACATGCCGGACAAGCAGCTTTTTTTCGATGAAGCGTGGCGGACTTTGCGACCCGGTGGCCTGCTGGCGGTGTGCGCCTGGCTCGCGCGCCGCGACCCCGCAGTATGGGAGGTGCGGCACCTGCTGGAGCCGATCTGCCGCGAGGGCCGGCTGCCGGGCATGGGCGACGAAGCGGAGTATTCCGGCCTGGCCGCACGGTCCGGATTCTCCGTCGTGTCGGTCGAGGACCTCAGCGCGCGCGTGCGCCGGACATGGTGGGTCTGCGCCCGGCGCGTGATCCTGCGGCTCGCCACGCAATCCCGCTACCGCCGCTTCCTGCGCGACCGCGGCGCCGCGAACCGCGGGTTTGCAGTGACGTTGTTACGGCTCATGGTCGCTTACCGGACAGGCTCGATGCGCTACGTCCTGCTCGTGTTGCGCAAGCGGGCGGCATGAGGCGGGCGGCTTTCCTCGTCATGGCGGGACTGTCCCTCGGGACGCTGCCAGGCTTGGCACCGGCCCGCGCGCAGGCGTCTGCGGAAACGCCGGTCGGGCTCTGGCTCGCTTATGACGACAGCAGCGGCCACTGGGTGCGTGCCACCATCCGGATCGAGAACCGGGGCGGCGTGCTCGACGGCCAGATTATCGCCACCAGCAACCCGGCGGACGCGCACAAGCTCTGCACCGCCTGCGACGGCGCCCGCAAGAATCAACCGATCCTCGGACTGACCATCATCACCAACATGCACCAAGACGGCGCGCGCTGGGACGGCGGGCAAATCCTCGACCCGATAACCGGCTCGGTCTACCGCTGCATTATGCATGTCGAGGATGGCGGACGGCGGCTGGTGGTGCGCGGCTTCATCGGCCTCTCCCTGTTCGGCCGCTCGCAGACCTGGACGCGCGTGCAATGAGTGGCGCGATGGGAGGCGGAGGCCCGGCGGCGCCGCGGGCGGACCGGGTCAGGCGCGAATTTCGATTGCGATTCTTCGCGCGAAGGTGCAATATTCTCACTGCAAGGGCTCGGCTCGTGCGGTGATCGCGCCGCCTGTCGGTGACATCTTTGCCGGCAACTGCTTCCTGAACGTTTTTCGCCGATGACGCTCCCGGCTCACGCCGTCGCGCGCCTCGCCGCCGCCGGCCGGCCGGTCACGCTCGATCTGCCGGCGCGGCAAATTCGGGGACCGGGGAGGAACAAACTCCCGCTGGCGATCGGCGCGCTGCGACCGGCGGCGCTGCTAGAGCGACGCGACGCGAGCGACCGCGTGGCCCGGCCGCCCGGCCTGGGTGCAAGAGGGCGCGTGAGGCCCGCGCCGGGCGCCACCCTGTCATGCAGGCTCATGGTTCCGAAATTATGCCTCCGGTGATAATAAGCGGGCTTACTATCTGAAGCCCGTGATGACCGACGAAGCCCACGATCATGACCTGCTGTTTCTGTTGCACGACGTCGCGTGGCTGCTGCGCACCGACGCCGACAGGCGTGCCCGCGCGCACGGCATGACGCGGGCGCAGTGGGTGATCCTGGTCTGGCTCGACCGTCAACCCGGCCTGTCGCAGAAAGAGCTGGCAGAGATCCTGGAGGTCGAGCCGATCACCGTCGCCCGGCTGATCGACCGGCTGGAGGCGCGCTCGATGGTCGAGCGCCGACCCGACCCGCGCGACCGGCGCATATGGCGGCTCCACCTGTGCGAGCCGGCCCGGCCGGTGCTGGCCGAGATCGAGGAGCAGCGGGCGGCGATGCTGGAGCTGGTGACGGCCGACCTCGATCCCGGACGGCGCGCCGTCATGACCGATTGCCTGCGGCGGATGAAGGCGACGCTCTGCGCCGAGCGCCACGCCGACCTCCCCGAACGGACGTCTATCGAAGAGAAGGAAGTGGCCTGATGTCGCAGGCAACCAGCACCACCGACGGCGCCACGCTCAGCCCGCGCGACGCCGCCAGCATGCCGCGGGATGCGACCGGCACGATCACCCGCGTCCGCTCGCGCTCGCGGCTGCTGCGGCCGGTGCTGATGCTGGGCGGCATCGCCGTCGTGATCGTCGGCGCGGTCTATTACTGGTTGAACAGCGGGCAGATCATGTCGACCGACGACGCCTACGTGCAGGCGGATCGCGTCGCTCTCTCGACCGACGTCTCCGGACTCGTGGGCACGATCGACGTCAAGAGCGGCGAGGTGGTCAAGCGCGGGCAACTGCTGTTCAGCCTCGACAAGCGGCAGTTCCAGATCGCGCTCGACGGCGCCAAGGCCAACCTTGCGCAGACAGTGCTCGATCTCAATGCGATGAAGGCGGACTACGGCCGGATGCAGAGCGACGCCGCCGTGCGGGCGGCGATGGTGCAGTCCGACCAGGCCGACTTCAGCCGCTATGCAGCCCTGGTGCGCGGCGGCGGCGTCACCCGGCAGGAATACGACAACGCCCGCTTCAAGCTCGCCGCCGACAAGCAGGCGCTGGCTGCGACGCAGGAGACCGCGGCGACGCAGCTCGCCCGCCTCGGCGGCAACGCGGATGTCGATGTCACCACGCTGCCCGCCTATAAGCAGGCGCTGGCTCGCGTCGACGAGGCGCAGCGCCAGCTCGACGACGCCGTGGTGCGCGCGCCGTTCGACGGCATCGTCACCCGCGTCTCGAAATTGCAGCCGGGCATGTATCTCTCCGCCAGCACCGCGGCGTTCGGCCTCGTCTCGACCGACCACGTCTGGATCGCGGCGGAACCGAAGGAGACGCAGCTCACCTGGGTCCGCCCCGGCCAGAAGGTGAACATCAGCGTCGACGCCTATCCCGGCCGTGTCTGGAAGGGCACGGTCGAGGTGGTGGCGCCGGCGAGCGACTCGGAATTCTCCGTGCTGCCGGCGCAGAACTCCTCGGGCAACTGGGTCAAGGTGGTGCAGCGCATCCCGCTGCGCGTGCATGTCGAGCGCGCCGCCGGCGACCCGCCGCTGACCGCCGGAATGAGCGTCGTCATTGACGTCAACACCGGCCACGTCCGGCATCTGTCCGACCTGTTGTGACCTGATGCAGGATTTCGAGCGAGTACCGAACCGGGCGCTCATCACCATCTGCCTGATGGTGGCGACCCTGATGCAGGCGCTCGACTCGACAATTGCGAACGTGGCGCTGCCGTACATGCAGGGCAGCCTCGCCGCGACCTCCGACGAGATCACCTGGGTGCTGACCTCCTACATCACGGCGGCGGCGATCATGACCGCGCCGGTCGGCTGGCTTGCCGCGCGTTTCGGGCGCAAGAACCTCTTCATCCTCTGCCTGATCGGCTTCACCGTCGCCTCGATGCTGTGCGGAGCGGCCGGGACGCTGGCGGAGATGGTGCTGTTCCGGCTGCTGCAGGGCGTGTTCGGCGCGGCGCTGGTGCCGCTGTCGCAGGCTGTGATGCTCGACATCTACCCGCCCGAGCAGCGCGGCTCGGCGATGGCGATCTGGGGCATGGGGGTGATGGTCGGGCCGATCCTCGGCCCCACGCTCGGCGGCTATCTTACCGAACTCTACAACTGGCGCTACGTGTTCTACGTCAACCTGCCGTTCGGGGTGCTGGCGACGCTCGGGCTGCTGTTCCTGATGCCGCGCGCGGAGCGGCAGTCGGAGCTTCGCTTCGACTGGCTCGGCTTCGGCGTGCTGGCACTCGGCATCGGCGCGTTGCAGCTCATGCTCGACCGTGGCGAGACGCAGGACTGGTTCGGATCCACCGAGATCATCGTCTATGCGGTGCTCGCCGGGGTCGGGTTCTATCTCTTCATCGTCCACATGCTAACCGCGCCCGCGCCATTCATCCCGTTGCGCATCTTCGCCGACCGCAACTTCTCGGCCGGCCTGGCGGTGATGTTCGCGGTGGGGATGGTGCTGCTCGCCACCTCGGCGCTGATCGCGCCGTGGCTGCAGAATCTCGGCAACTATCCGGTCGCGACCGCGGGCCTCATCATGGCGCCGCGCGGCGTCGGCACGATGGCGGCGATGATGTTGGCGGGCCGACTGTCGAACCGCGTCGATCCGCGCAAGCTGATGGCGGTCGGCGTGCTGCTGCTCGTGTACAGCCTGTGGCAGATGACGACGTGGACGCCGGACGTGGACGAATGGACGATCGCCTGGAACACGATCGTCCAGGGTGCCGGGCTCGGCTTCGTGTTCATCCCGCTCCAGGTGATCGCGTTCGCGACGCTGGCGCCGCATTTTCGCACCAACGGCACGGCACTCCTCAGCCTGTTCCGCAACGTCGGCAGCGCGATCGGCGTCTCCGTGACGTCGTCGCTGCTGACCAGCAGCACGCAGGTCGAGCATTCGGTTCTCGCCGGCTACATCACGCCGTTCAATCGCGCGCTGCAGGCCAGCCGCACGATCGCGCGCGAGATCGGTCCGGAGACAGCCCACGGGGTCGCGGCGCTCGAGCAAATCGTCGAACGGCAGGCCTCGATCATCGGCTACATCGCCGATTTCCGCCTGATGATGCTGGTCTCGATCCCGACCCTGCTGCTGCTGCTCATCATGCGCCGCCCCAGCCGTGCCGGCCCGAAGCCGGAGGCGCATGAGGTCATGGACTGACGGGACGCCCGGCCCGCGCGGTGCCCGAATCACGCATGGGCTCATCCGGCTGGAGCCGCGCACAGGCCGCGAGCAGCCGGTGATTGGCCC
>DATAYA010000326.1:0-11933 GCA_036272815.1 Acetobacteraceae bacterium
GTTTAATCCGGACGCATCCTTCGGGACTTACGACTCTGGGGACGGCAACTTTGACAGGGAGTAGCCGACGTTGACAATTGCCCCGCCGTTCGCGCCATTTCGGTCATATCTTTCAAAAGCGGCAAGCCATTGAAGTCATTCTCTCCGGCGGCGTCTCCAAAATTCTCGATTTCCGCACTGGATGACACTTAGCAAGGGGCCGTTGAACAGGAGTCGCGCCGTGGCCGGGTGGGGCATACGCTGATCAAACCGGGGCCAGCACGGCCGAACCCGGCTCGTGGCCCCATGGAGGTATGGTCATGCCCGCCACTACAGAGATGCCGCCGTTTCCGGCCGGGTTCCGAAATCAGGACGTCCCGACGAATGGCGTAACCCTTCACGTGCGGACAGGCGGCCAGGGACCGGCGGCCATCCTGCTCCACGGTTATGGTGAGACCGGAGATATGTGGGCTCCCCTGGCGGCGGAACTCGCCCGCGACCATACCGTGGTTGTGCCCGACCTGCGCGGGATGGGGCTCTCGTCCCGTCCCGAGGGCGGCTACGACAAGAAGGCCCAGGGCCGCGACATCGCCGGGTTGCTCGACGGGCTGAACATCGAGCGGGCGGACCTCGTCACGCACGACATCGGCAACATGGTCGGTTACGCCTTCGCCGCGCAGTATCCGGGACGCGTCGCCTGTTTCGTCGTCATGGATGCGCCACTGCCTGGTATCGGGCCGTGGGAGGAGGTTCTCAAGAACCCGCTGCTGTGGCATTTCCGTTTCGGCGGCCCCGACATGGAGCGGCTGGTCGCCGGACGCGAACGCATCTATCTTGACCGTTTCTGGAACGAGTTTTCGGCTGATCCAAAGGCGTTCGGCGAAATTTCCCGCGAACACTATGCCAACTTATATGCGCAGCCCGGCGCGATGCGTTCCGGATTTGCCCAATTCGCGGCGTTCGACCAGGACGCCATCGACAATAGGGGCTTCGTCGCCGCCGGCAAGCTGACCATGCCGGTGCTCGCGATCGGCGGTGAGAAGTCGTTTGGCGCGACGATGGCGGCCGTCATGCGCTTCGCTGCGACGGATGTACAGGAATGCGTCATCCCGGGTTCGGGCCATTGGCTAATGGAGGAACGGCCGGCGGCCACGGTCGCAGCCGTGCGCGCCTTCCTCGATAAGCGACCCTAACTCTCGCGCAGTCGAGCCCGAATCAGCTAGGTCGGCGCGCACGTCGCAGGCGCTTGCCGGTTTGGTTTGATACCCTATAGCCGCGCGCGGCGGCGGCGGATTGCTGCGCTTCCATTACGGTCATACGTTCCGGAAAATCCGAAAGTCTTTAGGCTCAGGCCGGTCATCCACGACTTTTTCGGCGACATCGAAGGAAGGCGTGGATGCTCGGCCTTCGCCGAGCATGACGGAGGGGGCGTGCGAGGAGTGCCGTCGCTGACCGGGCCGAGTCCGCTCGTCGCGCGAATGGAAACTCAGCCGACGATTTCGATGCCGGCGAAGAAGAAGGAAATCTCGGCCGCCGCGGTCTCGGCGCTGTCCGAGCCATGCACCGAGTTGGCCTCGATGCTCTCGGCGAGGTCGGCGCGGATGGTGCCGGGCTCAGCCTTCGCGGGGTCGGTGGCCCCCATCACGGCACGGTTGCGGGCGACCGCGTCCTCGCCCTCCAGCACCTGCGCCACCACCGGGCCGGAGATCATGAACGCCACCAGGTCGTGGAAGAAGCCGCGCTCGCTGTGGACGGCATAGAACGCCTGCGCCTGCGCCTCGGTCAGGTGCAGCCGCTTCTGGGCGACGATGCGCAGGCCGGCAGCTTCCAACTTGGCGTTGACCTGGCCGGTCAGGTTGCGGCGCGTCGCGTCCGGCTTGACGATCGAGAGCGTGCGTTGCGTCGGCATGTCCGCCGGTCCTCGAAATTTGTGTGGCGGCGCGGCTCTAGCCGAGGGGCCGCGGCGCGGCAAGGCCGGTGGGACGGCTTCACGCTGCCGGCGCCCCCATGCCGCATGGCACCGAATCAAATGAACCGGCCTGCATCCTCGTCTAAGGTTAGCGCCGTAGAGGATTGGCGAGCCTGCGATTCGAGGTATCCGTGCGCCCCATGCTTGCCGAGTTCCTGGACCGGTGGACGCCGCAGCTCCGCGGCCGATCAGGGATTGCAGATCTCTCCGGCGCCGCCCGACCCGGCGCCGCCCGCTTGGCCGCCCGCCTGGGCGTTCGGGCCGGCCGAGCAGAGGTCATACGCAGTGCCGGCGTGGTTCGACGGGTCGCGGTAGATGAACGGGTGATTCCACGGATCGAGCGGCAGCCTGCCGCTCTGCACGTAGGGGCCGTTCCAGCCGCTGACGCTGCCAGGATCGGTGATCAGCGCCTGCAACCCCTGCTCGGTCGTGGGATAATCGCCGGTGTCCAGCTTGTAGAGGTCGAGCACCGAGCCCAGCCGCGCGATCGACTGGTGCGCGATCGAGAGCTTGGCGCCGGCGAACTGGCGCAGCACCGCCGGCGCCACCAGCCCGATCAGCAGGCCGATGATCGCGATCACGACAAGGATCTCGAGCAGGGTGAAGCCGGCTTCCCCGCCGGCCCGCTTGGCGTCCGCCGCTTGTTGCGGCGCAGCCGGCTGCGGTAGTGGCATGTCGATCCCGTTCCTGGCCTGCATGGCCGCCGCTGCTTCGTTCTACGCCCTGCCGCCGCGCGTGCTGCCGGCGATCCAGTTGGTCGAGGGCGGCCGCGTCGGCACCGTCGCCGCCGATGCCGACGGCACCGCCGATCTCGGGATCATGCAGGTCAACACGCGCTGGATCGCCACGCTGGCCGCCGTCACGCACCTGCCCGCGGCCGCCGTGCGGGCGCGGCTGACCTTCGATCCATGCTTCAACATCGCCGCCGCCGCCGCCATCCTGCGCACCTATCGGGTCGAGACGCATGGCGACCTGATGGCCGCCATTGGCGACTACCACTCGCACACGCCTGCACTCAACCTAGGGTATCGCGAGGCCGTGGTGCAGGCGGCGCACGCATTGTTCGGGGCACCGGGCCACGCAGCGGCGACAGGGAGCGCGGTGGCGGGCCGCGCGGTGGCGGGCCCGCGCGGCGGAGGCGGCGGCGCTACTCCACGGTGACCGACTTCGCCAGGTTGCGCGGCTGGTCGACGTCGGTGCCCTTCAGCACCGCGGCCTGATAGGCGAGGAGCTGCACCGGGATCGCGTACAGGATCGGTGCCACCACCGGATCGACGGTCGGCAGCACCACGATCTCGGCGGCGATGCCGCGCAGCGCGGCCGCTCCCGCCGCATCGGTGAACACGATGAGCTGCCCGCCCCGCGCCCGCGCCTCCTGCAGGTTCGACGCGGTCTTCTCGAACAGCGGGCCGGAGGGCGCGATCGCCACCACCGGCACGGCGCGGTCGATCAGCGCGATCGGCCCGTGCTTCATCTCGCCGGCGGCATAGCCCTCGGCGTGGATGTAGCTGATCTCCTTGAGCTTGAGCGCGCCCTCCAGCGCGATCGGGAAGCAGCCGCCGCGGCCGAGATAGAGCACGTCCCGCGCCTCGGCGACGCGGGCGGCGATGCGGCCGATCTCCTCGCCGCGCGCCAGCACCTCGGCCGCGCGCCCCGGAACCTCGAGCAGCGCCGCGGTCAGCGCCGCCTCGCGCTCCGGCGTGATGGTGCCGCGCGCACGCCCGGCGGCGATCGCGAGACAGGCCAGCACGGTGAGCTGGGCGGTGAACGCCTTGGTGCTGGCAACCCCGATCTCCGGCCCCGCCACGGTCTCCAGCACCGCGTCGCTCTCGCGCGCCATCGTGCTCTCCGCCACGTTGAGCACCGAGAGCACCGTCTGTCCCTGCGCCCGCATTGCACGCAGGGCTGCGAGCGTATCCGCGGTCTCCCCCGACTGGCTGATGAGCAGGCCGAGCCCGCCCTTGGGCAGCGGCGGATCGCGGTAGCGGAACTCGCTGGCGATGTCGGCATCACAGGGCAGACGGGCGATGCTCTCGAACCAGTGCCGACCGACAAGGCCCGCGTAGAAGGCCGAGCCGCACGCGGCCAGGCTGATGCGGGGGATTGCGGCGAAGTCGATCGGCAGCGCCGGCAGCATGACTGCGCGGCTCGCCGGATCGACCATGCGGTGCAGCAGGTCGCCGATCGCCGCCGGGTGCTCGTGCAGCTCTTTTTCCATGTAGTGGCGGAAATTGCCCTTGCCGATCGCGGCCCCGGTGAGCGCGGTGCGCCGCACCGCCCGCTCGACCGGCCGCCCGTCGAGATCGGCGATCCGCGCGCCCTCCCGCGTCACCACCGCCCAGTCGCCGTCCTCGAGATAGGCGATGCGCTCGGTGAGCGGCGCCAGTGCCAGCGCGTCGGAGCCCAGGAACATCTCGTCATCACCGAAGCCGACCGCGAGCGGCGCCCCGCGCTGCGCGCCGATCATCAGCTCGGCGTGGCCGGCGAAGATCATCGCCAGCGCATAGGCGCCCTCCAGCCGGCGGAAGGCGGCGCCGGCGGCCTCGATCGGCGGCATGCCGCGCCGCAGATGAAGATCGACGAGTTGCGCCACCGTCTCGGTGTCGGTCTCGGTCTCGAACTCCTGCCCCTCGCCTTCCAGCTCGGCACGCAGGGCCGCGTGGTTCTCGATGATGCCGTTATGGACGACGGAGACGCGGGCGGTGCCGTGCGGGTGGGCGTTGCCCTCGGTAGGGGCGCCGTGGGTCGCCCAGCGGGTGTGGCCGATGCCGGTGCGGCCGGGCAGCGGGCTGCGCTGCAGCACCGCGGCGAGGTTGGCCAGCTTGCCCTCGGCGCGGCGGCGCTCGATGTGGCCGTTGACCAGGGTGGCGATGCCGGCGCTGTCATAGCCGCGGTATTCGAGGCGGTGCAGCGCGTCGAGCAGCACGGGGGAGGCCGGACGGGCGCCGATGATGCCGACGATGCCGCACATGGTTTCGTGTCCTGGTGGTTCGGGCCGGAGAGTTCCCGCGTACGCGCCTGCCGGCAAGCGGGTCGCGCGGGGGATGATGCAAGGGTACGCAGGATTTGTGAAGAAATAGCGCGCGACCGCCGCTGCGAGGGGCCCGATGGGCCTGAGCAGGCTCCGGGGGGCGTGGGCAGGCGTGGCGGGACCGCGGACGCCGGCAGCAAACTAGGCCGCCCACTCGGCCGGCGCCGCCCAGTCTGGCGGCGCCTGCCAGTCCAGCAGCGGCAGCAGCCCGACCGCGCCGAGCAGCCCCCGCGCCGCTTGCTGCGCGCCATAGCGCTGCCGGATCAGCGCCTGGGCCCGCGCCGCCCGCGCCCGCGCCTCCTCCGGGTTGCGCGCGACCTCGCGCAGCAGGGCGGCGGCGTGGTCGATGTCGGGCTCGGCCCAGCGCTGGCCCGCCGAGCCCGGATAGTCCTCCGCCCGGATCGGCACCAGGCGGTGGCGCACCGGCCAGCCGGTCGCGGCGTCCAGGAAGTCGGCCGGTCCCGACCAGGCGGTGGCGATCACCGGCGTCCCCAGCAGCATCGCCTCCGCGATGCCGCGGCCGAAGCCCTCGCTCCGGTGCAGCGAGACGAAGGCATCCGCCGCCGCCAGCAGGCCGAGGATGCCGTCGCGGTCGAGTTCCTCGTCGCGCAGCACGATGCGCGGATCGCCGGCCGCGAGCGCCTGCAATCGCGCCATCTCGTGCGGCCGCAGCGCCGCGCGGACGGTCTTGAGCAGCAGCGTCGCCGGCTCGTGCCGATCGGGATAGGCGCGCTGGAAGGCGGCGATCAGCGCCTCGGGGTTCTTCCGCCGGATGAACGAGCCGAAGTCGAAGGCGAGGACGAACAGCGGCCCCGATTCCGCCACGCCGAGGGCCTTCCGGGATGCCGGCCGGCCTGCCGCCTCGCCCAGCATCGGCATCGGCACCGCCCGCACCGGCCGCAGCCCGTCCGCCGCGAACGCGGCGCGCTGGAACGCCGACGTGGTCAGGATCGCGTCATAGAAGGCGTAGCCGTGGCGGACATGCGCCGGCAGCCGCTCCAGCTCCCAGTGCCAGAGCCCGTACTGCCGCGACGCCGACACGCCAAGGCCGCGGGCGAAGCGCCAGGTCGCGTAACCCTGATCGGCATTCTGCACCACGACCAGGGCCTCCACCGCCAGAGGCCCTTCCGGCAGGGCGGTGCCATCCGGCGCGCGCAGCCCGCCGGCGTCGCGATCGATCACGACGAAATCGGAGAAACCCGTCTCCCGCAGGGCGGCGACACACCCGCGCAGCACCTCGCCGAGCCCGGTCGGCGCGCTCCATTGCCCGAGCAGGCCGAGTGCCGCGCGGCGCGGCGGCCTCGCCTGTGGCGGCGCGGCCGCCTCCGGTGCCGCGAGGACGTCGCCGGTCCCGTATTCGCGGGCGAGGCTTCGCTCGGCCCAGTCGCGCAGGCCGGCCCGGCCCGCCGCCGTCGCCGCGTCGAAGCTGCGGCGCAGATCGCCGCGCTCGCGCAGCACGAGTGCCAGGATGTTGGGCAGGCCCGGCTGCTCGGCGCTGTCGGCCCGCGCCCACCCCGCCAGCGCCGGATCGAGCGTTTCGAGGTCGATGCCGAGTTCCCGCGCCCCGACCAGCACCAGCCAGCGCAGCAGCCCGGCGCGGCCCGACTCGGTCGCCAGCGGGAATTGCCGCTGCAGGTCGGGCCGCAACTGCCACACCGCCATCGCCGCGCGGCTGAAGCGATAGCCCTCGGCCACGATCGGCCCGGCCTCGCGGAAATAGCGCGCGACCGGCGCCACCATCGCCTCCGGCCAGCCGAAGCGGCGTCGCGCGATCAGCGCATAGGCGAGCCCGAGGGCGAGCCGCCCGACATGGGTGCCCGGGAATTGCTGCCAGCCCTCAAGCCGCAGCTTCGGATCGCCGAGGCGATGCGCGACCAGCATCCCGTTCGTCACCGGCACGTCGTCGGCCGCCATGTCATGCGCCGGCGCGTTCCACCAGGCGAGGAAGCCGGGCGAGAGGGCGGCCAGATCGACGGCGCCCTCCGCGATGCCGCAGGTCATCGCCCAGCCGAGGAAGCCCCGCAGGCTCGCGAGCGTGAGCAGCGGAAAGCTCGGCGGCAGGTCGCGCCGCAGTTCCCAGGCGAGTGCCGCCTGCACCGGCAGCAGCACCGTCTCGCCCTCCCGCAGCATTTCGACGTCGCCCGCGAGAGCCGATCCGACCTCGCTCGAGCGGTCGGTCCAGCAGCGCGAGGCGAATGCCGGCCAGGGGGGTGGGGCGGCAAGACCGAGATTGGTCCGCGCCTGGTGCGCGACCGTGGCGAGCCCCCGAGCCGCGGCGACCGTGGCCGCGTCCAGCCCGGCTTCGCGGCCGGCGTCTCCCGTCGCCCAGTCATAGAAGCCGGCGAGGCCGGCAATCGTGTGGATGTCGCAGGCGCGACGCAGCCGCTCGTCATCGAGCCAGAGCTGGTGCAGCACGCGGGTCAGCAGGACGCCGGTCGGCAGCAGCGTCTCGTCCACCTCGTCGAAGAAGCCGCCCGCCTGCGGCAGTGGTGCCGCGTGCGACAGGCGGCCCTCATCGATCGCCCGCAGCAGCCAGCGGCGCATCGGCCGCGTGATCGGGCGCCCGTCCGCGAACTGGCCGAGGGCGTAAGGCGGTGCCGCCGTCGCGTCACAGCCCTGCGCGCGCTGCGCCGCCTCGAGCCGATCGCGCAACGGGGCGAGCGGGCCGGGATCGGCGGACGGGTCGGGAAAGCGGCAGGAGATCAGCGTCTCGCCGCCCGCCCGCAGGACGCAAACTGCATCGCGGTCCAGCGCGCGTTCGGGCGCGGTCGCCGGCGTCACGTTCAGGCCGGGGTGGCGCAGCACGCGGACACGGTCGACGAGGGAAGGTGCCGCGTCGAGCCAGCGCCGGTCGAGCGCCATGCCGGCGGCCGGATCGTCGCGGCAATGGCGCTCGCAGCGCGCCGCCCACCAGCGCAGGAATTCCACCGTCTCCCGCTCGCGCCGGGCGCCGAGCAGGGCCGCGTCATGCGCCCCGGCACGCAGCGTCGCGAGATCGTCGGCGGCGGTGGCGGCCGGCGCCAGGCGGCTCGGGACGAGCGCCAGGCCGTGCGACCCGAGGGCTGCCAGCACCGGCCGCAGCGGCGCCAGCAGCAGGGTCTCGGGGTCGAGATAGAGCACCCGGTCGAGCCCGCAGGCGAACATCAGGTGCAGGATGCCGGAGGGCTTCAGCGCCGCCTCCAGCTCGGCCTCGGTATACCAGAGCCGCATCCCCGCGAGCGCCGGCAGGTCGAGCGCATCGGCAGGGATGATCCCGGCCCGGCCCGGCCCGTCCGTGACGACGACGCATCGCCGGGCCGCCGGATGGTGCTCGGCGACCGCGGCCATCAGCGCGGCCGCGAGTGGGAGCCGCCGGCTGGACACGATGGTGAGGATGCCGAGGCCGGCCTCGCCGGCCGCGCCCGCCGCCATCTCGCCCCGGTCGAATGTCATTGGCGCCAAGTTCACCCCTCGCGCGGCAGGCGTAGCAAGCGGCGCCGGCCGCGGAAACACCGGAGTTGCTTGACAAGCGGCGCGCGGCGCCAGAACCATCGCGCGCAGAGGCGGCACGCCGCAACCAACCACACGGTGAGCGATGGACGGCGCCCCCGATTTCGTCCCGGATTTCGCGTTCGACGAGGGCTTCTACGTCAGTCACCACGCCGACCTCGCGGCGATGGTGGCGGGCGGCGGCAGGTTCGACGCGCGCCGGCATTTCGCCGACCACGGCATCGCGGAGGGCCGCGCGGCCTCGGTCTATTTCGACATCGCCTATGTCCAGGCCCGGCTGCGGCGCTTCGAGGAGATCGAGGTCGAGCGCGCCGGCGTCATGGCGGCGTTCTTCGCGCTGCCGCCGGAGCGGCGCTTCGTGCCGAACCGCTGGTTCAACCCGTGGCTGCTGCGCCGCCGCCACGGTGCGCAGCATCCCTCGCTCATCACGATGGACGACTATGCCGCCTTCGCCTTCTACGCCGAGCACGGCGGCGCCGAGCGGCTCTCGCCGAACGGCCTGTTCGACGAGGCGCGCTATTGCGGCCGCCACGCCGCCGTGGCCGAGGCGGTCGCCGAGGGCCGCTTCCGGTCCGGCTTCCACCATTTCGTCTCGCTCGGCTGGTCGAAGGGCTGCGAGAACCTGCCGGATTTCGGCGCCGGGCTGATCGCGCCCGACGCTGTGGGTGCGGCCGAGCGCGACTGCGTGCTGCACGTCCCGAGCGACCCGGGCCGCGACCTGGGCCGCGTCGTGTGGTGGTTCGATGCGGCGTTCTATCTGGCGACCAACCCGGCGGCGCATGCGCTGGTCCGGCGCGGCGCGGTGCGATCGGGGCTGGAGCATTTCCTCGCCCTCGGGCTGGCCGAGCGGCGGGTGCCGCATCCGGCGATCGCGGATCTGGTCGCCGGCGACTCGGACGCGTTCTTCGCGGCACTGCGCGCCCGCGCGCCCGGCCGGCGTGCGCCGCCGCTGCCGCTGCCGCTCGGGGCGGCATCGGCGCTGGCGCGGCGCATCGGCGCGCGCGGCGAGGTCACGGATGCGCGTGCGATCCCCGATGCGATCTGGCCGCTCGTGACGCCGCCCGCGATCGGCGGCCGCTTCGATGCGGCGCGATACCTCGCGGTCAATCCCGACCTCGCCGCGGAGCATGCGTCGGGGCACCTCGACGATCCGGCGCGGCACTGGCGCGAGAGAGGCATCGCGACGCAGCGCTGGGCGCCGGGCAGCGACGTGTTCGCCGACCGCACGCTCGGGCTGGAGGACCTCGTCGGCGGCGAGCGGGGCGTCAACTTCTTCGGCCCGCTCAGCCTCGACAACGGCCTCGGCGCCGCCGCGCGCGGCACCCGCGACGCGCTGCTGCGCGCCGGGATCGGCGTCGATGCGTACGACATCTCCGGCTTCGTCCGGCCCGGCGCCGGGTTCGACCTGTTCGGACCCGAGGACCTTCGCTCCGCGTTCAACCTGATCTTCCTCAATCCCGACCAGGCGCTGCCCTTGGTCGCGCGCTACGGCACGGAGATGTTCGACCGCCGCGCCACGATCGGCTTCTGGGTCTGGGAACTGCCGACGCCGCGGCCGGAATGGCGGGCCGCGATCGGCGGCTTCGACCTGATCGTGGCCCCGAGCCGCTATTGCGCCGATGCCTTCGCGACTGCGACCGGGCGCGCGATCGAGACCATCCCCTACGTCGTCGACCGCGCCGCCCTGCACGCCGCGCGCGACGCCTATGCCGGCCACCCCGCGATCGACCGGCTGATCGCGGCACGCGACGCCGGACGGCGGATCGTGCTGTTCGTGATGGACGCGTCCTCCTACACCGCGCGCAAGGGCGTCGATGTGTTCGAGGCGATCGCATCGGCGTTCGAGCGGCAATATCCCGGCCGCGCCACCTTCGTACTCAAGACCCATTCGCGCGACCGCTCGCGGCCGTTCCCGACCCTTGAGCCGTCGATCGTGGTGATCGACGAGCTGCTCGACTGGCCGGCGCTCTGCAAGCTCAAGTCGATCGCCGACGTGCTGCTCTCGCCGCATCGCAGCGAGGGGTTCGGGCTCAACATCTTCGAGGCGATCCTGCTCGGTGTGCCGGCTTTCTGCTCGCGCCATGCCGGTGCGACCGATCTGCTCGGCGCGGAGTATCCGTATTTCCTGGACGGCACGCTCGCGGAGGTCGGCGCCGATCTCGGCCCCTATCGTCGCGGCGCGATCTGGTTCGAACCCGATCCCGCCGCCGCCGTCGCCGCACTTGCGCGCCATCTCGACGCACCCGGGACGGGTCGCGAAACCTTCGAGGCGATCGCCGAGCGGCTCGCGGTCACGCTCTCCCCCGATGCTGTCGGCGCCCGTCTCGCCGCGATGCTGCGCGAACGGCTCGGCTTCGGCCACGACCTCTCGCCCGCGGTCGCGACGCTGCGCGCGCGGCGGCCGGAGGGTTTCGAGATCGGACCCTCCCCGGTCGCCGAGGCACAACCGGCGGGCGCGCGCGCGGCGCTGGCCGCCGCCATCTCGCCCGACTTCTCGATCGTCACGCCGACCTTCAACACCGATCCCGAATGGCTCGCCGAACTGCACGCCGATCTCTGCGCGCAGACCGACCCGTCATGGGAGTGGTGCATCAACGACGACGGCTCGACCGACCCGCGCACCCGCGCCGCACTGGTCGACCTGCGTGCGCGGGACGCGCGCATCCGGGTGCGCTTCGCGCCCGAGAACCTCGGCATCGCGCGCGCCACCAATGCAGCGGTCGGGCTGTCCAGCGGCACGCATCTGGTGATGATCGATCACGACGACCGCGTGGCCCCCGACCTGCTCGCGCAGTACCGTGCCGCGATCGCGGCGGCGCCCGAACCCGCGCTGCTCTATTGCGACGAGGACAAGCTCTATCCCGGCGGCGAGCGCCGCGCGCATTTCTACAAGCCGGATTTCAGTCCCGAATACCTGATGAGCGCGATGTATGTGCTGCATTGCCTCTGCGTCCCGAAATCCCTCTTTTTGTCCCTCGGCGGTTATCGGTCGGAATACGACGGGGCACAGGACCATGATTTCGTGCTGCGGCTTGTCGCTCGCGGGACGGCAGTGCGGCATGTGGACAGACTGCTCTACCATTGGCGCGCGATCGAGGGCTCGGCGGCTGCGTCAAGTTCCGCGAAATCCTACGCGATCGACGTCGGACGCCGCGCGGTCGCGGATCACGCCATCCGCATCGGCCTCGACGCGACCGTGGAGCACGGGCTCGCTCCCGGCACGTACCGCGTCCGCCCGCGCATCCGGCCCGGTCGGGTCTCGCTCAACATCCTGACCGGCTGTGCCGCGGGACGCATCGGCGAGCGCCGCGAGGTCTATGTCGAGAACTTCATCCGTTCGATCGTGCGCCACGACACCGGGATCGACTACGAAATCCGCGTCATCGTCGATGCCGGGGCGGAGGATGCCGCGGCGGCGCTGCCGCTGCTCGACGAGCGCGTCTCGCTGGTGCCGTACGATCGCGG
>DATAYA010000327.1:0-3224 GCA_036272815.1 Acetobacteraceae bacterium
CCTTCCTATGCGACGCGCGCCATGGCGTCGACGTCGATGCCGCAGGCGACCTTGGCGGCGCTGGATATGCTGCGCGCGGGCGGCAATGCGGTCGATGCGGCGGTGACCGCCGCTTCGGTGATGGCGGTGATCGAGCCGCAATCGACCGGCATCGGCGGCGACTGCTTCGTGCTCTACGCGCCCGCCGGCTCCGGCCGCGTCATCGCGCTCAACGGCAGCGGCCGCGCGCCCGCCGCGGCAACGCCCGAAGCCCTGGCCGCTTCCGGCGTGACCGCGCTCGAACCCACCTCGCCGCACAGCGTCACCATCCCCGGCGCGGTGGCCGCATGGGAGCTTCTGCTCGCCGAGCACGGCAGGCGGGGGCTCGCCGACCTGCTGGAACCCGCGATCCACTTTGCCGAGGTTGGTTTCCCGGTGCATCAGCGCGTCGCCGACGATTGGGCAGCCGCGGTCGGAAGGCTCCGCGCCGGCGGGGCGGAGGCGTTCCTGCCCGGCGGCGCCGCACCCCGCGCGGGCGACCGCTTCGCGAACCCGGCGCTGGCGGCGACGCTGCGGACCATCGCCCGCGACGGCGCGCGCGGCTTCTACGAGGGCGCCGTCGCCGCCGACATGGCGGCGACCTTGCGCGCCCGCGGCGGCCTGCACACCGAGGCGGATTTCGCCGCCGGCCGCACCGCCGCCCAGTTCGTCGAGCCGCTGCACGCACGCTGGCGCGGGCTCGACGTCTGGCAATGCCCGCCCAACGGCCAGGGGCTGCTGGTGCTGATGCTGCTCGGCATCCTCGGCGGGATGGAGACCGCGCCGGACGGGCCGCTCGGCACGGTCCGGCTGCACCGGCACCTCGAAGCGGCGCGGCTGGTCTATTGGGACCGCGACGCTTTCGTGGCCGACCCGGCGCAGGCGGACGTGCCGGTCTCCCGTCTGCTCGATCCCGCCTATCTCGATGCCCTGCGTCGTTTGATCCGCGACGACCGCGCGATGCCCGAAATGCCCGCCCCGGGCGAGGCTTTGCTGCCGCGGCACCGCGACACCACCTATCTCTGCGTCGTCGATCGCGACGGCAATGCGTGCAGCTTCATCAACTCGCTGTTCCAGGGTTTTGGCAGCGGCATCCTGGCCCGGCGTGCGGGCGTGATGCTGCACAATCGCGGCTTCGGCTTCCGGCTCCAGCCCGGCCATCCGAACTGCATCGCACCGAATAAGCGGCCGATGCACACGATCATCCCCGGCATGGTGACCGAGGGCGGCCGTCCGGTGATGCCGTTCGGCGTCATGGGCGGACATTTCCAGCCGATGGGACAGACGCTGTTCCTCGCCAACATGGTCGAATACGGGCTCGGCATCCAGCAGGCGCTCGACCTGCCGCGCGCGTTTGCGACCGGCGGCCGGGTGGAGCTGGAGCGCGGCATCCCCGAGGACGTGGCGGCGGCGCTCGCCCGGCTGGGCCACGCGGTCGAGCGCGTCGAGAAACCGCATGGCGGCGGCCAGGCGATCTGGATCGACCACGCGCGCGGGGTGCTGGTCGGCGGCTCCGACCCGCGCAAGGACGGCCTGGCGATGGGGTACTGAGCGATGACCGAACCTTGCGACCTCACCGCCGTCGAGGCGCGCGCCCGGATCGGCGCCAAGCAGCTCTCGCCCGTGGACCTGGTCGAGAGCTGCATCGCGCGCATCGAGGCGGTCGATCCCGCCGTCAACGCGATGGTGGCGCGCGACTTCGACCGCGCCCGCGCCGCCGCCGCGCAGGCCGAGGCGGCCGTGATGACGGGCGCGGCCATCGGTCCCCTGCACGGCCTGCCGTTCGGCGTGAAGGACCTGCAGGAGACGGCGGGGCTCCGCACCACCTACGGCAGCCCGCTGTTCCGCGACTTCGTGCCGACGGCAGACCTGCGCTCGGTCGCCGCGATCCGCGCTGCGGGCGGCATCCTGCTGGGCAAGACCAACACGCCGGAATGGGGGGCAGGGGCCAACACCCGCAACGCCGTCTATGGCGTCACCGGCAACCCGTTCGACCCCGAAAAGTCCGCGGCCGGCTCGTCCGGCGGCTCGGCGGCCGCCCTCGCCTGCGGGATGGTGCCGATCGCGACCGGATCGGACACCGGCGGCAGCCTGCGCAACCCGGCGGCGTTCTGTGGCATCGTCGGCTTCCGCCCGAGCCCCGGCCTGGTGCCCAACCCCAAGCGCGGGCATGGCTGGTCCAACCTGCCGGTGCTCGGCCCGATGGCGCGCACCGTGGGCGATGCGGCGCTGCTGCTCTCGGCGATGGTCTCCGACGATCCGCACGACCCGCTGGCCGCCACCATCCATGGCCGCACCGTGCGCCGGGCCGCCGATTTCGCGCGCCCCGCGCTGGTAGACCTCGCGCAGCTCCGGGTCGCGATGACGCCCGATTTCGGCTTCGCGCCGACCGAGCGCCACATCGCCGAGGTGTTCGCGGAAAAAGCCGCCGCCTTCCGCCATGCCTTCGCCAGTGCCGACGACGCGGCCCCCGACTGCGCCGGCGCCGACGAGGCGTTCGAGGTGCTGCGCGCCGTCGGCTTCCTGCACGCCCACGCCGAGAAGGTCGACCGCCATCCCGACATGGTCGGCCCGAACGTCCGCGCCAATGTCGAGGAAGGCCGCCGCTACTCCGCCGCCGACGTCGCCCGCGCGATGGGCTTGCAGACCGCCCTCTACCAGCGCTGG
Organism: Acetobacteraceae bacterium; assembly: GCA_036272815.1. Lineage (GTDB taxonomy): Bacteria > Pseudomonadota > Alphaproteobacteria > Acetobacterales > Acetobacteraceae > DATAYA01. The sequence continues at coordinate 2,686 of DATAYA010000327.1, forward strand.
CAGGCCTTCTTCGGCGAATACGACATCATCCTCTCGCCGGCGATCACGATCAGCCCGCGGCCCTGGCGCGAACTCTACCCGGCCGAGATCGACGGCGTGCCGACGCGGACCTACTTCCATTGGCTCTCGCTCGCCTACGCGGTGACACTGCCCGGCCACCCGGCGCTGAGCCTGCCGGTCGGGCGCGACCGGAACGGTATGCCGTTCGGGCTGCAGATCGTGGGACCGCGCGGCGGCGATGCCCTCGTGCTCGCGGTCGCGGCGGCACTGGAACGGCTGCTCGCGGACGATCCCGCGACCGCGCGACCGGCGCCGGACCTCGCCGCATTGCGGGCGGCGCGGCCGATCTCGGAAATGCCGGGGTTCCTTGGCTTCGGCTGAGGACACCAGGGAGGCAGGCCAGGGGCTCCGCCCCTGGACCCCGCTCAAGGCGGAGCCTTGGGAAACCGTTCGGTTACGGAAAGCTGTTCGGCATGATATCGGGTCTGGTGTCGACGCACGAGCCGCCGCCGCGGCGACAGGAGGACCGGCCATGCAAT
>DATAYA010000328.1:0-1841 GCA_036272815.1 Acetobacteraceae bacterium
GCCGCCGCCTCAGCCAACCCCCGAATCTCCCCACCCGTCTCCGGCGCCTCCGGATACCCCCGCGCGGCCATTACCACCGCACACGCCGCCTCGTCCCGGAACCGCAGTTCGAACGCGCCCAGCTCCCCCTCGCACGCCGCCAGCAGCGCCGGCAGCAGATCGCTCTGCAGCCGCGCCATCAGCACCTGGCACTCCGGGTCGCCGAAGCGGACGTTGAACTCGATCAGCATCGCCCCCGCCTCCGTCAGCATCAGCCCGGCGAACAGCACGCCGCGGAACGGGGTGCCGCGGTCTTCCATCTCGGCGAGGACGGGGCGGATGATGCGGTCCATCGCGGGCGCCGGGTCGAACCCCGGCACCGGGGAGATCGCGCCCATCCCGCCCGTGTTCGGCCCGGTGTCGCCATCGCCTACGCGTTTGTAGTCGCGCGCCGCGCCGAGGAAGATCGCCTCCGTCCCGTCGCAGAGCGCGAATAGCGAGACCTCCTCGCCGACCAGGCATTCCTCGATCACCACCGGGCCGGCGGCGATGAAGGCGTCCACGGCGGCCAGCGCCTCGGCCTCGGTGGTGGCGACGACGACGCCCTTGCCGGCGGCCAGGCCGTCCGCCTTCACCACGATCGGCACGCCACGGCGGGTGACGAAGTCGCGCGCCTCCGCCGGGTCGGTGAACTGCTCCCACCGGGCGGTGGGAATGTCGGCGGCTGCGGCGATTTCCTTGGTGAAGGCCTTGCTGCCCTCCAACTGCGCGGCGGCGGCGCTGGGGCCGCAGCAGGATACGCCCGCCGCCTCCATCGCGTCCGCCAGCCCGGCGACCAGCGGCGCCTCCGGACCCGGCACGCACAGGTCGACCGCGTTCTCCTGCGCGAAGGCGACCAGGGCGGCGATGTCGAGCACGCCGATCGGCACCGTCTCGGCCAGGGCGGCGATGCCGGGGTTGCCGGGCGCAACCCATAGCTTCGTCAGCAGCGGCGATGCGGCCAGCGCCCAGGCCAGCGCATGTTCCCGCCCGCCAGACCCGATCAACAGAACCCGCATGGCCGTCTCCCTTCAAACGAGGCGCTGCCTAGCATACGCTGCCCGTATGGACACTCCGATGCCCGATGCAGCCGCCACCAATGTCCCGGAATACAGCGTCAGCGAGATCGCCGGCGCGGTAAAGCGCACGCTGGAGGGCGCGTTCGGCCGCGTGCGCGTGCGCGGCGAGCTGTCGGAGGTGAAGCGTTACGCGTCCGGCCACACCTATCTGTGCCTGAAGGACGAGGGCGGCCTGCTGCGCGGGATCATCTGGAAATCCGCCCAGGGGAAGATCGGGCTGAAGGCGGAGGACGGGGTGGAGGTGATCGCCACCGGCCGCATCTCCGCCTGGGGCGACAAAAGCCAGTACCAGCTGATCATCGAGCGGCTGGAATATGCCGGGGCCGGCGCGATGCTGGCGCGGATCGAGGCGCTGAAGGTCAAGCTGGCCGCGGAGGGCCTGTTCACCCGCAAGCGCCCGCTGCCGATGCTGCCGGCGGTGATTGGCGTCGTCACCTCGCCGCAGGGCGCGGTGCTGCACGATCTTCGCACGACGGTGGAGCGCCGGTTCGGCCGCCCGATCCTGCTCTGGCCGGTGCCGGTGCAGGGCGAGGGCGCGGCCGAGCGCATCGCCGCCGCGATCACCGGGCTCAACACCCTGCCGCGCGACGGCCTGCCGCGGCCGGATGTGCTGATCGTGGCGCGGGGCGGCGGCAGCCTCGAGGACCTGATGGCGTTCAACGACGAGGCGGTCGTGCGCGCCGCGGCCGGCAGCGACATCCCGCTGATCTCCGCGGTGGGGCACGAGACGGACAACACGCTGAT
>DATAYA010000329.1:0-9897 GCA_036272815.1 Acetobacteraceae bacterium
GTGGCGGCCGGTGCCGCTGCTGCTCGCGATGGCGGAGCCGAACGGGCCGGTGCGGCACACCGACTTTACCGCGATGATGCAGGCGTGGGAGGCCGGACTGGCGGCGGCGGGTCCGTTCGATGCCGTCTATGCGGTGCTGCACGGCGCGGGGCTGACCACGGAGGACCACGACCCGGAGGGCACGCTGCTCGCGATGGTCCGGCGCGTCGTCGGGCCGGACGTGCCGGTGGTCGCGACCTTCGACCTGCACGCCAACGTCTCCGAGGCGATGGTGGCGAACCTCGATGCCTTCATCGGCTACCGCACCAATCCGCACATGGACATGCGCGCGTGCGGGGCGGAGGCGGCGGAGATGGTGCGGCGGCTCGCCTCCGGGCTGCGCACGCACCTCGCGCGCGTGCGGCTGCCGATCGTCTCGCCGCCGACGGCGCTGCTGACCGGTGCGGATGCCGCGAACCGTCCCTATGGCGAGCTGATCGATCTCGGCCAGGCGCGGATGCGCGAGCCGCCCTATGGCGATCGGGTGCTGAACGTCTCCGTGATGGGCGGCTTTGCCTATGCCGACACGCCGTTCAACGGGCTCACAACCGTCGTCACCGCGACCGATGCGGCGGCGGCGGCCGGCCTCGGGCGCGAGATCGCCGAGGCCGGCTGGGCGCGGCGCGCGCAGTTCAGCGCGGCGCCGACGCCGCTGCCCGAAGCGGTCTCGATGGCGCTCGGCCTCGCCGATCCGAAGCTTCCGGCGCTCTGCTTCGCTGACGTCGCCGACAATCCGGGCGGCGGCGGTCGCGGCAATACCATGTGGATCATCGAGGCGTTCCACCTCGCCCGCGTGCAGGGGGCGGTGGCGGGCCTGATCCACGACCCGGCGCTGGCCGCGGAAGCGCATGCGGCGGGGGTCGGCGGCCGCTTCACCGCGCGGTTCAATCGCGACGGCGGCGACCGCTTCTCGCGGCCCTTCGCGGCGCCGGCGATGGTGCGCGCGCTGCACGATGGCCGCGTGGTCGGCAGGCGCGGCATCTTCGCGGGCAATGCGATCGACCTCGGCCCGATGGCGGCGCTTGATCTCGGCGGCATGATCGTCGTGGTCGCGAGTGCGCGCGTGCAATGCGCGGACCCGGCCTTCCTCGAAGCCCTCGGCATCGACATCGGGCAAGCGCGCTGCGTCGTCGTGAAGTCGCGCGGGCATTTCCGCGGCGGGTTCGACGAGTTCTTCGACCACCCGCGCATCGTCGAGGTGGACGCGCCGGGACTGACCAGCCCGGTGCTCGCGCGGTTCGACTGGCAGCATCTGCCGCGCCCGGTGCTGCCGCTCGATCCGGCAACGAGCTGGACCCAGGCATGACACTCGACGACCTCGCCACACCCTGCCTCGTGCTCGACCGCCCGACGCTGCGACACAGCATCGCGCGCATGGCGGAAGTGGCGGCGCACGCCGGCGTGCCGTTGCGGCCGCACATGAAGACAGCGAAATCGGTCGAGGTCGCACGCCTCGCGCTCGAAGGTCAGCCGGGCGGCATCACCGTCTCGACGCTGGCCGAGGCGGCGTATTTCGCGGACGCCGGGATCACCGATATTCTGTATGCGGTTGGCATCACGCCGCAGAAGCTCGATGCGGTAGCGGCGCTGAACGCGAACGGCGCGGATGTCACGATCATCACCGACGATTCCGACATGGCGGACGTGATCGCGGCGCATCCCGCGCCGCCGCGCACGCTGATCGAGATCGACACCGGCGAGCATCGTGGCGGTCTGGCACCGGACGATGCCGCCGTTCTGACGCTCGCCACCAAGCTCGGGACGCATCTGGCCGGCGTGATGACCCATGCCGGGCACAGCTATGCCGGCCGAGGCGACGCCGACATGGCGCGCATCACGGCGGCGGAACGGGCAGGCGCGGTACGCGCCGCCGAGCGGCTGCGTGCCGCCGGGCACGCCTGCCCGATCGTCTCGGTCGGCAGCTCGCCCACCGCGCTGCATGGCGAGCCGCGCAGTGGGATCACGGAGTTGCGCGCGGGTGTTTACATGTTCGGCGACCTGTTCCAGGCCGGCATCGGCACGCACGGCCCGGACGACATCGCCGTCACCGTGCTGGCGAGCGTGATCGGACGGCGGCCGCAGACGCACCGCTTCCTGATCGACGCCGGCGGCCTCGCACTCTCCAAGGACCGCAGCACCGAGGCGCTGGCAGAGGATTGCGGCTTCGGCCTCGTGCGCGATGCCGCGAACCGCCCCGCCTTCGGCCGCGCCGTGGTGGAACGCGCGTATCAGGAGCACGGCGTCGTCGCCTGCGATCCGGCGCGGCCCTGGCCGGGCTTGCGCATCGGCGATCGGGTGCGCGTGGCGCCGAACCACGTTTGCATGACCGCGGCGGCGCACGAACGCTATTTCGTCGTCGATGGCGGCGTCGAGGTGGTCGCGGTCTGGGAGCGGGTGAATTTCTGGCAGCCGGATCGCTGAGGCTTGACGTGGTTTGACGCGGGGGACGGCGCATGGCGGAACCTGTCTATTCGCTGGGGACATTCGCGATCGGCGGCGCGGCCGCCGCCTGCATCGAGATCGCGGGCGTCGCCTATCGCCTCGCCCCCGCGCTGGCGCGGATCGAAGCCCCGGCGTGGCCGGATTTGCGCGCCGTGTTCGATGCATGGGCGGAAGCGGCGCCGCTGCTCGGCCGCGCCGCGGCCGCTGTGCAGGACGCGGATCGCGTGCCGGCCGACGCCGTGCGGCTCGCGCCGCTGCTCTATCCCGGAAAAATCTTCTGCGCCGGTGCCAATTATTACGACCACCTCGCCGAGATGGGGATGCCGGACGCACGAAAGGAAAACCAGCGCCTGTTCTTCTTCGCCAAGCCACCGCGCAATGCGGTCGTCGGGCCGGGGCGCACCGTGCGGATGCCGCTCGACACGCGCGCCTTCGACTGGGAAATCGAACTCGCAGTCGTGATCGGCCGCACGGCGCGCGCGGTCTCCGTCGCGGACGCGCTCGCTCATGTCGCGGGCTACACCGTCGCCATCGATTTCTCGGCGCGCGATCTGAACCGCGCGCCGGAGACCTTCTACAAGCTCGACTGGGTGGCCGGTAAGGCGCACGACACATGCTGCCCGATGGGACCGGTGATCGTGCCGGCGTCGTTCATCCCCGATCCGCAGGATCTCGGGCTGCGCCTGTCGGTGAACGGCGCGATGAAGCAGGATGCGCGCAGCGCGGGGATGATCTTTTCGGTCGCCGAGCAGATTGCGACGCTGTCGCGGATCATGACGCTCGATCCGGGCGACGTGGTGCTCACCGGAACGCCCGCGGGCGTGGGTGTGCCGAAAGGCAATTTCCTCGCGGTCGGCGACCGGGTATGCGCGGAGATAGAGCGGATCGGGGCGATCGAGGTCGAGATCGCACCGGCCGCGTGATGCCTGCGCTCACCAGACCCCGGGCAGGAGACGGAAGCGCACCTTGGCCGCGTACTCTCGATACCCCGGCAACCCGTCCATCAGCAGGGCCTCTTCGCCAATCGCCCGAGCTGCCATCAGCGCCACGGCTGCGGGCACGCCCAGAAGACCCCACAGCGAGCCCAGCAGCAAAGGCGTCCCGATCAGCAGAAGCACGGCGTAGGCGTACATCGGATGCCGCACGACCGCGTACGGACCGGAGGAGATCACGGTCTGGCCCCGCTCTTGCTGCAGCCGCACCGTGACCGCCGCAAAGCTGTTCGCGCGCAGGACCCCGACCCAGCCGTAAAACGCACCCACGATGAGCGCCGCGCCGATCGCCTGGGCCCACGACGGCGCATGTGACCAGCCGAAGCGGCGCGCATCCAACCCGATGAAGACCAGCCAGACGCACAAGAAAAGCATTATGGCGACCATCACCAGCCGGTCACGCGGTTCCTGGTCCGCGCTGAAAGGCGATTTCATCCTCTCTGCCAGCAGCTCCGGATCGGTCTTCCGCAGCCACAATCCGATCGCCTGGCTGCACCCGGCGAAGAGCGCAAGGAACACCCAGCCCTGCGGCCACGCCAAGGTCCCGGCTGGCAGGAACAACAGGAGGCAGAGGGAGGCGGTTAACGCGACGGTCTGGATCATCGCCTTGACCATCGCGGCGCGCGCTCCAATCGGCTGCCGCAGGGCTCGGTCTGCCCCTCGTCAGGCCGCCCCTCGTCAGGCCCCCCTCGTCACGCCGCCGTATCCCGTCCGACCGCCTCCGGCGCTTCGGCATACCCGAACGCATCGAGGAACGGCGCAAAGGCCTCGCGGCACGCGGCAATCTCCTCGGCGCTGAGATCGCGGCTCCAGCGGCCGATCGAGGCGGCCGGGCTGCCGCTGGTGGCATGGCGGCGAAACATCGCGCCGTCACCTTCACTGTCTGCCACCGCCCTCTCGACCGTCGTCGGCGGATCGAGCCGCAGCATCTCCCAGACCGGCGCGAGCGTCTGCTCCGGCCGATGCACCAGATCCTCGTAGCGCACGAACGTGCGGTGCCCATGCGATTGCTTGCGGATGTGGATCAGGGATGCGAGCTGGGCGCGCAAATTGGCGATCGCGGTTCGGGCGTCGTCCTTCCAGAACGCCTTGCGCGAGCACAGCACGTCGCGCGGGTCGCGCACCAGCACCACCTCGCGCACGTCGGGGAAGAACACGCCGGGCCCGCGGCGCGACACCTCGTCGACGGCCGTCTTCTCGGCGAAGTAGCACGCCTCGGCCTTGCCCTGGTCGCGCTGGAGGATGCCGTAATAGTCGAGCAGCAATTCGCGGAACGTGGCGGCGAACCGCGCCGGCACGGTCTCGTCGAAGAAGGTGGCGAGCGTCGCCGGATCGCTCGCCACGTTGAACAGGTTGGGCGCGTTGAAGGGGTTGTGGCCGATGAAGAAGCGGTGCCGCGGCCGCGTCATGGGGCCCGGCTCGCTGGAGTTCCGCCGGTCGGCGCTGGCGACGAGCGTGCGGAACGCGGCCGAGTAATAGGCCAGCAGCTTGACCTCGTACGGATAGGTCCGGGCGACGACGATGCGCGGATGCTCCGCGAGGCGGCTCATCATCAGCGTCGTCCCGGAGCGCCCGAGGGCGGTGAGCAGCAGCGGCGCAAGCGGCGAGGGCGGTGGCGCGATCTGCACCTGGATGGCGGGGAAGGACCGCGTGCCGCCGGGCACCGGCTCCCCGGTCTCGGCGAACCGCACCTCCAGCCGGTTCGGCGAATAGAGCGACAGCGGCGGGCGGAAATCGTGGTCGAAGCCGATCCGCACCAACTCGCGGCCGCCGGCGATGGTGCCGGCGGCGGCGCCCACCGTCAGGCGCGCGTATTCCCGGCCGCCCAGCAGCACGAGCAGCGGGATCGCGGTGCGTTCCCCGTCGCGATCGCCGACCCAGCCGGACATCGACTGCCGCGTCAGCACGTCCACCCGTCCGGCCAGCCTCATGCGCCGCATCCCCCCGTCGCTGCCGCCGGACCTGACCACGGTCGCGGCCGTTGCGCAACATTCCCGTCCCGCTCGGCAGGTTCCGCGAGGGCGCCGGGCGCGGCCGCGATCGTGACCGCGAAGTTGCGCCCGGCCCAGACGCCGTCGGCACCGCACCAGGGGGACTGCACGCTCGCACCCGCCGGCAGCGTCCCGGTCGGCAGCTCCGCCACATGCGCGCCGAGCCCGCTATCCCAGGTCGCGGCGCACGAAGTGCCGGCGCGGTTCACCTCGCCGGGCGGTTTTGCACCCGGACGGGCGCACCCTACAGTCCTCCGGTGCCTCCCCTCCTCAGCATCGAAGGCCTCATCGTCCGCTTCGCGACCGAGCGGGGAGCGTTCACCGCCGTCTCCGGCCTCGATCTCGCGATCGCCGAGGGCGAGACCGTCGCGGTGGTGGGCGAGAGCGGCTCGGGCAAGTCGGTCACCGCGCTGGCGGCCACAAGGCTGCTCGATTTCGGCGGCGGCCGGATCGCGGCCGGCGCGATCCGCTTCCGCGACCGCAAGGGCGAGCTGCGCGACCTCGCGCACGAGACCCAGGAGACGATGCGCGCGATCCGCGGCCCCGAGATCGCGATGGTGTTCCAGGAGCCGATGACCAGCCTCAACCCGGTGCTGCGGGTCGGCGAGCAGATCGCCGAGGCGATCATGCTGCATCGCGACATGGCCCGCGCCGCCGCGATGGCGGAGACGCGGCGGATGCTCGACCTCGTGCGCATCCCCGACGCGGCGCGGCAACTCGCGCGCTACCCGTTCCAGCTCTCGGGCGGGATGCGCCAGCGGGTGATGATCGCGATGGCGCTGTCCTGCCGCCCGCGCCTGCTGATCGCCGACGAGCCGACGACCGCCCTCGACGTCACCGTGCAGGCGCAGGTGCTGCGCCTGATGCGCGGGTTGCAGCAAGACCTCGGCATGGCGCTGCTATTCATCACGCACGACATGGGCGTGGTCGCCGAGGTCGCCGACCGGGTCGCGGTGATGCGCCGCGGCGAGAAGCTGGAGGAGGGCGAGGCGGTCGCGATCTTCGACCACCCGACGCATCCCTATACACGCGCACTGCTCGCCGCCGTCCCGACGCTGGGCACCCTCGCCGCCGAGCCCCTGCCGGCGCCGTTCCCGAGCCCCGACCCCGGCGCTCCGCCGCCCGCCCCGCAGGCGACGGTGCGCGACAACGCGGCCGCCGTGCTCACCGTCGAGGGCCTGGTCACGCGCTTCTCCGTCCGGCGCGGGCTGTTCGCACGCACGGTCGGGCGCATCCATGCGGTCGAGCATGTCAGCTTCGCGATCCATCCGGGCGAGACGCTGGCGCTGGTCGGCGAGAGCGGCTGCGGCAAGTCGAGCACCGGGCGCAGCATCATCCGCCTGGAGCAGCCCGAGGCCGGCCGCATCCTGCTCGACGGCACCGATGTCAGCACGCTCGACGGCCCGCGCGAGGCCCTGTTGCGGCGGGCGGTGCAATACGTGTTCCAGGACCCGTTCGCATCCCTCGACCCGCGCCTGACGGTCGGCTTCTCGATCGCCGAGCCGATCACCACCAACCGTCTCGCCGCGGGGGCAGCGGTCGAGCGGCGGGTGCGCGCGCTGCTGCAGCAGGTCGGCCTGCCGCCCGAGCACAGCGGCCGCTATCCGCACGAGCTCTCCGGCGGCCAGCGGCAGCGCGTGTGCATCGCCCGCGCGCTTGCCTCCGAGCCACGGCTCATCATCGCCGACGAGGCGGTGGCGGCACTCGACGTCTCGATCCGCGCGCAGGTGGTGAACCTGATGATGGCGTTGCAGGCGCAGCATGGGCTCGCCTGGCTGTTCATCTCGCACGACATGGCGGTGGTGGAACGTGTCGCGCATCGCGTCGCCGTGATGTATCTCGGCCAGATCGTCGAGATCGGGCCGCGCCAGGCGGTGATGGGCGACCCGCAGCACGCCTACACGCGCCGGCTGCTCGCCGCCGTCCCGGTTGCCGATCCGCGACGGCGGGGGCACGATCGCGGGCTCGACGACAGCGAGGTGCCGTCGCCCTTGCGTGCCCTCGACGATCCGCCCACGGTCGCGCCGCTGGTCCAGGTCGGCCCCGACCATTTCGTCGCGCGCCACCGCGTCGGCGGACTTTACTGATGTGCCAAATCGTTTGATCTGTTCGGGAGGAATGGAACCCATGTCGAGCTTCGACCTGTCCCGCCGCAGCCTGCTCGGCGGCAGTGCCGCGATCGGCGCCACGCTTGCCTTCGCCGGGCTCGCGGAGGCGCAGAACGCGTCCGGCACGATGACGGTCGGCGTGCCGGCGACGCTCACCACGCTCGACCCGGCGAACGCCAATGACACGCTGAGCCAGTCCGTCGCGCGGCTGCTGCTGGAAGGGCTGCTCGGCTTCGACAAGGACATGAAGGTCATCCCGCTGCTGGCCGAGAGCTACGAGGCGAGCGAGGACGCGAAGGAATTCACCTTCCATCTGCGGAAGGGGATAAAATTCCAGGACGGCACGCCGTTCGACGCCAGCGCGGTCAAGGTCAACTTCGAGCGCGTCGCCGACCCGTCGAACCACCTGAAGCGGCAGAGCCTGCTGGCGACGCTCGATCATGTCGAGGTGGTCGATCCCTACACCGCGAAATGCGTGCTTCGGCAGCCGTTCGGCGCCTTCATCCCGACGATCGCGCACCCGGCGCTGCAACTGCTGAGCCCGGCGGCACTGAAGAAGTATGGCGCGCAGATCGGACGCAATCCGGTCGGCACCGGCCCGTTCCGGTTCGTCCGCTGGTCGCCCGATACGCTGGAGGTCGCGGCCCACCCGAACTACTGGCAGAAGGGCCTGCCGCACATGAAGAGCGTCACGGTGCGCAGCAACCCCGAGGACGGGCCGCGCATCGCGATGCTGCAGGCGGGCGAGGCGCAGTTCATCTACCCGGTGCCGGCGCCGATGGTGAAACTGGTACAGAACAGCCCGAAGCTGGCACTGGTCGACGATCCCTCGATCATCGTCAACTACGTGGCGATGAATGTGACGAAGAAGCCCTATAGCGATTTGCGCGTGCGCCAGGCGCTCAACCATGCGATCGACAAGCAGGCGTTCATCAAGATTGTCTTCAACGGCTACGCGAAGCCGCTGCTCTCGGCTCAGCCGCCGAAGGTGACGTTCTACGCCGAGCAGCCGGCCTATGACTACGACCCGAAGAAGGCACGCGCGCTGCTCGCCGCGGCCGGATACAAGGACGGCTTCGAGACGACGATCTGGGCCTCGACGCAGACGCAGTCGATCCAGGCGATGCAGTTCATCCAGCAGCAGTTCGCGGCCGTCGGCATCAAGGTCAACGTGGTGCCTCTCGAATCCGGCGTGCTCGACAGCCGCATCTGGTCGGTGCAGAAGGCCGAGGATTCGAAGCTCGAACTCTATTACGGCGGCTGGTCGTCCTCGACCGGCGATGCGGACTGGGCGCTGCGGCCGCTGTTCTGGAGCAAGGGCGGACCGCCCACGCTCTACAATGTCGGCTACTACAGCAACCCGGACGTGGACCGCGACCTCGAAGGCGCGTTGCAGACCGCAGATCCGGCCAAGCGCGGCACGCTCTACGCCGACGCGCAGAAGCGGATCGTGGCCGACGCGGCGTGGGTATTCCTGGTCGTGCAGGACGTGCTCGCCGGACGCGACAAGAGGCTGGCCGACGCCTGGCGGCTGCCGGATGGCGGCCTGCTCGTCGACGCGGCCCGAATGACCTGAGCGGGCGGAGCGCCGGGCCACTTGACCGCGTTCGTCCTCCGCCGCCTCGGCGGCAGCATCCCGGTGCTGCTCTGCGTCTCGCTGTTCGCGTTCGGCTTCGTCCGGCTGCTGCCGGGCGATCCGGCGCGGCTGCTCGCGGGGCCTGACGCGACGCTCGCGGAGGTGAACCTGGTGCGGCAATCGCTCGGGCTCGATCACCCGCTCTGGCAGCAATACGTGCGCTACATCGTGCAGACCGCACAGGGGAGGCTTGGCAATTCGTCGCGCACCGGGCAGCCGGTGGCCCGTGTGATCGGCGAACGCTTCATGCCGACGCTCTGGCTCACCGTGGTCGCGATGGTCTGGTCGACAGTGCTCGGCGTGCTGCTCGGCGTGATCTCCGGCGTGCGCCGCGGGCGATGGCAGGATCAGGCGGGCATGGTGCTTGCGGTCTCCGGCATTTCCTTCCCCGCGTTCTGGCTCGGGCTGCTGCTGATCGACCTGTTCGCGGTCCGGCTGCACTGGCTGCCCACCGGCGGCGATGCCGGATGGCGCAGCTTCATCCTGCCCGGCTTCACTCTCGGCGTCGCGGTCGCGGCGGTGATGGCACGGTTCACGCGGTCGGCTTTCGTCGAGGTGGTGTCGGAGGATTACGTGCGCACCGCACGGATGAAGGGCGTGCCCGAGCGCCGCGTCGTCTGGCACCACACGCTGCGCAACGCGCTGATCCCGGTCATCACGATGACCGGCCTGCAATTCGGTTTTTTGCT
>DATAYA010000330.1:0-1586 GCA_036272815.1 Acetobacteraceae bacterium
CCCGCCCCTCGAAATCGCACAACAGCAGCCGCGACGGCGTGATCTCGGCGAACGAATACCCGTCCGGATTGACGAGAAAGACATCGTCACGCCCCGGCACCATCGCCGAGAGGTGGTTGCAGATCCCCTCGTGCAGCCCGAGCCTTGCTGCCATCCGGAAGCACGCCGCGAGATCGACGCGTGCCTGCCAGACCGTCCCCGGATCATCGTTTCCCATGCGCGCACGCTTGCAGGAACCGCCCGCCCCGGCAAGATGCCGCGATGCCCGACGCCCATGACAGATCCCCCGACCGCAGGCCGGATAACCGACGGCCAGATAACCGGCGCATCGACGGACGCCGCCTCTGGGACAGTCTGATGGCGATGGCCGAGATCGGAACGACGCCCCGCGGCGGTGTCCGCCGCCTCGCCCTCTCCGACGTCGACCGCGCCGGCCGCGCCCGCTTCCGCGCCTGGTGCGAGGACGCCGGACTCGCCGTCCGCGCCGACGCGATGGGCAACATGTTCGCCCGCCGCGAGGGACGCGACCCCGCACGCCTGCCGGTCCTGTTCGGCAGTCATCTCGACAGCCAGCCCTCGGGCGGCAAGTTCGACGGCGCGCTCGGCGTGCTCGCCGGGCTCGAAGTGATCCGCACGCTGAACGAGATGGACGTCACCACCGAGGCCCCGCTCGAACTCGTCAACTGGACCGACGAGGAAGGCAGCCGCTTCGGCCACAGCCTGATGGGCTCCGGCGTCTGGGCCGGCGTCTATTCCCAGGCCGCGATGGAGGCGCTCGCCGATGCCGAGGGCACTACCGTGGCCGCTGCCCTCGATGCGATCGAGGCGCGCGGCCCGGAGCCCGCCCGCGCCTTCCCGGCGGATGCCTATTTCGAGCTGCACATCGAGCAGGGCCCGATCCTGGAGCGCGAGGGGGCGGCCATCGGCATCGTCACCGGCGGCCAGGCGCAAATCTGGTACGACGCGATCGCCACCGGCCAGGACAGCCACGCCGGCACCACGCCGCCCGAAGCCCGCCGCGACGCGCTGCTCTGCGCCGCCCGCGTGATCGACCTTGTCGACCGCCTGATGCGCGCCCGCGGCGAGGCCGGCCGTGGCACCGTGGGCGAACTCCACGTCTCGCCGAACAGCCGCAACGTCATCGCGGGCACCGTCCGGTTCGCCGTCGAGTTCCGCCACCCCGACGAAGCGGAGATCTCCCGCCTCGCCGCCAATTTTGTGCCCGCGGCGCAGGCGATTGCGCGGGACTGCGGCGTGGCGCTCGAACTCCGGGAGTTGTTCCGCATCCCGGCCCAGCCGTTCGATCCCGCCTGCATGGCGCTGGTCCGCGACGCCGCCGCCCGCCTCGGCCTGGCCGCCCGCGAGATCGTCTCCGGCGCCGGGCATGACGCCGTCTATGTCGCGCGCCACGTCCCGACCGCAATGATCTTCACGCCCTGCCGTGACGGTCTCTCTCACAATGAAGCAGAGAGCATCGAGCCACATCAGGCCGAGGCGGGGTGCCAGGTGCTGTTCGAGGCCGTGGTCGCACGGGCGAATCGGAGTTTGTGAGAAGGACTCGGCATCCGGAAGCGAAACGCCAAAGT
>DATAYA010000331.1:0-2616 GCA_036272815.1 Acetobacteraceae bacterium
CCCTCGCGTTTCGTGCTGCTGGTCGTGCGTGCCGACGAGACCGCGCCGGGTTCCGAGAAAATCGGCCATGCGGTGCGACCCTGGGCGGATGTCGTCGGCATCGCCGACCTCTCCGCCGCGACCGGCGAGGCGGCGCGGGCGCGGTTCCGGGCCGCGTTCGGCCGCTCCGCCGGGGCGTTCCTGGTGCGGCCGGACGGCTATGTCGGCCTCGCCGCCGGCGAGCATCAAGCGGCCCGGCACCTGCAGGCCTATTGCCGTCGATGGCTGACCACCCCCGGCGGCTGACCACCCCCGGCGGCTGACCACCCCCGGCGGCTGACCACCATGTGACGTCGACGCCGGCGTGGGCGGAGCGCCGCGTTCAGCCGCCGTAGCGCCGGCGCAGTTCGGTCTTGAGCACCTTGCCCGTCGCGCCGTGCGGCAGGCTCTCGGCGACGATCACGCGGTCGGGGATCGACCAGCGCGGCAGACGGCCCTCGTAGAAGGCGCGGATCGCCTCGGGCTGCGGCGTGCGGCCTTCGCGGGGCACGACGATCAGCAGCGGGCGCTCGGACCATTTCGGGTCGCGGACGGCGATCGCCGCGGCCTCGGCCACGTCGGGATGCTCGATCGCGATGTTCTCGATCGCGATCGAGCTGATCCACTCGCCGCCCGACTTGATGAGGTCCTTGGTGCGATCGGTGAGGATGACGAAGCCCTGGGTGTCGATCACGCCCACGTCGCCGGTCGGGAACCAGTCGTCCGGCCCGATCGCGCTCTCCGGCATCCGGTAGTAGCCGGAGGCGACCCAGTGGCCACGGAAGACGAGGTTGCCCTGCGCGGCGCCGTCGCGCGGCACCTCACGCCGGTCGTCGTCCTCGGCGCGCACATCGACGCCGAACACGGTGCGGCCCTGCGTCGCCGCCTGGTCGAGCCGCGCCTCGGCATCGAGGGCCAGGGTCGCGGGCTTCGGCGCGTTCCAGGTGGCGACGGGGCTGCTCTCGGTCATGCCCCAGGCGTGCGAGACCGTGATCCCGCGCGCCGCGTATTCCGCGATCAGCGCGCGCGGGAAGGCCGCACCCCCCGACATGATGCGCCGCAGCGTCGTGAGTTCGCCGCCGGTCCGGCGCAGATGCCCGAGCACGCCGAGCCAGACGGTCGGCACGCCGCCCGCGATCGTCACCCGCTCGCCCTCCAGCAGCTCGACGATCGCGGCGGGATCGAGCTGGCGGCCGGGCAGGATCAGCGCCGCGCCCGTGATTGCCGCGACAAACGGCAATCCCCAGGCGCTGACATGGAACATCGGCACCACCGGCAGCGCGCGGTCGGTCGCACGCAGGCCGGCGGTGTCGGCGAAGCACATCATCATCGCGTGCAGCACGGTCGAGCGGTGCGAGGCGAGCACGCCCTTCGGCCGCCCCGTGGTGCCGGAGGTGTAGCAGAGGATGGCCGCCGCGGTTTCGTCGAAAACCGGCCACCCCCGGATTTCCGCCGCACTCGCCATCAGGGCTTCGTAGCGGTGGAATGCCACGCGCGCCGGCAGGGTCGCCTCCGGCGTGGAGCCGGGTTCGGCGAGGACGACGACATGACGCAGCAAGCCGCCGAGCGCCGGCGCAATCGCCTCCACGATCGGCAGAAAGCCGGGATCGACGAAGATCACGCCGTCCTCGGCATGGTTCGCGATATAGGCGATGTCGTCATGCGCGAGGCGCGGATTGATCGTGTTGACGACGGCGCCGATGCCGGTGATCGCGTAATAGAGTTCGAGATGACGATCGCTGTTCATCGCCAGCGTCGCCACCCGGTCGCTGGGGCAGACGCCGAGATCGCGTAGCACGGTAGCGAGACGGCGGGCGCGACGGGAGAGCGACGCATAATCGGTGCGCGCGAGACGCCCGTCGTCACGGCGGGAGACGATCTCGGCATCGCCATGCTGCCGCGCGGCGTGGTCCAGGATCGAGGAGAGCAGCAGTTCATGGCGCTGCATCAGGCCCTGCATGGACATGTGCCTCCTGCGTCTCGCGCGTGCCTTGGCGCAACATTGCCGGTCCCGGCAGACATTGCAATGCAAGAATGATCGGCCCTACCCGATCCCCCGCACCACCGCCAGCAGGCGCGCCACCGTGCCCACATCCGCCTGCCCGGTCACCGCCTCCGGCCGCCAGCGCCGCTGGAATGCCCGCAGCACGTCCGACAGCGCTGGATCGAGCGCCCCCGCAGGCGCCACCCGATAGCCGACCCGCGCCAGCGCCGCCCGCACCTCCCGCAGCGTGCCCGCATCGCGCCGCGCATCGCCGGTGCCGAGATCGGCCACGCCCTCCGGCCAGAACCCGACGCCGTTCGCGGCCAGTCCCGCCCAGTCGAACAGCTCGCCCGGATCCTGTTTGCGGTCGGGGGCGATGTCGCTGTGCGCCACCACATTGGCCGCCGGGATCGGATGCCGCGCCAGGACGCCGAGGCAGAGGTCGCACACGGCCGCCATCTGCAACGCCGGAAACGCGCGATAGCCGAACTCGTGCCCCGGATTGACGATCTCGATGCTGACCGAGCGGTCGTTCAGCCCCTGATGCCCGCGCCACCAGGAGACGCCCGCGTGCCACGCCCGCCGCGGCTCCGCCACCAGGCGAAAAACCGTGC
>DATAYA010000332.1:0-8330 GCA_036272815.1 Acetobacteraceae bacterium
CGGGCCGGGGCAGGTGGCCCGCCAGCAACCGGCCGGACGCCGTCCAGTTCAGCGGCACCCGCGTGCCGACACGCGAGGTTACCCGGAAATGGCACGGACCTTCGGCCATGGCCAGCACCATCATCCGTCCATCGTCGCGGCCGCAGATCTGAACCGTCTCGCCGACCGCGCGGGCGAGCGCCTCCATCACCTCGGTGGCGACGCCGAGCAGGTCGAGCGTGCGCGCATAGGCCAGACCGTAATGGAACAGCCGCGGCCCAAGCCACACCAGGTTGCCGGTGCGGCCGAGCACCCGCTTGCCGACCATCTCGTCGATCAGCACGTACACGGTGGAGATCGGCGCGCCGACGCTGCGCGCGATCTCGTAGGCGGTCGCCGGCCGCCCCGTGGCCTGTAGATGATCGAGGAGTTGGAGCGCGCGGTCGATGCCACTGGTGCGGCCGCGGCGCGCTCCGGGCGGCATGAAATCTGTTGCGTCCGTCTGTTCCATCACCAACCTTGCCCGCCGCCGGGCTGCCGTTGACCGGCCGCGATCGCGCGTTTATCGTCTTCCAGTATAATGTCGGTTACTACATAATTATACAACAATGCAGGGACGGCTTCCCATGTCGGCACACCGAGACGGCACGCACCGGGAAAGCTCGGCGGGGTCTGTCCCCGACATCCGTAACAGGCTCGGCCTGCGGCCGGTGATCAACGTGTCCGGGACGATGACGGGGCTCGGCGCGTCGCTCGCGGTGCCGGAGGCGATCGAAGCAATCTCCGCGATCCTCTCGGAGTTCGTCGAGATCAACGACCTCCAGCGAAAGGCGAGTGCCGTGATCGCCCGGCTGTGCGGCACCGAGGCCGGGTTCGTCACCGCCTCTGCCTCGGCCGGCATCACAATCGCGGTCGCTGGTGCAATGACAGGCCCCGACCTGGCCGCCATCGAACGGCTGCCGGACACGGGGAGTTTGAAGAACGAGGTGGTCATCCAGCTCGGACACATGGTCAGCTACGGCGCGCCGGTCGAACAGGCCGTGCGTCTCAGCGGCGCGCACGTGGTACCGGTCGGTCAGGCGACCGACGTCCGTCCGTACCAGTTGGTCGGCGCGATCGGCCCGCGCACGGCTGCGGTGCTGCACGTCGTCTCCCACCACGTCGTGCAGTACGGCCAGTTGTCGCTGGAGGAGGTGGTCGAGGCCGCGCACGCAGCGGTCGTGCCGGTGATCGTGGATGGCGCGTCCGAATACGATCTGCGCGGCTTTCTGGCGCGGGGCGCGGATGTGGCGGTCTACAGCGCGCACAAGTTCCTGGGCGGTCCCACTGCCGGCATCGTCGCCGGGCGGCTCGATCTGGTGCGCGCCGGGTTCCTTCAGAATAGCGGCATCGGCCGTGGCATGAAGGTCGGCAAGGAAGGTATCGCCGGCGCCATCGCGGCGCTGGAAGCATGGGAGCGGCGCGACCATGCCGCGATCCGTGCGCGCGAGACCGGATACCTGCAGCTCTGGCGCCACCGGCTGTCCCGCTGGCCCGGCGTCTCTGCCACAATCGTGGCCGACCCGACGAACAACCCGCTGGACCGCTTGCAGGTGAGCGTCGATCCCGTCGCCGCGCGCATCACGGCCTGGGACCTGGCGGACGCGCTCGGCCGCGGCGCGCCCCCGGTGATCGTGCGCGACCATGAGGTGGAGAACGGTTACTTCCAGCTCGATCCCTGCAACCTCCACCCTGGCGAGGAGCAGGTCGTCGCACGCCGGCTGGACGAGGAGCTGGAGCGGGCGCGGACATCGAACGCGGCGACCGCCACCCCGCTGGCCGAACGCCGCCGCCACCGGTTCGCCTCGCTGCTGCGGTGGCCGGAGAGCTGAAGTTGAACTCGATCCCGGGAGGACGCCCATGACGAAAGAGACGGACCGCCGCCGCATGTTGAAGGTCGGTGCCGCCGGGCTGGCCGCCGCTTCGCTGCTCGACGTCGGCCGCGCCGCCGCGGAGGCGCCACCGACCAGCCTGCTACGCACCGTCCTCAACCGCGGCAAGCTGATCGTGGGCACCGGCAGCACCAACGCGCCCTGGCATTTCGAGGACGACAAGGGTCAGCTGACCGGCATGGACATCGCCATGGGACGCATCCTGGCGACGGGGCTGTTCGATGACGCCCGCAAGGTGGATTTCGTCCAGCAGGACCCGGCGGCACGCATCCCCAACATCGTCACCGGCAAGGTCGACATCGTCATCCAGTTCATGACGATTTCCTCGCAGCGGGCGCAGCTCGTGAACTTCTCCCGGCCGTACTACGTGGAGGGCGTCGCCCTGCTGACCTTGCCGAACGCCAAGATCAAGACGTTCGACCAGCTTGCCGCGAGTGGCGCGAACACGCGCGTCTCGGTGCTGCAGAATGTGGCCGCCGACGATCTCGTGCATCAGGTGCTGCCGAAGGCCCAGGTGATGCAGCTCGACACGCAGGCGAACGTCATCCAGGCACTGGAGTCACACCGGGTCGATGCGGCGGCGGTCGATCTGTCCACCGTGCGCTGGATGGTCAAGCAGGACCCCGGCCGCTACGCCGATTCCGGCAAGCACTGGCAACACCAACTCTATGGCGCCGCGATGCGGCAAGGCGATCTCGACTGGCTGCAATTCGTCGACACGGTGTTCAATGTTGCCATGTTCGGCAACGACACCGCCTCCTACGATGCCGCCTTCGAGAACTTCTTCGGCGACCGGCCGCCCGCGCGACATCCGGGCTTCCCGATGTTCTGAGCGGCACGCCGCCCAGCCGTGCATTACAATTTTAACTTCGGTCTGATCTGGCAGCATTTCGATAGACTGAGCGGCGGCCTGTTGCTCAGCCTCGAGCTTTCGGTGGCAGCCATCCTGATCGCGACCTTGCTCGGGCTTGCGCTGGCGATCGCCCATGTCTCGGGTGGCGCCCGCGTGCGGGCCCCGATCGCCTTCTATGTGGAGTGCATCCGCAACATCCCGCTGCTGCTGCTGGTGTACCTGGTCTTCTACGGCATCCCCAGCATCGTGAACCTGCAATACAGCGCGGTAACGAGCTTCATCGTCACGCTGTCGCTGTACTACGCGGCCTATCTGGTCGAGGTGTTCCGCGCGGGGCTGCTGGCAGTGCCGCGCGGATTGCTCGACGCCGGGCGCGCGATCGGGCTGACCGCCCCGCAGCGCCTGGGATATGTCAGGCTGCCGGTCATGCTGCGCATCGTGCTGCCCTCGCTGTCGAACACTTTCGTCTCGCTGTTCAAGGACACCTCCATCGCCTCGGTCCTGGCGGTGCCGGAGCTGACCTATGGCGCGCAGTGGATCAACAACAACACGTTCCGGGTCATCGAGGTGTACATCATCGTCACGCCCATGTACGTCGTGACCGGCTACGTCATCTTGTGGGCGCTGCGCCAGTTCGAGCGACGGCTGGCGGTCCGGTGAGTTCGCTCGAAATCCTGCTGCGGGCGCTGCCGTCGCTTTGGTCGGGACTCGTCGTCACCTTGGAGGTCTCGGCCCTGTCGGTCGGCTGCGCCCTGGTCGCGGGGCTGCTCTTCGGCACCGCACTGCTGTACGGGCCCCTGCCGCTGCGCCTGCCGGTGCGCACCGTGGTCGACGTGGTCCGCGGCATTCCGGTTCTGGTACTGATCTTCTTCGTCTATTACGTGGGGCCGGCGGCGGGGCTGGACCTCGGCAGCTTCGCCGCGGCGGTGCTCGCGCTCAGCCTGTTCTCCGCCTGCCAGGTGGCAGAGATCACGCGCGGCGCCGTCGCCTCGGTGCATCACGGGCAGATGGAGGCGGCGCGCGCGATCGGACTGACCTTCCGGCAACGGCTGCTATGGGTGATCTTCCCGCAAGCGACGCGCCGGTTCCTGCCGCCCTGGATCAACGGCGTCACCGATACAGTGAAGGGCAGCGCGCTGGTGTCGCTGGTCGGGATCGTCGACCTGATGCTGGCGATCCAGCAGGTCATCGGCCGCACGTATCGGCCGATGCCGTTCTACATCGTCGGCGCGATTATCTACATCCTCATCAACTACTCGCTTTCCAGCGCAAGCCGCCATCTCGAGGCGCGCTTCGCTTACGTACGGGATTGAAGGGAATGGGCGATGCACTGGTCCGCATCGCGGCGGTGGGCAAGTCGTTCGGCACGACACGCGTGCTGGACGGCGTCGATCTTGACGTGAACCGCGGCGAGGTGGTCACAATCATCGGGCCGTCCGGAAGCGGCAAGACGACGCTGCTGCGCTGCGTCAACGCGCTCGAAACGTATGACGAGGGCTCGGTCCGCATCGATGGCGTGGAGGTGGGATTCCGCGACGACCGACGCCGTCCGCGCCGCGACCGAGACCTCTCGCGCATCCGTGCCGCGACGGGCATGGTGTTCCAGCTCTTCTACCTGTTCCCGCATCTGACCGCGGCCGAGAACGTGATGCTGGGGCTGCGCCGCGTCCGCCGAATGACCAAGCAAGCGGCCAGGGAGCGGGCGCTGCACTGGCTGGACCGGGTGGGTCTGGCGGACCGGGCCGGCAACCTGCCGTCGCAGCTGTCGGGCGGTCAGCAGCAGCGTGTCGGCATCGCCCGCGCGGTCGCCATGGATCCGAAGGTGCTGCTGCTGGACGAGATCACGTCGGCGCTGGACCCCGAGTTGGTCGGCGAGGTGCTCGCGGTCGTGCGCAGCCTGGCGGACGAGGGCATGACCATGCTGGTGGTGACGCACGAGATGCAGTTCGCGCGTGAGGTCAGCGATCGGGTTGCCTTCATGGACGCGGGTCGCATCGTCGTGCAGGGCGACCCAGAGACCGTGCTTCGCAGTCCGCGGAGCGAACGGCTGAGGGCGTTTATGTCGCGCGTGAGCCATGTGTCCTCTCCCGGCGTGGGCTAAATCGGAGCCGCGTTGCGGATGAGATAGCCGGCGTCCGGCCGCACACGCCGATCCGCGGCAGAACACGAGCGAGCGGCTCCGCCCAAGGGCTGTTGCGGGGGAAGGCGAACCGATGTTGCTGGCCGTCCGAGCCGATGACCTTGCCGGCCACGGCCTCTTCGGCTGTCCGACGCAGCGCGATACGTCACCGGACGGAGCCTGCTGGCGGACGGGGGACGGTCTGGTGCGGGCGGGCCGCCCTGTTGCTAAGCTGGAACTGCCTCGCGCTCATCGGCAGGGCGCGGGCGTGCACGGCGGCCCGGCATGCCTGCGGAGGGGCGCGGTGCCGGAATCGGAGGATCGGGACCGTTATGCTGCCTGGATGGCGTGATTGGGTCTTCTCCGCAAAGACATTTGCCAGCGCGATGATGGCGTTGTGGATTGCCCTGCGTCTCGACCTCAACCAGCCGTACTGGGCGATGGCGACCGTCTATATCGTGGCGCAGCCGCTGATCGGCGCGATGCGATCCAAGGCGATCTACCGCTTCTGCGGCACGCTGCTCGGCGCGATCGGCGCGATCGTGCTGGTGCCCAACCTCGTCGACGGGCGGGAGGTGCTGGTCGCGGGGCTGGCGCTGTGGACCGGCGTCTGCGTCTATTTCTCGGTGCTCGATCGCACGCCTCGCGCGTACGTGTTCTTGCTGGCCGGCTACACCGTCGCGATCATCGGCTTTCCGAGTGTCGATGCACCCGGCGGGATTTGGGACGTGGCGCTCGCGCGGGTTGAGGAGATCACACTCGGCATTGCCTGCGTCACGGTGATCGGCGGCGTGGTCCTGCCCCGCCCGCTCGGGCTCGTGCTGATTGCGCGCATCGACGCCTGGCTGCGGAACGCCGCCGCCTGGAGCGTCGCGGTGCTGCGGGACCGCTCCGGCGACCCGGCGATCGGCGCGGCGCGGCAGCGCCTGGCGGCCGATGTCGTCGAGATCGGCATGCTGGCCTCGAATGTCGCCTTCGACAACTCGCATCTTGCGGTCGCGACGCGGCCGCTGGCGCTGCTCCAGCAGCGGGTGCTGTTTCTGCTGCCGGTGGTGAGCGGGCTTGGCGACCGGCTCGCCGCGCTGCGGCAGGGGGGCGGGGTCTCGGCGCCGTTGCAATCGCTGCTGGACCGCGCCGCCAGCTGGATCGACGCGGAAGGCGGCGGCGACCTTGCCGAGGCGGATCGCCTGACCGCGGCGATCGCGGCGCTGTCGCCGCCGATCGACGGCCGTTCGGACTGGAACGCGATTCTGCGGTCCGGCCTGCTGGTGCGGCTGCGCGACCTGGTCGAACTGACGCACGATATCATCGCCCTGCGGCGCCAGATCGGCAGCGGGACGCCGCGCCTGCCGACGCTGGACTTCGCGCCCGAGGAGACGCGCCCCGGCGCTCCGTATCGCGATCACGTCATGGCCCTGCATTCGGCGGCCGCGGCGGTGCTCGCGATCGGCCTGGTTTCGGCGTTCTGGATTGCCGCCGCGTGGCCCGAGGGCGGCGGCGCGGCCACGCTGGTCGCCATCGGATGCAGCTTCTTCGCGGCGCAGGACGACCCGGTGCCGAGCCTGGTCGCCTTCCTCGGCGGCACGCTGGTGGCATTGTTGATCGACGCCGCCTATCTGTTCGCGGTCCTGCCCGTGGTGCCGAATTTCGAGATGCTCGCGCTGGTGCTGGCGCCGGTCTATCTGCTGCTCGGCGTGCTCATGTCGATCACGGCGACAGCGCGCATCGCCGGGCCGGTGGCGTTCATCGGCGCCACCGAGCTTGCCATCTCCAGCCGCTACGACGCCACTTTCCCGGCATTCGTGAACGGCGCGATCGCCGCGATCGCCGGCGTGGCCGCGGCCGCGATCATCCTGAAGATCGTGCGCTCGGTCGGCGCCGACTGGATGGTGCGGCGACTGCTGCGCGCCAACCGCGCCACCATTGCCGCCGCCGCGGTCAGCCATCACGTCCGCGGCCGGCTCGGGTTCGCGGACCTGATGCTGGACCGGCTGAGCCTGGTCGCGACGCGCCTCGCCGTGTGCGCGCGGGGCGACGACCACGCGGCGGTTGCGGCATTGGCCGATCTTCGCGTCGGCATCAACGTCGTCGATCTGCGGACGGATGCGGCGAGCCTTCCGGCGGACGCACGCAGTTGCATCAGCGCCATGCTGGAAGGGCTTGCCGCGCATTATGCACGCCGCACGCCGCAGCCGCCGGCCGCGGCGCTGCTCGACGCCATTGACCGCGCTATCGCTGCGGTGGCGCCACTCGCCGCCGCCATGCCCGGGCAGTTGCTGCTGGAACTCGCGGGCATTCGCCGAGCGCTGTTTCCCGCCGCACCCGCCTATGTCCCGGAGCCGTCCCCGCCGGCACTGAGCGCTGCCGCATGATCGGCGAACTCGACATCGCCGGCGTGTTCGTGACGCCGCTGCTGCTTTGGGTCGTCATTGCGCTGCCGATCACGGCGCTGCTGCGACGGCTGCTGGCGCGTTCGGGGGCCTACCGCTTCGTCTGGCACCGGCCGCTTTTCGATCTGGCGCTGCTGGTGATCGTGGCGGGCGGCGTGGCGGCGCTCTGGGTGCGCTGGGTGGCGGCGTGAGAATCCTCGATGCCGCCCGCGCCCGGCACGCCGTCGTCGGCGCGACGCGGTCGGTCGCGCCGCGCCTGGCGCGCGTCGCGGTCACGGCCGTCGCGGTCGGCATCGCCGTGGTCGTCGGCTGGCGGCTCTGGGCCTATTACATGGACGCGCCGTGGACCCGCGACGGCCGGGTCCGGGCCGACGTGGTGCAGGTCGCGACCGACGTGTCCGGCCTGGTGGGCATCGTGCAGGTCCACGACAACGAGGCGGTGCGGGAGGGGCAGGTGCTGTTCCGCATCGACCCGCAACGCTTTCGGCTGGCGCTGGTCCAGGCGGAAGCCAATCTCGCCAGCAAAGAAGCGGCGGCGCAGGAAGCGTTGCGCGAGATGAACCGCTTCCTCGCCCTGACCAGCCTGTCGATCTCCACAGAGCAGCGGCAGCAGCGCATCGCCTCCGCCGCCGAGTCAGGCGCGGCATACCAGCAGGCGGTGGCCGACCGCGACGTGGCGCGGCTCAACCTGCAACGCTCGGAGGTGCGCGCATCGGTCAACGGGCTGGTCACGAATTTCGACCTGCGTCCCGGCGACTTCGTCGATGCCGGCAAGCCGGTGTTCGCGCTGATCGACACTGACAGCCTGCACGTCGATGCGTATTTCGAGGAGACCAAGCTGCCGCGCATCCGTGTCGGCGATCCCGCCCGCGTGCATCTGATGGGCGAGAGCGCGGTGATCGAAGGCCGCGTCGTGAGCATTGCCGGCGGCATCGCGGACCGCGAGCGGGCGGCGAGCGCCAATCTGCTCGCCGACGTCAATCCGACATTCAGCTGGGTGCGGCTGCCGCAGCGCATTCCGGTGCGGATCGCACTGATCGACGTGCCGCCCTCGGTGC
>DATAYA010000333.1:0-3408 GCA_036272815.1 Acetobacteraceae bacterium
TCGACATCCGCTCGCTGGTCCCGCATTGCGGCGCGATGGTGCTGCTCGACGCGGTGGAGCGCTGGGATGCGATCGAGGCGGTGTGCGCCGCGTGCTCGCATCTCGACCCGGACAATCCGCTGCGCCGCGCCGGCCGGCTTGGGGCCGCGTGCGGCATCGAATACGGCATGCAGGCGGCCGCTGTGCATGGCGCGCTGCTGGGCGGCGGCGTGGCACCGCCGCCCGGGAGGCTGGCGGCGCTGCGGGCCGTCGCATGGCATGTCGAGCGGCTCGACGATCCCGGCTTCGGCGCGCTGCGCGTGACCGCGCGGCTCGAAGGCCACGACGCCGGCGGTCTCGCCTACGCGTTCCGGGTGGCGGCCGCGGACGGCCTCTGCCTGGTGGAGGGGCGCGGACTGGTGGCACTCCCCCGATGATGCGGGCGACATGACGGAAGCCGGCGAGCCGTGCGACGTGCTGGTGGTCGGCGGCGGCCCGGCCGGCTCGACGGCGGCGACGCTGCTGGCGCGCGCCGGCCATGACGTGGTGCTGCTGGAGCAGGCGGCGCATCCGCGTTTCCACATCGGCGAGTCGCTGTTGCCGCGCAACCTGGCACTGCTGGACCGGCTCGGGATGCTCGACGCGGTCGCCGCGATGGGGGTGCTGAAACCCGGCGCCGAGATGATCGACGACGCGACCGGCCGCGCGGTGGCGTTCCCGTTCGCCCGCTCGCTCCGGGGTCCGTGGCGCCATGCCTACCAGGTGCCGCGCGCCGATTTCGACGCGGCACTGTTCGCCGGCGCCCGCCGCGCGGGTGCCCGTGCCTTGGAGCGGATGCGCGTCGTCGATCTCGGCTTCGCCGCCGCCGGCGCGCGGGCGCGGGTGGACGCGGAAGGCGAGGACGGAAGCCGCCACCGTTACGCGCCGCGCTTCGTCCTCGACGCCTCCGGGCGCGAGACCTTCATCGCCGGGCGGCTGCGGAGCAAGCGCGCCGACAAGCGTCGCTCGACCGCGTCGGTGTTCGCGCATTTCCGCAGCGTTGCCCCGAGCGGCAACAGTGCCGACGGCTATATCAGCATCCACCTCACCGCGGACGGCTGGTTCTGGATGATCCCGCTATCCGACGGGCTCACCAGCGTGGGCTTCGTCGGCGACCAGGCCGCGTTCAGGCATCGGGACGGCTCTCCGGCAGCCCTGTTCCATCATCGCGTGCGATCCAGCCCAACGGTGCGCACCCGGATGGCCGGCGCTGAGCAGGTCACGGAGGTCCATGCCGTCGGCAACTATTCGTATCGCGCCAGCGCCGGCTGGGGCGAGGGCTGGATGCTGATCGGCGACGCATTCGGGTTCGTCGACCCGGTGTTCTCGACCGGCGTGCTGCTGGCGATGACGGCGGGCGAACTCGGCGCGGAGGTTGCCGGCGCATGGCTTGCCGACGCTCGCGCGGGCCGGGCGGCGGCGCGACGGGCGGAAGCGCGGCAGCGGTCGGCGATGGATGCGTTTTCCTGGCTGATCGCCAGGATCAACGATCCGGTGTTGCGCGGAATGCTGCTGGCGCCCCGCAACACGCTGCGGATGCGCGACGGGCTCGCAACGCTGCTCGCCGGGCATTTCGAGCACGGCGGGCTCCGCACCCGCGTCCCGCTCCTGGCCGTGAAGGGCTGCTTCCATTCCCTCTCCGTCGCCGGCAGACTGGGCCTGACTCACGGGCAGCCAAGGTCAGGGGCTTTGCCCCTGGACCCCACTGACGACTTGTCCCCAGTCCCCATTTCCAAGAACGGGGGTCCGGGGCCTCAGGCCCCGGCGGGTCCAGGGCAGAGCCCTGGCCTTGCGGCCGTTCTCGCGCGGACCACGCAGCGCTATCGCGGTTGCGGCCGCTTCGCGCACGGCTACGTGCGCGCCAAGCTGCGCCGCGACCCGGTTCACGCCGCGGTCCTGCGCCTCGCGGCGGATGAGCCGTTCGGCTCCGTGCTCGATCTCGGCTGCGGGCGCGGGCAGCTCGGCATTGCCCTGCTGGAAGCGGGATACGCCGACGCGGTGCTCGGCGTGGATCGCAACCCGGGCTTCGTGCGGCAGGTGGCCCGCGCGGCGGCCGGGCTGCCGTTCAGCGCCCGGGCGTGCGACTTGGCGCACCCGCCGGATCTGCCCGAGGCAGACACGGTGCTGCTCGTCGACCTGCTCTACCAGCTCGAGACCGCCGCGCAGTTGCGGCTGCTCGCGGCCGCCGCGCGCAGCGCCCGCGCGCGCGTCGTGATCCGCACGGCGGACCCGGGCCGTGGCCTGCGCAGTCGGGTGGCGCGCTGGCTGGAGCTGCTGGGGCGGCGCGTCTGGCCGCATTCGGGCGCGCATGTGAACGCGCTCCCGATCCCGGAGCTGACGTCGGCGCTGGCGGGTGCCGGCTTCGTCGCCGAGGCGGCGCCGTGCTGGCAGGGAACGCCGTTCCCCAACCTGCTACTGATCGGGCGCCGTCGCGCCTGAGCGGGACGCGCTACGCGGCGACCTTGCTGCCCACCATCAGCGGCTCGACGCCGAAACTGGCGGCGATGTGGTCGGCCAGGACCTCGACCACCCGCGCGCGGGGCCTGCGACCTTTCAGCAGCAGGATGGCGCAGTCCGGCAGGCCCGGCAGCGCCTCGCCCGGCGGCAGCACGCGCAAGCCCTCCGGCAGCCAGGTGACGGGCGAAACCGTCACCGCAAGCCCGGCCAGCACCGGCGCGTGCGTACCCGCCAGCGTCGCCGAGGTGTAGGCGACGCGATAGTGCCGGCCGCTCCGGTCCAGCGCCGCCAGCGCCGCCTGGCGCCAGCAGCAGTCGCCGGCGGCCAACGCCAGCGGCAGCGGATCGCGGCGGTGCGGCGAGTTGCGCTCGGCGGTGATCCACTGCAGCGGCCCGCGCCACAGCTCCAGCGCTTCCGGCCAGTGCGCCGATTCCGGCTCGGCGCTGCACAGGATGAGGTCGAGTTCGCCGTCGCGCAGCCGCCCGAACAGATCGATGCTGGGCATGCACAGCACGTCGACCTCGACCGCCGGATGGCTGTCCGCGAACCGCTTCAGCGCGCCGGGGAGATAGGCGAGCGCATAGTCGTCGGGCGTGCCGAGCCGCACCGTGCCGCGCACGGTCGGCGCATGGAAGGCCTGCCAGATCTCGTCATTCAGCGCCAGGAGGTCGCGCGAGCGGTCGAGCAGGAACTGACCGTGCGGAGTCAACTGCACCGTGCCTCCATTGCTCCGTTGCAGCACGCGTTGGCCGAGAATCGCCTCCAGGCGCTGCACCTGCATCGAGACCGCGGATTGCGTGCGACCGATCCGGGCCGCCGCGCGCGTGAAGCTGCCCTCCTCGGCGATGAAGGCGAAGGCGCGGAGGAGGTCGGGATCGATTGCGGCTGGGTTCTGCATGGGTATCAGCATAGCTGATCTCGCAAATGAACGCA
>DATAYA010000334.1:0-1580 GCA_036272815.1 Acetobacteraceae bacterium
CATGGCGCATTCGAGCCACGCCTTAGTGTGCAGCGTCGCGCAGTACGCTTCGGTCGGGGCGGGAAGGTGAAAGCGCCCCGACAACTGCCGCGCCGAAGCCGGTCGAGACCGCTGCCAGCGCGAACCACAATAGCGAGCCGACGATCCAAAGGCGGAAGAACCCGCGTCGCCAACTCATTGCGCGCTCCCGTGCTGGGTGGCCGTGAGCTTCCGCACGTCGATCCTGGCGCGCGCGGCCTCGACGCGGATCTCGAAATGGTCGGCCAGCGCGACGTCGAGCACGTTGCTCGGCCGGTAGGCCACCACGTTGATGCCGCCGGCGTGGCGCAAGCTGTCGTAGATGATGCCCGCCTCGCTCTCCGCGCGGAGCCGCTCGCCGAAGGCCTGCGAGGCGGCAACCGTGCGCGGGTCGTAGAGGTCGGGCCGGCGGCCGCGCTGGCCGCGAATGTCGATGTACTCGCCCTCGAGCCGAGCGGTGTAGCTGCGGAACTGCCGCCGCATCGCGGGTGCGCTGGTGGCGATCGCTTCCCGTCGAAGATGGTGCCCCACCTCGATCGCGGCCGTCCGCACGGTGGCCGAGGCGTACCATGCCCCGAGCACGGACCGGTTGAACCGGCTGCCGCCGGGCGCCGGATGCAGGAAGGCCGCCATCACGATGCTGGCGTTGGCGCGCCCATAGACCCACTCGGCTTGCGGCAGGCGCGCGACCCGGTCGGCGACCAGCCGGTCATTGGTCCAGCCGGCCAACTCCATCACCGCGGCGAGGTCGGCCGCCGTCGCGACCGTGTCGAACAGGCCAATCGGCGGGAAGCGGGTCGGGATGAGGCGATGCGTCGGCTGCGGCGCGGGAGTCCGCGTGTCGCTCAAGAGAATACGACGTCCGCATCGGTGTAGGGAGCCGCATCGGCATCGGCTTCGTTCGGTGCCATGTAGAGGCCGCCGCGGGCAGCGTCCAGAAAGCGGCGCACGCTGAGCATCGCGTCCTGCGTGCCCGCCAGCAGCAGCGTGAGAGGCGGCCTGCCGCCGAAGACGGGCGCCTCGTGGGGCGTGCGCAGCCAGTCCACGCCGTCCTGCTCGACCAGGAACAGCACGCCGAGGGCCTGGTGGATGCCGAGAACGGCGGAGATCCGGAGGAGCGTGTCGGCCGGCAGGGTGATGTCGCCGTGCTCCCGCGCCGTCTTGACCCACTGGTGATAGGTGGACGGGGCCGGAAAGCCGAGCACGATCAGCCGTTCCTCGGTGGACAGGCCCCATAGATCGGCGATGGCGAGGAAGGTGCGCACGGCCGGCGCGCTCAGTCTGCGCCGGACCTCGGGGCGGAACCGCTCGGGGTCGAGCTGGTGCGGGTAGGGAGCGATCGCTGCCGCCCGCGCGGCTGTCGTAGGGCTTTTTCGCATTCGAGAATGGATATAGTCCAAATGCGGAGGCCCGCAAGGGTGTCGATCAGGCGACGCCTGCCGGCGGGGTGAACGATACGTTCACCCTTTCGCGGCCGCCGTCATTCCCGCGGGAATGGGACTGGATGGCACTAGGACTGGGACTGGATGGCACTGGGACTGGGACTCAAACGGCACTGGCAC
>DATAYA010000335.1:0-20227 GCA_036272815.1 Acetobacteraceae bacterium
CCGTCCCTGTTTCATTTGCAGCAGCAGTGAGCGCACCCGCCTCGCCGCGGAGACGATCGCGGCAGGTGCGACCGATCAGGCGATCGACGACCGGGTGGATGCAGCGGGCATTTCGGAAGCACTCCGGAAACAGGTTTGCGAGGATTGACGATGGCGCACGGAAGCAAGCGACTGGTGCGCTATCACTTTGTCCTTGTTTTTTAATCCCCTGTACGGCTTGCCGATGGCTGCGGTCGGACCATGCTTGTTGGCGCAGTTTGGGGTCGTGGGTTCGAATCCCGCCGCTCCGACCAGTTCATCGCAACATCGTCACAGCAGACAGCGGACCGACGCTTGCCATGCGAGGCCAAGCGGGGCGATGTACGGCGGCCTCTGCAACTAGGAGACCGCCATGCCCGCACACGTCCTGATCGCCTTCTATTCGCGCAACGGCTCGACCGAGGCGCTCGCCAATGCCGTCGCCGAGGGCGCCGGCTCGAGCGGGGCCGAAATCCGCCTGCGCCGCGCCCGCGAGTTCGTCGGCCCCGAAATCATGGCCCGTGCTCCCGGCTGGAAGGAAGGGGCCGACCGGATGAACGCGCTCTACGAAGCGCCGACCGAGGCGGACGCCGAGTGGGCGGATGCGATCGTGCTTGGCACGCCGACCCGCTTCGGCGCCGTCTGCGCGGAGCTGAAGGCCTATATCGACGGATTAGGCGGCCTGTGGTTCCAGGGCAAGCTGAACGGCAAGGTGGGCTCCGCCTTCACCTCCACGTCGAGCCCGCACGGCGGCAACGAGAGCACGATCATCTCGCTCTACAACCCGCTCGCGCATCTCGGGCTCATCATCGTGCCGCTCGGCTACGCCGACCCCACGGTGTTCCGCGCCGGCACGCCCTATGGCGCGTCCTCGATCTCCGGCCAGCAGGGTGCCAAGCCGACCGCCGACGATCTGGAGGTGGCGCGCTTTCAGGGCCGCCGCGTGGCGCACGTCGCCGCGGCGCTGAAGGCCGCCGGTCCGATTGCGACCCAAGGGTGAGTGGGGGTGAATTGCCGGCCGGGGTGGCGGCTCGCCACCATCCCGGCCCGGCCCCTTACGCCTTTTTCGCCGGCGGATGCTGCCCGGCGCCGTCCACGAGCTGGAACAGCACCAGCGAGCGGCCGGTGATGTCGTAGGCGTCGCCGATGCCGAAGCGCTGCTCGCGCCCGTCCTCGGGGATGTTGGTGTCGAACACCAGCGCCCAGGCCGTGCCGCCGGCGCATTCCGGCAGCGTGAAGCCAACGAGGTCGTGATAGGCGTTGGGCACCATCAGCATCGTCGCGTCGCTGGCGTGGCGGCGGATGCCGGTGGCCTGCGCGCGGCCGTCCATCAGCATCCCGAAGCAGCGCAGATTGCCGTCCTGCCAGTCCTCGTCGCGCATCTCCTCGCCGGTCGCGTTGATCCAGGTGACGTCGCGCAGCCCGAGTGCCTCGTTATAGGCGCCGGTCATGAAGCGGCCGCGGCGCAGGATCGGGTAGCGGTGGCGCAGGCCGGTCAGCATCTGCACGAAGCGCGTGAGCGCGCGGCCCGCGTCGGTGATGTTCCAGTCGACCCAGGAGATCTCATCGTCCTGGCAATAGGCGTTGTTGTTGCCGCCCTGGGTGCGGCCGAACTCGTCGCCGCCCAGCACCATCGGCGTGCCCTGGCTCAGCAGCAGCGTCGCCAGCATGTTGCGCTTCTGCCGCTCGCGCATCTCGATGATCTCGGGATCGTCGGTCGGCCCCTCGGCGCCGTGGTTCCAGGAGTGGTTGTTGTCGTTGCCGTCGCGGTTGTCCTCGCCGTTCGCCTCGTTGTGCTTGTCGTTGTAGGAGACGACGTCGTTCAGGGTGAAGCCGTCGTGCGCGGTGATGAAGTTGACGCTCGCCCAGGGCTTGCGGCCGCGGTGGTTGAACTTGTCGGCCGAGGCGCAGAGGCTTGCCGCGAGTTCCGGCGCCAGCCCCTCGTCGCCTTTCCAGAACGCGCGCACCGTGTCGCGGAAACGGTCGTTCCATTCGGCCCAGCCGGGCGGAAAACCGCCCACCTGATAGCCGCCGGGTCCCACGTCCCACGGCTCGGCGATCAGCTTGACCGAGGACAGCACCGGGTCCTGGCGGCAGCTGTCCAGGAATCCGCCACCCTCGTCGAACCCGTACTCCTCGCGAGCGAGGATCGTCGCGAGATCGAAGCGGAAGCCGTCGACATGCATCTCGGTCGCCCAGTAGCGCAGGCTGTCGGTGACCATCTGCAAGACCCGCGGATGCGACAGGTTCAGCGTGTTCCCGGTGCCGGTGTCGTTGATGTAATAGCGCCTGTCGTCGGGCAGCAGGCGGTAGTAGCTGGCGTTGTCGATGCCGCGGAACGACAGGGTGGCACCGCGCTCGTTGCCTTCGGCGGTGTGGTTGTAGACGACGTCGAGGATCACCTCGAGCCCGGAATCGTGCAGGTGCGCCACCATCTCCTTGAACTCGTTGACAGCATTGCCGGCGGCGAAGCGCGGGTCGGGGGCGAAGAAGCCGATCGTGTTGTAGCCCCAGTAATTCGTCAGCCCCTTGTCGAGCAGCAGGCTGTCGTTGATGAAGCTATGGATCGGCAGCAGCTCCACCGAGGTGACGCCGAGGCCGCGGACGTAGTCCAGCACCTCTTTCGTCATCATCCCGGCGAAGGTGCCGCGCGCTGCTTCGGGAATTGCGGGATGCTGCTTGGTGAAGCCGCGCACATGCGTTTCGTAGAAGATCGTGTGCTCCCAGGGCACACGCGGGCGGAAGTCGCGGCCCCAGGTGAACGCCGGATCGATGACGCGGCATTTCGGCATCAGGGCGGCGCTGTCGCGCTCGTCGAAGGTGGTGTCGTCCTCGGTCTCGAGCTGATAGCCGAACACCTCCGGCCCCCAGCGCAGCGCGCCGACATGCGCCCGCGCATAGGGGTCGAGCACCAGCTTGTTGGCATTGAAGCGATGGCCCGCATCCGGCTCGTAGGGACCGTGGACGCGATAGGCGTAGACCATCCCCGGCCGCGCGTCGGGCAGATAGCCGTGCCAGACCTCGTCGGTATATTCCGGCAGTTCGATGCGCTCGATTTCGGCGTTGCCCTGCGCGTCGAACAGGCACAGTTCCACCTTGGTCGCGTGGGCGGAAAACAGGGCGAAATTGACGCCTAACCCGTCCCAGGTGGCGCCCAGCGGATGCGGCACGCCCTCGGTGACGCGCGAGCGGTGGTCGGTAGCTGACAACGGCGATCTCCTGACGGGGTGGACCGGGCGGGGAGGAAGCGTCCCGCACCGGAGATAGTTTCGCAATCCGCAGGGCGCGCCCGGGCGCCCGAGGTTCAGGCAGCGCCTGGCCGGGCCGCGAGCGCATCCAGCAGCGGCAGCAGCAGCGCGAGATCGCGTTCCGCCACGCAACACAGGTAGCGCCCCGTCCCCGGCTGCTGCAATCGCGGGTCGAGCGGCCGCCCCTCACTATCCAGCGGCACCGCTGCGAGGCCGAGGCCACGATAGATGTCGAGCAGCGCGGGGCCGGCCTGCCAGATCGCCGGGTCGAGCCCTTCCTGCCGCGCCAGGTCGCGCAGCCGCCAGATCGCAGAGACCCGGTCCTCCGCAGCACCCACCGGATCGCCGAGGGCGAGCAGCACCGGCCCGGCATGCCTGAACGCCAGCGCCGCGCGCCCGGCCTCGCCCAGCAGCAGCCCATCCGCCTCGATCGCCGGCAGCCGCCCGAGTGCCGCATAGCGCCGCCGAGCCGCCGCGTCCCACGGCAGCGGGCGCACCCGCGCCGGCCGGATCAGCCGCCACCCCGCCGCCAGCCCGAGCCCGACCGAGAGTGCGACGGCAAGCCGCATGCCGTTCGGCACCAGCGGCGAGAGCACCACGCGCCACCAGCTATCGGCGTCGAGCGCGGGCGGCGCCGGGCGAGTCGCCGCCAACGCCAGCACGCAGACCACGAGCGCCAGCAGCGGCAGCGCCGTGGTGCGGTCGAACGGTCCGCTGGTCAGCCGCGCGTGGCGATAGCAGGCCCGGCGCAATGGGGCGAGCAGGCACGCGGCCAGCAGCAGCACGCCCGGCAGCCACGCCGGCTGCCCCTCCGCTGCCGTGGTCACGGCTGCCAGCGGCAGCAGTGCCATCGTGAGCCACCAGGCCAGCGTCACCCGCCGCGCGAGACCGGCCGCGAGCAGCATCAGCGCGGTGCCGATCAGCGAGGGCACGTAGCGCCCGGCGGTCGCCGCGATCGCGGCCACGTCCGGGTCGGCGAAGGCGACGTGCGACGCCGGCTGCAGCACGCCGAGCGAGAGCAGCGCCGCGCCGCACAGGGCGACGATGCCGGTGCTGGCGGCAACCGCGAAATCGGGCTCGCTCCAACGCTCGCCGCGGCGCAGCAGCACCTCGCTGGCGGCAAACAGGCTGCCCGCGAGCAGCAGCGGCACGATGTAGTAGTAGAGCCGGAACAGCAGGATCGCGCCGACGATCCGCGGCGCCGGCAGGTAGGGTGCCAGCCCCAGCAGCATCGCGCCGTCGAACACGCCGATGCCGCCCGGCAGGCTCGCGACCAGGCCGGCGGTGAAGCACGAGACATAGACGCCGAGGAAGCGCAGGAAGCCGAGGCCCGGGGCTGCCGGCAGCAGCGCAAAGAAGACGGCGGCCGTGAGCGCGACATCGACCGTCGCGAGCCCGACCTGCAGCACCGCCATCCGCGCATCCGGCAGCGTAATGGTGGCGCCGAACACCCGCACACGCAGCCCGAGCGTCGCGGCGAGGACATAGAGAAGCACGATCGCCCAGAACGCGACGCCGGCTCCGTGCAGCACCGGCAGCGGCAGCCAGCTTCCGAGTGCCGGCACCGCCCGCGGCTCGAACACCAGCACGACGCCGCCGATCACCAGGCCGCCGAGCCCGAAGGTGAAGCTGCAGAACCCGACGACGCGCGCGATCTCTGCCGGTGTGAGCCCCCAATGGGCATAGAAGCGGTAGCGGACCGCAGCGCCGGATACCGCCGGGAAGCCGAGATTGTGCGACAGCGCGTAGGCGCAGAACGAGGCGAACGCGGCGCGGCGGTAGCTCACGCGTTTGCCGGCATAGATGGTTCCAAGCCGGTCGTAGAGCGTCAGCACGGCGTAGGAGACCACCGTCCAGACGGCGGCGGCGGCAAGAGCTATGGCCGGGGTGTCTTCGACCGAGCGGGCGATGTCGGCGAAGGAGAGGCGACGGAACTCGGCCCGCACGGCGATCACCGCCGCGACGAGCAGCAGCACGCCGAGCAATGCGGGCAGGCGTTGCCACCATCGGGGAAGCCGGTCAGGCAGGGACGCCGCGTTCAAGCCGCGTCCGCTGGCCTCGCGAGTGCGGCCTCGATCAGCGCGATGGTCTCCGCGTGGCCGTAGAGGGCGACGAAGCCGCCGAAGCGCGGCCCCTCCGACTGGCCGAGCAGCACCTGATAGAGGCAGCCGAACCAGTCGCGCAAGGCCGCGAAGGGATGCCGCTTGCCGACCTCGTAGACGGTATTCTGGATGGTTTCGGCATCGACGTCGTCTTCCATGCCGCGCAGCGTCTCGGCGAGATCGGCCAGCGCCGCGCGCTCCACCTCGCTCGGGTGCCGGTACTGCTTCGCCGGCCGGACGAAGTCGCGATAGTAGGCGAGCGCGTGGCCGACCAGCCGGTCGAGGAACGGCATCGTCTCGGGGGTCGCGTCGGGACGGTAGCGGCGGATGAAGCCCCAGAGGATGTCCGGCGTCTCGGCGTTCACCACGCTCGCGAGGTTGAGCAGCATCGCGAAGGCGATTGGGCTGCCGCCGTGGTCGGGCAGGCGGCCCGCATGGATGTGCCAGGCGGGGTTGGTCGGGTCGGGCGCCGCCTCAAGTCGGGCGAGATTGGCGAGGTATTCGTCCGTCGCTCGAGGGATCACGTCGAAATAGAGCCGCTTGGCGCGGTTGGGGGCGGCGAACATGAACTGCGACAGCGCCTCCGGGGGTGCATAGCGCAGCCATTCCTCGACCGAGAGGCCGTTGCCCTTCGACTTGCTTATTCGCTGGGCGTTCTCGTCGAGGAACAGTTCGTAGGTGAAGCCGACCGGCGGCTCGGCGCCGAGGATGCGGCAGATGCGCGCCGAGAGCCTCACGCTGTCGATCAGGTCCTTGCCCGACATCTCGTAGTCGATGCCGAGCGCCGCCCAGCGCATCGCCCAGTCGGCCTTCCATTGCAGCTTGGCCGCACCGCCCGCGATCGGCGTCTCGAAACGGGTGCCATCCTCGGGATCGGACCAGACGATCGTGCCCGCTTCTGTGTTGCGGCGCTCGATCGGCACCTGCATGACGCGGCCGGTGCGCGGATGGATCGGCAGGATCGGCGAGTAGGTGGCGCGGCGTTCCGGCCCGAGCGTTGGCAGCATCACCGCCAGGATCGCATCGAATTCTTCCAGCACCCGGGCGAGCGTCGCGTCGAAACGGCCGGAGCGATAGGCCTCGGTCGACGAGACGAACTCGTAGTCGAAACCGAACTGATCGAGGAAGCTTCGGAGGCGGGCGTTGTTGTGTGCGCCGAAGCTTTCGTGCGTACCGAACGGGTCAGGCACGCGGGTCAGCGGCTTGGCGATATGCTGTGCCAGGAGGTCGCGGTTGGGCACGTTGCCGGGCACGCGGCGCAACCCGTCCATGTCGTCGCTGAAGGCGATCAGGCGCGAGCGGCGGCCGGTCAGCACGGAGTAGGCATGGCGCACCCAGGAGGTGCGGGCGACCTCGCCGAAGGTGCCGATATGCGGCAGGCCGGAGGGACCATAGCCGGTCTCGAACAGGGCCGTGTCGCGGCCCGAAGCGTCAATACGCGTCGCGAGCTTCGCCGCTTCCTCGAACGGCCAGGCGCGCGGGATCGCATTGTCGGGAGCGGCGGACATGGCGGGAAGCTAGGGAGGGCGGGGAGGGCGGTCAACGCGCGTATCCCGATCCGTCCGGCGCCGCTATGCTGGCGCCGATGCTTGGCCCAGCCGTCGCCGTCCTCACCCTCGTGGTCCTGCTTGGGCTGACGCTCGCGCTGCTGCATATGCGCCCTGGCCGCGGTGCGCCCGCGTTGCTGGGGGCGGCGCACGGCGTGCTGGGTGCCACAGGGATCGTGCTGCTGCTGCTCGCCGCACAGCGGTCGGCGAAGGCCGCAGCGCAGGGTGCGGGCACGTTCGGCTTCGATGCGACCTGGCTGCTTGTGTTCGCGCTGCTGCTCGGGTTGACGGTGCTCTATTTCGTGCGTCGCGGCCGGGCAGGGCAGGCGGCACTGATGATCGTGCTGCACGGGACGATTGCGGTGATGGGCTACGTGATCCTGGTGGCGTACTGGTCGCTGGCGTGAGGGGGACCGCGTATCGCCTCGCCGCTAACCCAAGCGCACCAGGCCAAGTCCCACGGATGATGCAGCGGCTGACCGGCGATGCGGATCAGGAAGTCGGTGACGCCCCACAGCAGGGCCGCGAGCAGTCCGAGAAGCACCGCCATTCGCCCAACTCTCCACGTAGCGGCCCATCCTTCCCGTCATCGCCGGCGAAGGCCGGCCATCCACGACTTTCTCCCGGCGACCCGGAACGGACGGCGTGGATGCTCGGCCCTTGCCGAGCATGACGACGGGAGCGCGATAAGTCATTCTTCGGGCGGCTGGTACAATTCGTCTCCGTGCGAAGCCGCCCACAAGTTCAGGATCAAAGAATGCCCAGTGATCTTTCCATCCGTCCCGTGGCTCGGCAGGATTACGACCAGTGGTTATCCTTGTGGGGTGCTTACAATGCGTTCTACGGGCGGTCGGGCGAGACCGCGCTGCCGCTCGAGATCACCCAGACGACATGGGCACGCTTCTTCGACGCGTACGAGCCGGTGCATGGCCTGGTCGCCGAGCAGGATGGGCGGTTGCTCGGCCTGGCCCACTACATCTTCCATCGCAGCACGACGGCAATCGGACCGAATTGCTATCTGCAGGACCTGTTCACGAGCGAGGCGGCGCGAGGCAAGGGGATTGGCGGAGCGCTCATCAATGGAGTCTACGATCGGGCAAGGCTCGCCGGGTCGCCGCGTGTCTATTGGCAGACGCACGAAACCAACCGCACTGCAAGGCGGCTCTACGACAAGGTAGCGGAAGATTCTGGTTTCGTGGTGTACCAGAAGCTGTTCTGACGGGCGCCCCCATGGAACGGCGGCACGCCGCTAGAACAGCAGACCCTTCCGTAGCATCCCGTGGATGCCCTTCTCGCCGTTCACCGTCTGCGTCACGTGGAAATCCACCGCCAGCGAGCAGAACTGATACGCCTGCTCGCGCGAGAGATTGCTGCGCGCGCAGATGAACGCGATCATCTCGCGCAGCGCCGTCTTCATGGCGACGTCGAGGTCCTCGTGCATCCCCATGCTGATAAAATGGGACGGCGTCTCGGCGCGCGGATAGCGCAGGCCGGCGCGCTTGTGCAGGTGGAAGCGGAACGTGCCGGTCAGGCAGGTCTCCAGCGCGTTGATGCACACCTCGCCGTCGCCTTGCACGCCATGCCCGTCGCCGGCCGAGAACTGGGCGCCGGGCACGAAGACCGGGAGAAAAAGCGTGCTGCCGGCGACCAGTTCCTTGAGGTCGAGGTTGCCGCCGTGGGCGCGCGGCTCCTTCGTGTTGATCGCACCCCATTCCGGCGGCGGCGCCACGCCGGTGACACCGAAGAACGGGGCGAGCGGCAGCTCGGTACCCCAGGGCAGGCGGCAGGTGCGCGCCTCGCGGTCGATCGGGATGTGGCTCAGGAAGCGCTCCGGGAAGTCTTCCGGCAGCGTGCCGGCCAGCGGCCGGAAGCCGCAATAGCCCCAGTCCGAGCCGAACTCGATCGCCTCGATCCGCACTTCCAGCGCGTCGCCCGGCGCGGCGCCCGCGATCGCGACCGGGCCGGTGATGAGGTGCGCACCCCGCCGCGGGACGTCGGCGTGGATTGCCGCCATAGCCGGATGCTGCGCGAAGCCCGAGCCGGGGGGCGGCATCACCTCGGGTGCACCCGAGACGCACTCCACCACCACCGCGTCGCCCGGCTCCACGGTGAGCACGGGCGGGATCGCGGCGTCGAAGACACCCCAACGGACGGTCCGCGGGCTCGCCGCGAGGTGGTGCGTCGTTGCCATCAGATCGGCTGCACCGGATCGCCGATGCGCACCTCGCCGCCTTGCAGGATGCGGCAGTTGAGGCCGCTGCGGTTGAGCATCGGCTTGAACACCTTCTTCCCCAGCAGGTCCTCGAGGTAGAGGCAGGGCACGGAGAGCCGCGTCGCCTCCAGCAGCGCCGCGCCGAGGTGGAAGCGGCGCCCGACCAGATGGTTGAGCGGCACGCCGCGGACGGTCACGTTGCGTCGGTGCTCGTGCGGCGCGAGCGCGATCTTGTGGTCGCGCGCGATCGCCTCCAGCGTCTCCGCCTCGAACAGCGTCACCTGCCGCCCCGGCTCGGGCTTGGGCGAGTAGGTGCCGGTGCCGCGCCGGTAACGGTCGCCGTCGACGCCCTCTCCGGCGACCAGCCGCAGCACGGCTGCGGGCTGCATCGGCCGGGATGCGGTGTCACAGAGATGCATGTGCTCGACGAGGCCGACCCAGCCCGGCGTCACGCGCGCGGCGCGAGCCGGAACGCCGGCGACCTCCGCCGGCGTCAATGCGCGGCCGTGGTCTCGCGGGCCTTGGTCGTGGCCGCCGGTGCTTCGGGGCCGGCGATGGTGCCGCCCGGCCGGTCGGCCGGCGGGGTCGACATCGACTCGTCGTCGCCGTCGGCCATGTTCTTCTTGAACGCCTTGATGCCCTTGGCAAAGTCGCCCATCAGATTGCTGACCTTGCCGCTGCCGAACAGCAGCAGCACGACCAGCAGCACCACCATCCAGTGCCAGATGCTGAAGCTACCCATATTTCCTCCGTCCGGGGCGCGTGGCCCCGACCTCTCCCGGCTGCCGACCTGTCTCGGCTGATCGGGCAAGCTAGCCTGCCGCGCCCCGGCTGCCAACGTCCGCGACCCAACCCTGGCGACATGGCAAGGTCGGGGCCGGCTTGCAAGCGATGTTTTGCAATCGGATGAGGTCTTCCGCGCCGCCGCATCCCGCGTCAGGGTGTCGGGATGGCCCGTCTGCTCGCCGGCATCTTCGCCGTCCTGCTGTTCCTGCTCGTGCTGCCGGCGGCGGTGCTGCTCGCGGTCATCTGGGCGACGCTGCCGGGGCGCGACGCGCGCGCGGCGCTGCCCGGCCTGTCGGCGCCGGTGCAGGTCGCCTTCGACCCGGACGGCATCCCGTTCATCCGCGCGCAGAGCCTCGCCGACGCCGCCGAGGCGCTCGGCTATCTCCATGCCCGACAGCGGATGTTCCAGATGGACGTGATGCGCCGCACCGCCTCGGGCCGGCTGTCGGAGCTGGCCGGGCCGGCGACGCTGCGCTTCGACGAGACGATGCGCACGCTCGGCCTGCGCCGGCGTGCGAAGGCCGATCTCGCCGGGCTGCGGCCGGAGACGCAGGCGATGCTGGCGGCCTACGCGCGGGGGGTGAACGCCTGGATCGCCCGCCGCGGCCGCTTCGCCGCTCCCGAGTTCGTGGCCTTCGGCGCCCCGGCCCGCTGGACGCAGGTGGACAGCCTGCTCTGGGGCAAGTTGATGGGGCTCTGGCTCTCCGGCAACTGGCGCACCGAGCTGGCCCGGCTCGGTCTGGCGGGGCATCTCGACCCGGCGCGGATCGATGAGCTGTGGCCGCCGGATCAGGAAGCCGGGCGGCCCGACGCGCAAGCCACTCCCAGGCGCGACCGCCGCTATGCCGCCGCCGCGCGCGCGGTGCTCGCGGCGTTGCCGCATTTCCCGGCGCCGATGACGCAGCCGGGCGAGGCCTCGGACGAATGGGCGGTCGACGGCCGCCACACCGCGTCCGGCAAGCCGCTGCTGGCGGGCGACCCGCACCTCGCGTTCGGCTTCCCCGGCCTCTGGTATCTGGCGCGCATCGACACGCCGGCCGGGCCGCTCGCCGGTGCCACGGCGCCCGGGGTGCCGTTCATGGTGCTCGGACACAATGGCCGGATCGCCTGGACCTTCACCACCACCGGCGCCGATACCGAGGACGTGTTCGAGGAGACGGTGCTGCCCGACGGCCGCTACCAGACCCCGGACGGGCCGCGCCGGTTCGTCACCCGCAAGGCGACCATCCGCGTGCGCGGACAGCAGCCGCTGATCATCACCATCCGCGAGACGCGGCACGGCCCCGTCATCAGCGACCTGAACAGGACGAAGGGTGGCCCGACACTGGCGGTCGAGATGGCGAGCCTCGCCCCGGACGACACGGCGGCCGACGGGCTGCTGGCCCTGAACGAGGCGGACAGCGTGACGGCGGCCGGTCGGGCGGCGGCGCTGATCTCGACGCCTGTGCAGAACCTGCTCGTGGCCGACACCTCGGATATCGGCCTCTACGTCACCGGCCGCGTGCCGATCCGCCGAAGTGGCGACGGCGCAGCACCGGTGGATGGCGCCTCCGGCCGCTTCGACTGGACCGGGTTTGCCTCCGGCCCCGCCCTGCCGCACTTCGTCGATCCGCCGAGCGGCCGGCTGGTGAACGCCAACGAGCGCATCGCCCCACGCGACTTTCCCGTGTTCATGGGCCGCGACCAGTACGGCGACTGGCGCGCGGTGCGCATCCGCCAGTTGCTCGATGCCGGCGGCGACAAGCTGGTGCCGGCGGATTTCGCGCGGATGCAGGTGGACGACGTCAGC
This sequence comes from Acetobacteraceae bacterium, assembly GCA_036272815.1. GTDB lineage: Bacteria > Pseudomonadota > Alphaproteobacteria > Acetobacterales > Acetobacteraceae > DATAYA01. The sequence continues at coordinate 11,703 of DATAYA010000335.1, forward strand.
ACCTTCGCGCAGGGCCTGCTGCCGGTGCTGCGCGGCGTTTCGCTGCCCGCCGGCAGCCCGGCCGCGCGGGCGGCGGGACTGCTTGCGCATTGGAACGGGCGGATGGCGATGGACCTGCCGCAGCCGCTCATCTTCAACGCCTGGGTGCAGCGTTTCTATCAGCTCGTGATGCAGCGGGCCGGCATCGCCGGGCTCTGGTCGGGGCCGTGGGAGGAGTTCACGCAATGGGTGGTGACCCCTGCCGGCGCCCATTGGTGCGGCGGCGATTGCGGACCGGTGCTCGCTCAGGCCTTGCAGGAGGCGGTCGCGGAGGTCGCGCACTCGCAGGGGCCGGATCCGGCGACATGGCGCTGGGGAAACGTCCACAAGGCGGTGTTCGCGCATCCGATCCTGGGGCGGCTGCCGCTGATCGGCCGGCTCGCGACGGCGCGCATCAGCGTGCCGGGCGACGACACCACGCTGTTCCGCAGCGGCGCCCCGCTCGGCCGTCTCGATGCCGTCCACGGGGCGGAGTTCCGCGGCGTCTATGACCTCGCGAACCTCGACGACAGCCTGTTCATGGCCGCCCCCGGCCAGTCCGGGCACCTCGCCAGCCGGCACGCCTTCAACCTGCTGCCGGCCTGGCGCGACGGGGCGACGGTGCGGCTCGGGCGCGAGCCGGCGCGCACCGCGTGGTCGATGCAACTCGTTCCGGCGTCTGCAAAATCGCCGGATGGGCGTTGACCCCGCGCGGCGCGGGATGGATCATGCCCGATCATCGATAGATGCGCGCATGACCTACAGACCACCTCGTCGGCCGCAATTCTTCTACACCACGGCACCGTTGCCGTGCCCCTATGTCGTGGGCCGGACGGAGCGCAAGGTCGTCACCGAGATCACCGGGCCGGATGCGGAGATGCTGCACGACCGGCTCTCGCGCGCCGGGTTTCGCCGCAGCCACAACATCGCCTATGCGCCGGTCTGCCCGGGCTGCCAGTCCTGCGTGCCGATCCGCATTCCCTCGGCCAGCTTCCAGCCCGGCCGCACGCTGCGCCGCATCGCTGTCGCCAATGCGCTGGTCGAGGGTTTCGAAGTGCCGGCCCGCGCCACCGCCGAGCAGTACCAGCTCTTCCAGCGCTACCAGCAGGTGCGCCACGGCGAGGGCGACATGGCGACGATGAGTTTCTACGACTACCGCGCGATGGTCGAGGACACGCCCATCGAGACCTTCATCGTCGAGTTCCGCGACCCGGACGATCGGCTGGTGGGTGCCTGCCTCGCCGACCGGCTGAGTGACGGGCTCTCGGCGGTGTACAGCTTCTTCGCCCCGGAGCTGGCGCGCGCATCCCTCGGCACGCACGCGATCCTGTGGCTGATCGAGCGGGCGCGGCAGACCGGGCTGCCGTATGTCTATCTGGGCTACTGGGTGCCGGAGAGCCGCAAGATGGCCTACAAGGCGCGGTTCCGGCCGAGCGAGATCCTGGTCGGCGGCACCTGGCGGATGCTGACCGACGCCGACTTCGCCGAGCCGCTGCCCGAGCCGGCGGACGCAAGCCTGCTCTCCGAGCCCGCGGTCTGATCCGCGGCGCATGGCGGAGCCGGACTGGCTGCTCTGGGGCCGCGAGCTGGCGGCGATCGCGCAGACCGGCCTCGCCTTCACCCGCGACCCCTACGACGCCGAGCGTTACCGCACGATCCGGGCGCTGGCCGCCCGCATCATGGCGGCCCATTCGCGCGCCGACGGGCGGCTGGTCGAGGCGCTGTTCGGCGCCCAGGAGGGTTATGCGACGCCCAAGGTCGACGTCCGCGCCGCCGTGATCGACGCGAGCGGCCGCATCCTGATGGTGCGCGAGGTGGCCGATGGCGGACGCTGGACGCTGCCCGGCGGCTGGGCGGACGTCAATCAGACGGCCGCCGAATGCGTCGTCCGTGAGGTGCGCGAGGAGGCCGGCTACGAGGTGCGGGCCCAGAAACTCGCCGCGGTCTGGGACCGCACCCGACAAGGCAACACGCCGAGCCCGTTCTCCATCTACAAATTCTTTTTCGTCTGCGAGTTGACGGGCGGGGCGCCGGCGACCAGCCTCGAGACCAGCGGCATCGGCTGGTTCGCCGAAGCCGCGATCCCGTATGACTTGTCCTTCGGCCGCGTGGTGCATCCGCAGATTGCGCGGATGTTTGAACATTGGCGTGATCCGGGGCTCCCGACCGAGTTCGACTGAAGTTTGTCCATTCCCGCGAAAGCAAGCTGCGATAGGTTGGGGGGATGCGCACCCTCCTGATGGCTCTCGGACTGGTCGCGGCCGCAGGCAGCGCCCTGGCGGGCGAGCCGCTGCCGGATTTCGCCCCGCCATTGCCGCCGCCCTCCTGCGACGGGGCGATCGCCGCGGCGCAGGCGGCGGAGCACATCCCGCCCGGCCTGCTCGCCGCGATCGGCGTCGTCGAGAGCGGGCGGCTCAATCCGGCGACCCGGCTCTGGGGAGCCTGGCCGTGGACGATCGACGTGGGGGGCACCGGGCAGTTCTTCGCCACCAAGGCGGAGGCGGTGGCCGCTGTGGCGGCGTTGCAGGCCAAGGGCGTGCAGTCGATCGACGTCGGCTGCCTGCAAGTGAACCTGAACTACCACCCGCACGCCTTCGCCAATCTCGACGAGGCGTTCGACCCGGCGACCAACGCCGCCTATGGCGCCCGCTTTCTGCGGACGCTGTTTCGCATGACGGGGGACTGGCCGACCGCCGCGGCCGACTACCATTCGCAGGAGGCGGCGGAGGGGATGCCCTATGCGCGGCAGGTGATGATCGCCTGGGGCCATCCGGAGCTGGCGCCGGCCGGGTTGCCGGAGCCGCCGATGCCGTCCGGGGCGTTCGCGGCGCGGCGGGCGGCGTATGCGGCGCTGCCGTCGGCCGCGAGCCAGTATCGGGCGTTCGCGGGGGCGAAGTCGGCGTATGGCGCGTTCGCGCACACGGCGGCCAATTCGGGAGGGCACGCGCTGCCGCCGCTGCAATGGGTGCATCAGCCGGGCTGGCGGGCACCGGTGGAGACGGCGCAGGCGCCGGAGTGAGGGCGGGCTAGAGCCCCGTCGTCAGCCGCTTTGGCATGGGGACGCCCTCGTCGTCCACAACTGCCATCACCTCACGGCTGCGGGGGCGGCGGCGCCCAACCCCACCACGGCCGCGGCGGCGCCCAACCCCACCACGGCGGTGGTGGCGGTGCCCACCACCAAGGCGCCGCGACGAAGCCCGGCCCGACAAAGACGCGAGGCCCAAAAAAGCCAAACCGGCGATTGACGAATCCGCGATTGAAGCCGAAGCGCCGCCCGACGAAGCGACGGTTGAAGCCGCGCCCGGCAAAACCGCGATTGAAGCCGAAGCGCGGCCCGACGAAGCCGCGGTTGAAGCCATGGCCGGCAAAACCGCGATTGAAGCCACCCCGGAATCCGCCACCCCCGCCACGTTGGGCTGAGGCGGGGAGTGACCCCAGGGCAGCTATCAAGGCGATCGCGATCAGGGAGACGCGGAAGGGAGGGGACATGGGTTTCCTCCTTACTTCGACACTCCACACCGTCCGGCCTCGCCGCCACATCGGGTAAAAGGAACGTGATCCATCAGTCACCACCCATGACCGATCCAGGAACCGTCGCTTGCCGTCGATGCTGATCCACGGAACAGCGATGGGTCGGTGACGGTGGCGGCAGTCGCGGTCGCGTTAGGCACTCCGATGCCGGGAGCGGGGGCCGTCCACCCCATCAAGACTTTCGGATTCCGGGAAGATATGACCGTAGAGCCGTAGCCAACCTACACCGTGCCACCAGGCCGGGCGGCGAACTTTTCCGTAATGGAAACTTACATGACCTCCGGTGGGACACGCGGTGCCGGCATCACGCATTGGCCATGCGGCTGCGGAGAAGGCGACGCTTGAACTTGCGCCATCGCTACAGAAGCGCATTTCCGCATCACAGACGGCAACGCTTCCGCACCCATGTCCGCTACATCGCACAGATGTCCGTCAGTCCTTATCTCCCGCACGCGAGCCGCATACAGCACGATTCGGAGTTCAAAGTGAGTTAGTCCGTGCCGCACCTCGCCGATCCGCCGCCACGCGGCCGGCATGGGCGCCGCCGCCACTGCCTCCGCCTCGGTCCATGGCGCCGGCCGCCAGAGCGTGCCCGGCAGCTCGGTCATCCCTCCGAGCAGGCCAGCAGGCGGCCGGCGGCGGAGCAGCACGCGCCCTTCTGCGTCGGTGAGCCAGAAATGCGCCCCGTAGCGGATCGGGCGGGCCGGTTTCGGCGATTTGCGCGGCAGTCCGGCCGCAATCCCGTCGCGGTGGCCGGCGCAGTCCGTCCGCCAGGGGCAGAGCGCGCAGGCGGGCGACATGGGCGTGCAGACCGTCGCACCGAGGTCGAACAGGGCTTGCGCGAAATCCGACGCCCGCGCCGCCGCCGCCGGCTGCGCGCCGAGCCGCGCCGCCGCCGCCGCGATCGTGGGCTTGGCCGCCGGCAAAGGTGCCGTGATCGCGAACAGCCGGGCGCAGACGCGTTCGACATTGCCGTCCACCGGCACCGCCGGGATGCCGAACGCGATCGCGGCGATCGCGGCCGCGGTGTAGGCGCCGATGCCGGGCAAGGCGCGCAGATCCTCGACGCTCGCCGGAAACACACCGCCGGACGCGGCGACGGCGCGCGCGCAGGCATGGAGGTTGCGGGCGCGCGCGTAGTAACCAAGGCCGGCCCAGGCGGCCATCACCGCCGCTTCGGGAGCCGCGGCCAGCACCGCGACGTCGGGGAAGCGCGCGAGGAAACGTTCATAGTAGGGTGCCACCGCGGCCGCCGTGGTCTGCTGCAGCATCACCTCGCTGAGCCAGACACGGTACGGGTCGGCGGCGACGCCGGGCAGCGCGCGCCACGGCAGGGCGCGGCGGTGCCGGTCGTACCAGGCAAGCAGGAGGGCGGCATCGGGGATGGGCACGCGAGACGTTCTGCCGGCAGCGCCGGTGCCCGACAACCGTCGCCCGACCTACGGGCCGGTGCCCGTCGCGGCCTTGCTGCCGCGCCTGACCCGCGCCGCGTTTCGCCGCCACGGCACGGCGCTGACCGCCGTCGCTGCCGACTGGGAGGCGATCGTGGGGCCGGCGCTGGCCGCCGTCACTGTGCCGCGCCGGCTTGGGGCAGGGACGCTGACGCTCGGCTGCGCCGGGCCGATCGCGCTCGAATTGCAGCACATGGCGCAGAGCCTGATCGCGCGGGTCAACCTGCACCTGGGCGGCGAGCCGGTGCAGCGGCTGCGCTTCGTCCAGATCGCGCAGGCCGTCCTGCCGCCGGGGCCGCCGCCGAAACCCCCGGTCACGCCGGAGGCGGCGTCGCGTCTGGCGGCGAAGCTTGCGGACCTGCCGCCTGAATTGCAGGCGGCCCTTGCCTCGCTCGGCACGACGATGCTGCGGACACGCTGATGGGACTTGAAATCCCGCGCGCAGATCGGCTTGTTACGGCTTGACCGCGTTGGGTTCGCCGGCGCCGCCACGGACCTGCTTGGCCCGACTCGCGCCGGGCTGCCACGTTTCACCTTGACCGCAGAGGTTCCGATGCCCGTCTCCCGCCGCACCCTTCTCGCCCTCTCCGGCGGCCTCGCCGGAGCGCTCGCGACGCCGGCATGGGCACAGGACGCCACCCTGACCAACGCCAGCCCGACGAACGTCAGCCCGACCGGCGAGCGCGCGATCGGCGATCCGAAGGCGCCCGTCTCGGTGATGGAGTTCTTTTCCCTCACCTGCACGCATTGCGCCGCCTTCGCGCGCGAGACCTTCCCGGACGTGCGCAAGAAGCTGATCGACACCGGCAAGCTGCACTACATCTTCCGCGATTTCCCGCTGGACCGGGTGGCGCTGCTCGGTGAGATGGTGGCGCGCACGCTGCCGCCCGACCGCTACGAGCCGTTCCTGCTGGCGATGTTCCAGACGCAGGACCGCTGGGCCTTCGCGCAGGGCGTCAACTCGACCGAGGAGATCGGAAAGATGGCGGCTCTCGCCGGCCTGTCGCACGCCGCCTTCGAGAAGGTCATCCACGACGACAAGCTGCGCGCCTGGGTGCTCGCCGAGCAGGCGGCGGCGGAGAAGAAATACAACGTGAACAGCACGCCGACCTTCGTCTTCAACGGCCCGAAGGCGAAGAACCTCGTCCGCCCGGGCGAGATGCCGTACGCCGATTTCGAGAAGCTGGTCGTGCAAGCGGCGGGGTGACGGATTGCCGGTCGCCTTCTCCCGCCTGCGCATCGCCGGCTTCAAGAGCTTCGCGGAGCCGGCGAGCGTCGAGATCCGGCCCGGCCTGACCGGGATCGTCGGGCCGAACGGCTGTGGCAAGTCCAACGTGGTGGAGGCGCTGCGCTGGGCGATGGGCGAAAGCTCGGCTCGCAGCCTGCGCGGCGGCGAGATGGACGACGTCATCTTCGCCGGCACCGCGGCACGGCCGTCGCGCAACCTCGCGGAAGTCACGCTGACCTTGGAGGAGACCGCGGGTGCCGCCCCGCCGCCGTTCCAGGACGAGCCGGAATTGCAGGTCAGCCGCCGCATCGAGCGCGGCGCCGGCAGCGCCTTCCGCGTCAACGGGCGCGAGGCGCGGGCGCGCGACGTGCAGACCCTGTTCGCCGACCTCGCCAGCGGCGCACGGGCGAGTTCGATGGTGAGCCAGGGGCGGGTCGCGGCGATCGTCAACGCCCGGCCCGACGAGCGCCGCGCGGTGCTGGAGGAGGCGGCGGGCATCACCGGCCTGCACGCCCGCCGCCACGAGGCGGAGCTGAAGCTGCGCGCGGCCGAGGCGAACCTCGCGCGCGCCGAGGATCTGCGGGCGCAACTCGAAACCCAGCTCGGCGGCCTGAAACGCCAAGCCCGCCAGGCGAGCCGCTATCGCAACCTCTCGGGACATATTCGCGAGGCGGAAGCGGAGCTGCTGGCAATCCAGCGCGCCGTGGCCGCAGCGGGACGGGCGGCGGCCGAGGCGGCATTGCACACGGCCCGCGATGCGGTGACGGCTGCGGCAACGGCCGCGACCGGGGCAGGGGCGCAGGCGGCGGAGACCGAGGCAGCGCTGCCGGCGCTGCGCAGCGAAGAGGCGGAGGCGCGCACCGCGCTGGAGCGGCACCGCCTGGCGCAGGAGAGCCTGCAAGCCGAGGAGGCGCGCGCCCGCGCGTCCCTGGCCGAGGCGGAGGCACGGGGGCGGCAGGTCGCGCGCGATCTTGGTCACGCCGAGCAGCTTTCGCACGACGCGACGGCAGCCGATGCGCGGCTCCGCGCCGAGGATGCGGCGCTCGAAGCGGGCGAGGCGGCGCTCCCGGGGCGGCTCGCGGAAGCGGCGTCGCGGGCCGGGTCGGCGGCCGATGCCGCGCGCGCCGCGGAGGAGGCGGCCAACACCGCGACCGCGGCCGCAGCGGCTGCGGCGGCGAGTGCCGAGGAGCTGCGGCGCGGTCTCGGGCAGGCGGAGGCGCGCGCCCGGCGGGCCACGGAGCAGCGGGCGCGGGCGGAGGAAGAGCGCCGCCGCGCGGCCTCGCAGGCGGTCGATCCGGCGCGGCTCGCGCAGGCCGGGGCGGCGGAGCAGGCGGCAGCGGCGGCATTGACCACGGCGCGCGCCGCCCTGGAGGCGGCCGAGCAGGCGCGACCGGCCGCGGCGGCGGCGATGGCGGCGGCGCGGGAGGCGCTGTCGCGGACGGATGCGGCGCGGGCAAAGCTGGCGGCCGAGGCGCAGGCGCTTGGCGAAGTGCTGGCGGTCAAGGATGGCGAGCGCTGGCCGCCGATGGTCGATGCGCTCTCGGTGCCGGCCGGGCTGGAGGCGGCTCTGGGGGCGGCGCTCGGGGAGGAACTTGCCGCGGCCGCGGACCGCGATGCGGCGCGACACTGGCGCGGGCTGCCGCCCCTGGAGGCCGCGCCGCTGCCGGCGGGCGCGGACAGCCTGGCCGGTGCGGTCGAGGCGCCTGCTATCCTCGCCCGCGCGCTGGGCGGCATCGGCCTGGTCGAGGACGAGGCGGCGGGCGAGGCGGTGCAGCCGGCACTGCTGCCCGGGCAGATGCTCGTCTCCCGCGCCGGCGGGGTCTGGCGCTGGGACGGCTACACCGTGCGCGCCGGCACGCCGACCGCCGCTGCCGTGCGGTTGCAGCAACGCAATCGGCTCGCCGGGCTGCGCGCCGCCCTGCGCGCCGCCGAGGCCGAGGCGACCGAGGCGCGCGCGGCACGCGAGGTGGCCGACCGGACGGACCGGGACGCGGCTGCGGCCGAGCAGCAGGCGCGTGCCGCACGGCGTTCGGCCGAGCAGGATGCCGAGCGCACCCGCGCGGCTGCGGCCGCGCTGCGCACGCAGGCCGAGACCGCCGCGAGCCGGCTCGCGGCTCTGGACGAGAGCCTCGCCGCGCTGCGGCCGGAAGCCGAAGAGGCGGAGGCGGCGCTGGCCGAGGCGCGGGCGCGGCAGGCGGCGCTGCCCGATCTTGCCGCCGGTCAGGAAGCGGTCGTGGCGGCGAGGCAGGCTCTTGCGGCGGCGCGGTCCGAGGAGGCCTCCACCCGCGCCGCCCACG
>DATAYA010000336.1:0-3183 GCA_036272815.1 Acetobacteraceae bacterium
CCGCACCCCGATCCGCGCTAGACGCCGCTGTCATGAGCCTTCTCATTCTCCGCGACGTGGTGATCCGCCTCGGCGGCCGCACCCTGCTCGACGGCGCCTCGCTCGCCATCGGGCCGGGCCAGCGCGTCGGGCTCGTCGGCCGCAACGGCGCCGGCAAGTCGACGCTGCTGCGCGCCATCATGGGCGACCTGGCACTCGACGGCGGCGACATCCGCCTCTCCGCCCGCGCCCGCATCGGCAGCGTCGCCCAGCAGGCACCCGGCGGCGACGACAGCCTGCTGGACACCGTGCTGCGCGGCGACACCGAGCGCGTCGCCCTGCTCGCCGAAGCCGAGACCGCGCCCCCGGCCCGACTCGCCGAGATCCACGAACGCCTGCGCGCGATCGGCGCCGATGCGGCCCCGGCGCGCGCGGCCGCGATTCTGGCCGGCCTCGGCTTCGACGCGCCGGCACAGGCGCGCCCGGTCTCCAGCTTCTCCGGCGGCTGGCGGATGCGCGTGGCACTGGCGACCGCACTGTTTTCCGCCCCCGACCTGCTGCTGCTCGACGAGCCGACCAACCATCTCGACCTCGAAGCGACGATCTGGCTGGAGAGCTGGCTCGCCCGCTTCCCCGGCGCCGCCCTGGTGGTGAGCCACGACCAGGGCCTGCTCGACCGCGCGGTGGCCGCGATCGCGCATCTCGACCATGGCAAGCTCTCCCTCACCCCCGGCGGCTATGCCGAGTTCGTCCGCATCCGTACCGAGCAGGCGATGCAGCAATCCCGCGCCGCCGAGCGCGCCGCCGCCCAGCGCGCCCACATGCAGGCGTTCGTCGACCGCTTCCGCTACAAGGCGAGCAAGGCGCGGCAGGCGCAGTCCCGCCTCAAGGCATTGGCAAAACTGCCCGACATCACCGTGGTCGAGGACCAGGCCCCGGCGCGCTTCGACTTCCCCCCGCCCGCCGCGCTGGCGCCGCCGATGCTGACGCTGGAGCAGGTCGCCGCCGGCTATGACGGGCGGCCCGTGCTCTCCGGCCTCTCGCTCGCGATCGACCCCGACGATCGGATCGCGCTGCTCGGCGCCAACGGCAACGGCAAATCCACCTTCGCAAAACTGCTGGCCGGGCGGCTCGAACCGCTCTCAGGCGCGATGCGGCGGGGCGGAAAACTCCGCGTCGGCTATTTCGCGCAGCACCAGGAGGACGAGCTGGACGCGGCCGCCAGCCCGATCGCGCACATGGCGCACGCCCTGCCGCGCGCCCTGCCGCCGCAGGTCCGCGCCCAGCTCGCCCGCTTCGGCCTCGACGCCGCCCGCGCCGAGACCCCCGTCGGAAACCTCTCCGGCGGCGAGCGGGCGCGGCTGCTGCTGGCGTTGGCGACCCGGGATGCGCCGCACCTGCTGATCCTCGACGAGCCGACCAACCACCTCGACATCGACGCGCGCGACGCGCTGGTGCGGGCGCTGGCGGACTTCCCTGGCGCGGTGCTGCTCATCAGCCACGATCCGCACCTCGTGGAGCTGGTCGCCGACCGGCTGTGGCTGGTGGCGGACGGCACGGTGCGGCCGTTCGCGGGCGACCTCGACGAATACCGCGACCTGCTCGCCGACCGCACCCGGCCGGCGTCGCGGGAGGAGGCGCAGACGCGCCGCGCCGACCGCCGCCTCCGCGCCGAGGCGCGCTCGGCCGTCGCCCCGTTGCGCACCCGTGCAAAGACGGCCGAGGCCCTGATCGCCAGGCTCGCGCGCGAGCGGGAGGCGGTGCAGGCGCGTCTCGCCGACCCGGCGCTGTACGCGCCCGCCCGGGCCGCCGACGTGGTGACCGCGACGATGCGGCTGGCCGAGATCGACCGCGCGACGGCGGCGGCGGAGGCGGACTGGCTGGCGGCTCAGGAGGCGCTGGAGGCGGCGGAGTGACGCCGACCTGACGGGGCGTTTGCCGTAGCATCGGGTCCGGAGGTAAGCGCCATGAGCGATCAGCGCATCACGCCGCCCGTCATCCTGGCCGCGTCGTGATTGTCGATGTGTTGGCGCTCGAGGCCACCAGCGACCCGGGCAAGCCCCATGCACGCGAGATCGCGACCACGGAACTCGGCCCGCTCTACCGGCCGGTGCTCGAGCAGAACGTGAAGCCGCCGGAGAAATCCCGCAGCAGAGGCCGCCGACTTGCTTGGCGCGAGGGCGAGGGTGGCGGACGTGTTCGTCACGACGCGGCACGCGGGCTTGCCCCTGCCTCCCCCGTCGTCCGCGCGCGAACAGGCCGAACTCGCCCATGAGAAGGTGCCGGGGATTGGCTCGGCGCATGGATGATCGGCGCGCTCGATGGGCGCGCCCAATCATGACCGCGCTTGAGAACGGCGCGAAATTGGACAATGTACAGGCAGCGGCCGGACATCGCGACCGCCACGGCCGGCGCGACACCAGGCTACCGAGATGGATGATACAGGATCAGACAAAGGCAGCGTCGTAATCCAACGTGGCGCCGGCATGACTGCGATCGCCGCGGCCATGCCGGTCGCGCTCCTGCTTTGGCTGGCCATTGCCTATCTCGTGCCGCCTCTGCCGGCCATGGATAGCCTGGGAGGCAGGATGCTCTTTGCGCTGAAATGTTGCTGCCTTGCGGTTCTGTTTTGCCTCGTGACGGGCGTGGAGGCCGTGGCGCATGAGCGGCTGTCTTCACCCGCGTTTGACCCGCTTTCCGGATTTGCGACGCGGAGGCTGCGGGTCAATCAACGCTACCTGCAAAACACATTGGAGCAGGTCGTCGTGTTTGCGGCTGGGCTTTTCGGTCTCGCGGCCTATTCCCCGGACGGCTCCGCGATGCGGACCGTGCTGGCGACCACTGTCGTTTGGATACTGGCGCGTGCCGCTTTTTGGCTCGGCTATCATCGGAGTGCCGCGATGCGAGGCTTGGGGGTGCCGGGGATTGGCTCTGCGCATGGATGATCGGCGCTCGATGGGGCGCGCCTCATCATGGCCGCGCTTGAGAACGGCGCAAAGTTGGACAATGTACAGGCACCGGCCGGACATCGCGACCGCCGCGGCCGGCGCGACACCAGGCTACCGAAATGGATGATACAGGATCAGACAAAGGCAGCGTCGTAATCCAACGTGGCGCCGGCATGACTGCGATCGCCGCGGCCATGCCGGTCGCGCTCCTGCTTTGGCTGGCCATTGCCTATCTCGTGCCGCCTCTGCCGGCCAT
>DATAYA010000337.1:0-3974 GCA_036272815.1 Acetobacteraceae bacterium
TCGTTTGGACACCGCCGCCGATCCTCGCGCCGCGCCATTTCAGCCGCATAGGTCGCCAGATATTTGCCGCTGATATGGGCCGCCCGGCCCGGACCCGCCGCGACCGCCCCGCCCTGACCGCGACCGGCGCCGCCTCGCCCCTCACACGGCCATTTTCCGCCTCTGATGCGCCCGCCCGATCCGCGCCGTCTCCGGGTTGTGCCCGGCGATGACGCGCACCCCCTCGTCGATCCGGGCGCAGATGTTGCCGGGCGTGCAGGCTTCGAGAAACGCGATCCCGGCCGCCCGGCAGGCCGCGAAAATGCGCGCCCGCGCCGCCGCCATCTCGGGCGGGTAGGGGTCGTTGCGCAGCGTCGTGTAGCCGAGCGAAAGGCCGAGATCGCCCGGCCCGATCTCCGCGAAGCCGAGCCCCGGGACGGCGCAGATCGCCTCGCAATGCGCCACCCCCTCCGGGCTCTCCAGCTTCACCCCGAGCAGCAATTCGCCCTCCGGATTGAGCGGCCAGGGGTCGCAGCGGCGGAAATACGCCTGGTCGTCGAGCCCCCAGACCGGCGCGGCCGTCAACTCCGAGCCGCGCCCGCGGGTGCCGGTACCGAGCAGGCCCGGCCGTGGCGATCCGGTGGCGCCATCAAGCCGGGCGGCCGGCGCGGGCAGCGACGGATCGACCCCGGCGAGCTGGTGCGGATAGCGGCACGCCTCCACGAAGGCCCGCACCGCGTCCGGATCCTCGGCCTGGCACAGCAGGATGCCATGCACGCCGCGGCCGAGGATCTGCCGGAACTGCCAGGCATTGTGCCGCACGCTGGCCGGATCGGTGCCGCCGACCGGCGCCTCCACGATCACCGCGGGCGTGCGGTGGCCGGAGCGGGTCGGGCCGCCCTCCACCAGCCCCGCCATGTAGTCGGCGAGCCCGGCCATGTCGAAGCTGCCGTGCTCCATGCCGACATTGATATAGTCGGCCCAGGTCCCCGCATCGTCCCGGCCCTGCGCGCGGGTCAGCACGGCGCCGGAATGGGCGCCCGTGTAATAGATCGCGTGCCCTTCCGCGAGCAGCTCGACCGCCCGGTTTATCTTCTCCGCCATGCTTCCCCCCTTGCCGGCCCGGCGCGTTGCCCGGTTCGCTGTTCAATCTTCGGTAGAATTGCGCCGCTCCGCGATGCTACGCTGGCGCGGCCGTCGGCGCGACCGGGCGTGCGGCATCGGGGAGAGAAGCATGGACGAGGACGCGTTCGGCCGCGATCAGGCAGCCCTGCTGGCGAGCCGGATCGGCAGCTTCCGGGTCGGGCGCCGCGAGCTGGGCGCGCTCGCCGCAGCGCTCGGCCTCGGCCTCGGCGCGCGAAGTGCCGCGGCGGCGGGCCGGCAGATCGTGCTCGCCTGCTGGGGTGGTGCTGCGGTGCGGGCCTACGACGCCACGGTGGGAAAACCCTTCGCGCAAGCGAGCGGGATCGGCGTCTCGGTCGACGGCGCCGGGCCGAGCCTCGGCAAGATCCGCGCGATGGTGCGCAGCGGCAAGGTCGAGTGGGACCTCTGCGACAGCTCGATCGGCGCCTCGCGGATCCTGGGCGGGGACGGGCTGCTGCAGCCGATCGACTACGCGATCGTCGACAAGACCGCGACGCTGCCGGGCTACGCGATGAAATGGTGCTTCGGCACCTCCGCCTACAGCTACGTGCTCGCCTATGACAGCCGCGCCACGGGCGGCACCGCGCCGCAGAGCTGGGCGGATTTTTGGGACCTCAAGAAGTATCCCGGCAAGCGGACGCTGCCGCGGGCGATGCAGGGCGTGCTGGAGGTGGCGCTCCTGGCCGACGGCGTGGCGCGCGACAAGCTCTATCCGCTCGACGTCGGCCGCGCGATGGCCAAGCTCAGGCAGATCAAGGACGCGACGACCTTCTGGGAAACCGGCGCCGACAGCGAGCGGATGCTGCGTCAGGGCGAAGTCGTGATGGGCAGCATCCTCAGCACCCGCGCCCGCTGGCTCGACCAGACCACGGACAAGCGGATCACCTGGACCTGGCAGGACGGGCTGCTGACCGCGGGCGTGTTCAACGTGCCGAAGGGCAATCCAGCCGGCGCGGAGGCGATGCGCCTGCTGGCGGCGATGACCAAGCCGGAGGTGCAGGTGCAGTTGCTCAAGCTGCTCGGCAGCGGCCCGGCCAATCCCGCGGCCTCCGCCCTCGTGCCGGCCGAGCTGCGGCGGATCGACCCGACCTATGCCGACAACGCGGCGCGGCAGGTCGTTTTGCAGCAATCGTGGTACTCCGAGAACTATCAGGCGGTGGCACCAAAGTTCCGGGCCCTGGTCGCAAGCTGACCGAGGGCTCGCTATAGCGGCGGGGTGGAACACGCACTCCGCGAAGTCGACATGCTGCTCGACGGGCGCCGGGTCGAGGCCGGCTGGTGGGGACCGGCGCCGGATACCGCCGCCAGCCTCGTCCTACTGCATGACGGGCTCGGGAGCCTGCGCCTCTGGGGCCGCTTCCCCGCGCTGCTCGCCGCCGCCAGCGGGCTTGGCGTGTTCGGCTTCTCCCGCTTCGGCTACGGCGCCAGCGCACCGGCGCCGTGGCCGCGGCCGCTCGACTACATGGAGCGCGAGGCGTCCGACGTGCTGCCGCGCGTGCTGGACGCCGCCGGCATCCGGCGCTGCCTGCTGGTCGGCCATTCCGATGGCGCCTCGATCGCGGCGATCGCGTCGGGCAGCCGCCCGGATGCCCGCGTCGCCGCCCTGGTGCTGATCGCGCCGCATTTCTTCGTCGAGGATGTGGCACTCGCCGCCATCGCGGCCGCCCGCGACGCCTACCTTCGCGGTCCGTTGCGGGCGCTGCTGGTGCGCCATCATGCCGATGTGGAGAGCGCGTTCCGCGGCTGGAACGGCGCCTGGCTCGATCCCGCCTTCCGCACCTGGGACATCACGCAATTCCTGCCGGCGATCCGCCTGCCGGTGCTGCTGATCCAGGGCGAGGCCGATCCGTACGGCACGCAAGCCCAGCTCCGCGCCGCCGAGCGTCTCTGCGCCGGCCCGGTGCGCACGCTGCTGCTGCCCGGGATCGGCCACGATCCGGCGCGCGAGGCGCGGGAGGCAACCCTCGCCGCGATCGCCGGTTTCGCCCGCGACGTGCTCGCGTGACCCGCCCCGGTTGGCCCGATCCCCGTTTCGGTGGATAACTCCGCCGACGGAGAAGATGCGATGACCCAGTGGACCCCGGACAGTTGGCGCACCAGGCCGGTGCGCCAGGCGCCTTCCTATCCCGACCCGACCCGGCTCGCCGAGACCGAGGCGCGGCTGCGCGGCTACCCGCCGCTGGTCTTTGCCGGCGAGGCGCGGCGGCTTCGCGCGGCGCTGGCCCTGGCCGCCGAGGGGCGCGCCTTCGTGCTGCAAGGCGGGGCCTGCGCCGAGAGCTTTTCCGACTTCACCGCCAACTCGATCCGCGACACCTTCCGCGTGCTGCTGCAGATGGCGGTGGTGCTGACCTTCGGCGCCGGGTTGCCGGTCGTGAAGCTCGGCCGCATGGCCGGCCAGTTCGCCAAGCCGCGCTCGTCGGACATGGAGACGCTGGGCGGCGAGAGCCTGCCGAGCTACCGTGGCGACATCGTCAACGGCGCCGCCTTCACGGCGGAGGCGCGGCTGCCCGACCCGGCGCGGATGGAGCAGGGCTATTTCCAGTCCGCCGGCACGCTCAACCTGCTGCGCGCGTTTGCCGGCGGCGGCTATGCCGACCTGCACGAGGTGCATCGCTGGAACCTGGAATTCGCCGCCCGCTCGCCGCTTGCCGCGCGCTATCAGGACATCGCCGGGCGGATCGACGAGACGCTGTCGTTCATGGCGGCCTGCGGCATGACCTCGCAGACCATCCCGCAGATTCGGGAAACCGATTTCTACACCAGCCACGAGGCGCTGCTGCTGCCCTACGAGCAGGCGCTGACCCGCGTCGACAGCACGTCCGGCGATTGGTACGCCTGCTCGGCGCATTTCC
>DATAYA010000338.1:0-4394 GCA_036272815.1 Acetobacteraceae bacterium
GTGCCAATCGCGCGCGAAATGCCCGGGCCGGAGCTCGCAAAACTGATCCAGCGCGACGGCACCATCGTGTTCAATTTCGACGGGCTGCGCGCGCCGATCGCGCTGCCGCCGCAGGCGGCCGCAATCCTGCCGCTGGTCGACGGGCGGCGTACGGTCGCCGCGATCGGCGCGGAACTGGCGCCCCGCGGCATCGGTGCGGACGCGTTCGCGCGGAGCTGGGCCGCGACTTATGGCGCGCTCGTCGCCGTCAACCGGGTGCTGCTCGCGCCGCCCGCATGAATGACGGGCCGCCGATCGTCATCTTCGGTGCGGCCGTCAAGCGCGGCGGCGCACCATCGGCGGCGCTGGAGCAGCGGGTGCGTGCGGCCCTGCGCTGCGCCGCACGACATCCGGGGGCGTGGTTCGTGCCGACTGGCGGCCTCGGCCGTCATCCGCCGTCGGAAGCCGCGGTGATGGCGCGGCTGTTGCGCGAGGCCGGGATCGCATCCGCGCGCATCGTGCTGGAGGAGACCGCGACCGACACGCTCAGCGCTGCCCGCGCCTGCGCGCTTGTGCTGCGGCGGCACGGTGCCCGGCGCGTGCTGGTCGCGACCAGCACCTACCATCTGCCGCGCTGCATCGCATTGCTGCGGCTCGCCGGGTTTGACGCGCGCGGCTGCCGGCCGTTTGCGGGGCCGGCCTCGCGCCGCGTCTCGGTGCGCTGGTGCTGGCGCCTGCGCGAGACGTTCGCGCTGCCGTACGATCTCGCCATCGGTATTGCGCTGAAACTGGCTGGGCGCCTTTGAGCAAGACTGGGCTTTGCCCAGACCCACCAAGGGGCAGTCGCCCTTTGGAAACCCTTGACGAAGGGATTCTCAAGGCTGTGCCTTGAGCGGGGTGCAGGGGCGGAGCCCCTGGCCTTCCGCGCAGCTCTCTGGCACGTTGCGCGCCGCAATCGGGGGAAACGGGACGATGCGGATTATGCGTTACGCGGCACTGGCCGCCTGTATCGCCGCAACGCCACTCGCCGCCGCGATCCCGACCTTGGCGCAACCTGCGACCGCTCCCGCCCCGACGCAGACGCTGCTCGACGTCATCATCGCGCGCGGCGCGCTGCGCGTCGGACTGACCGGCGACTACAAGCCGTTCTCGTTCCGCGACAAGACGACCGGCACCACCACCGGGCTCGACGTCGACATGGCCGCATCGCTCGCGCGCGCGTTGGGCGTGAAGCTGCAGATCGTCCCGACCACCTGGGCCACGCTGATGCCCGGCCTGCTCGCCGGGAAATACGACATCGCGATGGGCGGCGTGACGATCACGCTGGCACGGATGAAAACCGCGTTCTTCTCGATCCCGGTGATGGCCAGCGGCAAGGCCGCGGTCGCGCGCTGCGCCGATGTTTCCAAGTATCAGACGCTGGCGGCGATCGACCGGCCCGGCGTGCGCGTGATCGCCAACCCGGGCGGCACCAACGAGAGCTACGACCGCGCGCACCTGCATCACGCGCAGATCGTGATGTATCCAGACAATGCGACCATCTTCCAGCAGCTGGTGGACGGGCACGCGGACGTGATGATAACCGATGGCGTCGAGACGCAGTTGCAGCACCGGCTGCATCCGCAGCTCTGCGCGATCCACCCGAACCAACCGTTCAATCGCTCGGAGCTCGGCTACATGATGCCGCGCGACGTGGCACTGAAGTTCTTCGTCGACGAGTGGCTGCGGCAGATGCGGATGACGGGCGCGCGGCAGAAATTGGTTGCGAAGTGGATCGGCTGACCATCAGCGCCTGAACCGCCCGCCCGCACGCTGCGCGCCCCACGAGCGCGCCTGCCGCTGCCCGTTCAGCGCCCCGAGTTGCGAATTCGACTGCGAGACCGGAGCCCAGCCGCCGGTCGTCGCCTTCTGCCAACTTCCGTCCTGGCGGCGATAGACGTTGCCGTCGTGGCCGGCATAGACGTTCCCGTTGTGCCAAGCGGCCGCGCTGTTGGTGTTCGGGTTGGCGACGACGCCGCGGCTGTTGACCGTGCGCTGCCCGGTCTGCGTGTTGCCCGTCACCGTCGTGCTGTGCGCACCGCGCGTGCCGGTGCTCGGGTTGTAGCCGGCGGCCTGCCGCCCGGCGGCGTAGTTGCCGGTATTGGGATTGCCGACCACGCCGGCTCGGCTCGCGGTCGTGGCACCCGTGACGCTGTTGTAGCTGGTGCCGCGTCGCCCAGCACCCTCGGTGCCGGTCGCGGTGTTGTGGAAGCTGCCGTACTGCTGCGTGGTGCTGCGGCCGGTGTAGGGATTGAACGCGTTGACGCTGGTGCCGCTGTACGCAGTGGCGCCGTACCAGCCCGACGCATGGGTGACCGACGCGCTGCCCCAGGTGCCATACACATTGTAGTGGTTCACATTCGCGTACTGGTAGTTGACGTAGCTGCCGTGCCAGTACGGCCCCCAATAGGGCGAAGCGCAATAGCCCGCAGCATAGCCGAACGCGAACCCCGTCGCCGCACCCCACGCGAATGCCGCGCCGTAGCCGTAGGTCGCCGGATAGGCGTAATAGGCCGGACCCACGATCACCGGCGCGTACGCATAGCCGGTGCCATAGACGACCGTGCCGTCCGGTGCCACATAGACGCCGAGATAGCCTGGCGTGTAGCCGATGACGACTGTGCTCGGCGTCACGCGATAGATGTGGACATAGGTGACGTAATAGACTGGCGAGCTTGGCGGGATCGAATAGATCGTCGCCGGCACCGCAGTCGCAACGCGCCACGGTCCCTGCGCCGTTGTCGCCGTGAACCAGACGCCGTTCGACAGGGCATAGAATGCCGAGGCCGAGACGCTGATCACCGGCGTTGCCGTGTTCGTCGCATAGTGCACCGCCGTGCCGGTGATCGGCGCGAACGCAGGTGCGCCGGCATAGGTCACCTGCAGCGCCGGGCCATTGCGTTGGACGGTCGCGGTCTGCGGGATCGTGCTCGCGATCACCGCCTCCTTCGCCTGCGGCGTGCCGGGCACCGAGACGAGCGCATTGGCCATCGGATCAGCCGGCGGGATCTTCGCGAAGTCCGCAGGCAGCGACGCGGACGGCACGTAGGTCCAGGGTCCGGCGCGGTCGGCGGCGGCGAACCAGCGGCCGGAGACGAGCACGTAGCTGCGGTTGTCCTGCATGTCGACGAACGCTGCGTGATCGGCGTTGCGCATCTCCAGCAACTGCGTCGCGGCCACGGGCGAGAGCGCCGGTTCGCCCCGCGTCTGCACCAATTCGGCCGGCATCGTGCTCGCGATCAGCCGCGGCGCCGGCGCGCCGGACGGCGTGTTGGGCGGCGGCGGCAGCGGGTCGAACGCCTGTTCGCGCGCGGCGGCCTCCTGCGCCGATTTCAAGCCCGCAGGCGGAGTTTCCAGCACCGCCCAGTCGCCTTCGAGACTGCGCGAGAGATACCAGTGGCCGGCGGCGAGCGCATACCAGCTCCCGCCGGCATCCTTCAGCAGCAGCGCCCGCGCGTTCGCGGTCCGCTGGAACGCGGTCCCGGGCAGCGGATGCAGCACCGGCGCGCCGTCGATCAGCAGGAGTGAAGCGGGCGCCACGGCGAAGACGATGCGCGGCACCGGGTTCTGCACCGGAACGCTCGCGACCGATGACACCTGCTGTCCGACCGTGAAGCTCGCGGTGAGCTGGTCGAGCGACGTTGTGATCCCCGCTTTCGGCATCCGCGACTGCAGCAGCGTCTTGACCTGCGCATCCTGGCCCGGCGCGGTCGGCAGGTCCACGTGCTCGATCGTCAAGTCTTGGAGTTGCGCGATCCCGGCAGGCTTGTCGACCAGCACCCGCGCACTGAACACGGCGACGCCGAAGCTGGGCGCGCCCTGGGTCGGCCCGACCGCGATCGCCGCGCGGCCGCCGAGGCGATCGCCCTGCCAGGTCTCGACCTGCGGCTGATAGATTACAATGCGCTGGCTGCCGGTCTCGGCAAGCGTGCGCGGCCAGGCGACCGGCGGCGTCAGCGGCGGCGTGGCCGCCATCGCGGCCGCAGTTGCGAGCAGCAGCAGCAGCAAACCGGGCACTGCACGCATGGGCGTCCTCCTCATTCGGCGACCACGACAACCGCAGGCTTGCGGCGCCATTCCTCGAGCCGCTGCACCAGCACAAAGAAGGACGGCACGAACAGCACCGCGAGGCAGGTCGAGGCGGTCATCCCGCTGGCGACACTGACGCCGATCGAACGGCGCGCGCTCGCGCCTGCACCGGTCGCGAACACCAGCGGCAGCACGCCGAGGATGAACGCGACCGACGTCATCACGATCGGCCGCAGCCGGGGCTTGCTCGCTTCCAGCACCGCTTCCCGGCGGGACACACCGGCCAGCCGCCGGGTGCGGGCGAACTCGACGATCAGGATCGCGTTCTTGCACGCCAGGCCCACGAG
>DATAYA010000339.1:0-27881 GCA_036272815.1 Acetobacteraceae bacterium
TCAGCCAGATCTGCGCCGAGAGCAGCCGCGTCTTGTCGGTGCCGTGCGTCTCCAGCAGCGCGTCGATGCGGGCCAGCACTTCCTCGGTCTGGCCGCGGATGTCCTTGCTGGTGGTCTGCGCGGTCACGCCCGCCAGGAAGACGAAGCCGTGGAACTCGACGGCCTGGGCCAGGATGGGGCCGGCTTCGGTGCGGACGATCTTGCTCATGCTCGGGTTCTCCAGGTGGATTGCCCCGGGAGCTTAGCGGCAAGCGGAGGCCCCGGCGACCGCCTGCTCCGGCGGACCCGCAGGTCGCGCTATTGTGGCGACTGCACCCCCGTCGGGCCGCTCACCGTCTGGTCCATCGCCGGGCTGGTCCCGGCCCCCGCGCCAGGGGCCGCACCAGTGGCCGCGCCCGAACCCGATCGCGAGCCACTCCCGGCCACGGGCCCGGCACCGGTTGGCGCCGCCGGCCCGAAGCTGCGCAGGCAGTCGGCAAAGTCCTGGTCGCGGCCGAACATTGCGCTCAGCCCGGCGGTCGGATTGCTGGGCAGCCCGCTCGACGCGTATGGCGTGTCGCGGGTGCTGCGCTCGGAGAGCAAGGCGCGATTCTGCCTCAGATAGATCTCGTCTGCCCGCTGCCGGCAGGCGGCGATCGCCGCTGGGCTCGGCTGGCCGGCCGGGCCGCCTGCCGCCGGCGAACCGGGAGCGGCCGCCGCATACGACGGCGCCGCCGCGTCGGGACCGGAGCAACCGGCAAGGGCGAGTGCTGCCAGCACGGCGCCGGCGAGGGCATGGGGTCGACGGGTCATCCGGGGACTCCTCGGGAAAGTCGGTTCAGGCGGCCGGCGTGGTCAGGCGAGGGCCGGGCGGCAGAGAGGCGGACAAGGTTGCGAGGCGCGAGCGGAATCCGCTCTCGTCGAACCGCGCCTCGGCATTCAGCGCGGCCTGTGCCGCGGCCCGGAGCAGGGCGGGGTGCAACTCGGCGCCGTCCGGCCCGATGCTGAACAGGCCGCGAGCCCAGCGCGAGCGCGCCAGCAGGTCGATCAGCGCCAGCAGCCGCAGGCAGAGCGACAAACCATAGCTGCTCGCGATCGACGCCAGCCGGTCGACCGCGCCCGCCCAGCAGCAGGCGTCCGGGTCGGCCAACGCCAGGTCGCTCGTGCTGCCGTCGGCGCGGCGGAAGCGGAACAGCCGCGCACCGTCCCACGCCTGGCCTGCTGCCGCCTGCCGCGCCGCGGCCCACGCCCGCTCCAGGTCGCAACCGCGCACCGGCGGCAGCGTCTCCGGGGCGAGGTCCACGAGGTAGGTCATCACCCCCTCCGGGCTCTGGCCGACATGGATCGGGGATCGGGTGTGCGGCGCCTGCATCGTGCCGCGAAGATGGACCCGGCGGCACAACCGCGCCAGCCTGACGCGCGAACCCGTGCGCAGGAGATGCCGATGCCCGACCCCGCCGACCTGACCGCGACCGAGGCCGCGCGGCGCCTCCGCGACGGCCGCCTCTCAGCGCCCGCGCTGGCCGAGGCGTGCCTCGGCCGCCTCGCCGCGCGCGAGCCGGTGCTGCGCGCGATGGCCTTCCTCGATGCCGATGCCGTCCGGCGTGCCGCCGCCGTGGCGCCCACCGGTCCGCTGCACGGCCTGCCGCTCGGGGTGAAGGACGTGCTCGACACCGCCGACATGCCGAGCGAGTACAATTCCCCGATCTGGCGCGGCCATCGTCCCCGCGCGGATGCCGCCGCCGTCGCTGCCGCGCGCCGGGCCGGGGCGGTCGTGATCGGCAAGACCGTTACCACCGAGGTCGCCGTCCGCACGCCGGGCCCGACCACCAATCCCATCAACCCGGCGCACACGCCCGGCGGATCCAGCAGCGGGTCGGCAGCGGGGGTCGCCGCCTTCTGCTTCCCGTTTGCCTTCGGCACCCAGACCGCCGGCAGCATCATCCGCCCGGCCGCGTTCTGTGGTGCTGTCGGCTTCAAGCCGAGCTTCGGCACCATTCATCGCGCCGGCATGAAAATCATGGCGGAGAGTCTCGACACGATCGGTGCGCTCGCCCGCAGCGTCGCCGATTGCGCGCTGTTGGTCGGCGCCGTCGCGGGACGCGACCTCGGCGACCCGGATCGCCACCCCGGCCGGGCGCCGCGCATCGGCCTCTGCCGCAGCCCGAGTTGGTCCGCCGCCTCGGCCGAGACGCGCGCGCTTCTCGAACGCAGCGCGGAGGTGCTGCGCCGCGCCGGCGCGGTCGTCGACGAGCGCGAGCTGCCTCCGATCCTCGACCCTCTGGTGGCGGCGCACCCGGTCGTGCAGGGCGCCGAAAGCGCGCAGGCGCTCGCCTGGGAGCGCACGGCCCATCCCGAGGCGATCAGCCCGGCGCTGCGCGCGCTGCTCGACGCCGGCGGTGCGCATACCGCCGAGGCGCTCGATCGCGCCCGTGCCGCGTTCCGCACTGCGCAGGCGGCATTCGGCCCCGCAATTGCCGATCTCGACATCCTGCTGACGCCCTCGGCGCCCGGCGAGGCGCCCGCGGACCTCGGCTGGACCGGCGATCCAGCATTCAACTATCTCTGGACCGGCCTGCACGTCCCCTGCGTGACGGTGCCCGTCGGCACCGGTCCTTCCGGCCTGCCGCTCGGCATCCAGATCGTCGGTGCCCGCGGCGAGGACCGGGCGACGCTCGCCTGGGCGCAGTGGGTCGCGGCAGCGCTGGGCTGACCGTCAGTCCGGTGGTCGCGCCCGGCACTCTGCGCCACGCTCGTGCCGCCGCCGGCGGTTCTTTCCGTTCCACCACAAGTCGCGCGCCCGGCTCGGCTGTCACTTCGATCGGCACGCGGCCGCCCTTGCGGCGCGCCGCCGCACGACCGAAGTTGCATGGCGCGCCTCGGAAGAATGGCGCGACGCTGAGTGCATTGCGCGCTCTGGTGCGGGAAAGACGGGAGACGATGGTGATCCACGAACAGGCCCGGACCTGCCGGGCTGGTTCCGGTCGGCTGCGCGGCGCCGAAGCGGCGGGCGTGCCGCGGCACCCGCCCGGGTGGCGCCGCGCAGCCGCCTGGGGCGAAATCGCGTGCGCGAGCGGCATCTCCCTGCGGGCGGCCGGCTGATGCTGCGTCCTCTCGAGCGCAATGCCAAACGCGAATTGCTGCGCGCGACCCGCCTGTTCGCGACGCTTCGCCCCGCTGAACTCGACGAGCTGCTCGGCTTTGTCGCCGAACGCAGGTTCCCGCGCGGTGCGGCGGTGATGACGCGCGGCCATGAAGGGGCGAGCATGATGGTGCTGGCAAGCGGGCGCCTGCGCATCGCCGCGATCTCCGCCGAGGGCAAGGAGATCACCCTCAGTCTGGTCGAGCCGGGCGGCGTCGTCGGCGAGATCGCGCTGCTCGACGGCAAGCCGCGCAGCGCCGACGTGACCGCCATGGAGGAGAGCCTCGTGCTGGTCGTGGAGCGGCGCGACTTTCTTCCGTTCTTGGCACGCAACGACGACCTGGCGTTGCGGCTGCTGGCGTTGTTGTGCGAGCGGCTTCGCAATACCAGCGTGGCCCTCGAAGAAGTCGCGTTGCTCGACCTGCCGGCGCGGCTCGCGCGACTGCTTACCAAGCTCGCGCAGGAATACGGCGCCCGCGGTCCGGAAGGCGTGCGCATTCGGCTCAAGCTCTCGCAGAAGGACATCAGTACGCTGATCGCGACCACGCGCGAGAGCGTCAACAAGCAGCTCCGCCTGTGGCGCGAGGAGGGGGTGCTCGACGAGGAGGCGGGCATCATCCTGATCCGCAAGCCCGAGGTGCTGGCGGCGTACATGCCGGACCCGGGATTGACGTAGCTGCACCCCGCGGCGGGCGGCATGCCCGAGGAAGGCAAGGCAGAAGTGGCATGGAGTTCGAAACGAAAGTTGCCATCCTGGTCCTGGATGACCTCGCGGTGTGGCAGAAACTCAACGTCACCGCCTTCCTGGCGACGGGAATTGCCGCGGCGGCACCGGAGGCCATCGGCGAACCCTATGTAAGCGCCAGCAATCGGCGGCACGCGCCGCTGCTCGGCCAGCCGATGCTGATCTTCGCGGCTGCGCCGGCGGTGCTGCAGCGTGCCTACCGTCAGGCTTTGGATCGGGATCTCAATTGCGCAGCCTACGTGCGCGCCATGTTCTCGACCGGGCACGACGCCGCAAACCGCGCTGCTTTCAAGGCGGAGCCTGCCGACGCGCCGGACCTCGTCGGTCTTGCCCTGCGCGGCCCCAAGAAGGACGTGGACAAGGCCACCAGAGGCGCCGTGCTGCACCCGTAGACTATCCGTCCCCCATCCGCGTCGCCTCCACGAACTGCTCCGTCGGTTCGTCGATCGCGCGCCCGCGTCGGCCCGCCGGCGAATGCACGTAGAGTGCGCGCCGGTCCGGTCGCGTCTCCGGCGGAACCGGCAGGTTGTAGCGCACCGGCCGCGCGTGGTCGGCCATCTGCAGCGCTGGGTCGAACACGCGGTCGAACTTCCACAGCATCCGCAGGAAGTTCGTCTGCCCGCGCGCGAGCAGCCTTGCCGCGCGTCCGGTGGCACCGCGCAGCGCCGCCCAGCCGAGATGCTTGCGGTTCAGCACCTGCTGCGTGCGAACCAGCTCGGCGTAGAACTCCGCCAGAGGCAGCGTCGTCGGCAGCACCGCGTGTTGGATGTCGAACAATCGATAGTCGCGGCTGGTCAGCCGATGCTGTTCCGAGGCCCAGGTCTCGGTCCCGGGATAGGGCGTGTTGACGCTGATGTTGACGATCTCGGGGATCTCCAGGCACCACTGCCGCACCGTCTCGAACCGCGCGCGGTCCCAGGACGGATCGGCGATGATGTTGACCGCGACCGCGAGCCCGAGCGAGCGCGCGAACGCCAGCGCCTCGAAGTTCTGGCCGAGCGAGACGCGCTTTCGGAACCGCTTGAGCCCGTCGGCGTCGATCGCCTCCAGCCCGATGAACATGTAGTCGAGCCCAAGTGCGCGCCAACGGCGGAACACCTCCTTGTTGCGCAGGAGCACGTCGCCGCGGGTCTCCAGGTAATAGCGCTTGCGTACGCCCCGCCGCTCCAGCGCGTCCGCGATCGCCATGCCGTGCTCGGCATGAATGAAGGCCACATCATCGACAATGAACACGCCGGGCTCGCGCAAGCGCGCGACTGCCTCGGCCGCGACTTCGGGGCCGGCAATGCGATAGCTGCGGCCGTAGAAGGTCCACGCGCTGCAGAACGTGCAGTCCCATGGGCAGCCGCGTGCGAACTCGACCGAGGCGCACGGATCGAGCGCGCCAATGAAATACCGTCGCCGGTGCCGCAGCAGGTGCCGCGCTGGGCGCAGCGTGTCGAGGCTGTCCACGAACCGCGGCGGCGGCCCGGCGCCTGTGGCGGTGATCGCACCCGGCACGCGCGCGAGATCGCCGCCCCGCCCGGCCGCGAGCAGCGGTGCAATCCCGCCCTCGCCCTCGCCCCGCAGCACCGCGTCGATCGCGCCTGCCGACTGCCGGATCATGTCCTCGGCCACGAACGAGGCGCTGTGGCCGCCCACGATCACGAAGCTGTTTGGCAGCCGCGTGCGGACGATGCGGGCGAGATCGATGATCTCGGGGATGTTCGCCAGGTAGTTGCCGGAGAAGCAGACCGCATCGGGACGGAAGCGGTCGAGTTCGGCCAGCAGGTCGCGGTGGCGCTCCACCTGCAGGTCGATCAGCCGCACTTCATGCCCGGCCGCGATCGCCGCGGCCGCGACCAGCTCGAGCCCGAGCGGTTCGAGCCGGAGGAAAATGCGCGTGTACATCAGCGCGCTGGGATGGATGGCCAGCAGCTTCACCCGGCGGTTCCTTCTCCGGCGAGGCACGCGGCCTCGCGAGCAGAAACCCCGGGGGCGGACCTAAGTTCGATTCAAGTCCCGACGGCCGCGACAGCCCGGATCGCACGCCACACGCGCTGCGGTGTGGCCGGCATCTGCAGGCATCCGACCCCAAGCGGCGCCAATGCCGCCGCCAGCGCGTTCATCACCGCCGGCGGTGCGCCCGCCGCCCCGGCCTCGCCCGCGCCCTTGATGCCGAGCGGATGGCTCGGCGCCGGCGTCGGCCGGCTCGTGAGCGTCAGCGGCGGCAGGTCGTCGGCGCGCGGCATGGCATAATCCATCCACGAGCCGCTCAGCACCTGCCCGCTCTCGGGATCGTGCTCCACGCGCTCCAGCGCCGCCTGCCCGAAGCCCTGTGCGACCCCGCCCTGCAACTGCCCTTCCAGCAGCTTCGGGTTCAGCACGCGGCCGAAATCGTGCAGCATCGTGTACGCTACCAGCCGCCACGCGCCGGTCTCGGGGTCGACTTCTACTTCCGCGGCATGGCAGCCGTTTGGGAAACTCGGGCCGGAAGGCTGCCAGCGGCCAGTGCCGGCGAGCCGCGCCGGGGTACCGTGCTGCCCGAGCCGCGCTGCTACCGACGCGAGCCGCATGCGTCGGTCAGTCCCGGCGATGCGGAACGCGCCATCCTCAAACACCACATCGGCCAGCGCCGCCTGCCCGAAGCCCTGTGCGACACCGCCCTGCAACTGCCCTTCCAGCAGCTTCGGGTTCAGCACGCGGCCGAAATCGTGCAGCATCGTGTACGCTACCAGCCGCCACGCGCCGGTCTCGGGGTCGACTTCCACTTCCGCGGCATGGCAGCCGTTCGGGAAACTCGGGCCGGAAGGCTGCCAGCGGCCAGTGCCGGCGAGCCGCGCCGGGGTACCGTGCTGCCCGAGCCGCGCTGCCACCGACGCGAGCCGCATGCGTCGGTCAGTCCCGGCGATGCGGAACGCGCCATCCTCGAACACCACATCGGCCACCGCCGCCTCCAGCGCGTCGGCCGCGAGCGGCAGCGCGTTGCGCACCAGGTCGGACGCCGCCGCCGACGCCGCAGCCCCGCCGATTGAGAGCGAGGCCGAGCCGCCGGTGCCGCGCCCGGTCGGGATGCGGTCGGTGTCGCCCTGAACGATCTCGATCGCCTCCGCCGCGATGCCGAGCGCGTCGGCGACGAGTTGCGCATACGCCGTCTCGTGCCCCTGGCCGTTCGACATCGTGCCCACGAGCAGCGTGACGTGCCCGCTCGCGTCCAGCTCCACGCGCGCATCCTCGGCCCAGGCGCCGGCCACCCGCTCGCAGTACTGCGCGAGTCCGATGCCGCGGAGCATCCCCCGCGCCGCCGCCTCCGCTCGACGCGCCGGGAAGCCGGAGACACCGGTCCTCGCGAGTGCCGCCTCCAGCATCGCCGGAAAATCGCCGCTGTCGTAGAGCAGCCCAAGGGCCGTCTGATACGGCAGGGCGTCCGGCGGCAGCAGGTTGCGCCGGCGCAGTGACCCGGGCTCCATCGCGGTCTCGGCCGCGGCTGCGTCGACGAGCCGCTCCAGCAGATGCACCGCCTCCGGCCGCCCGGCGCCGCGATAGACCTCGACCGGGGCCGTGTTGCTGAACGCCCCCGTGACCGACACACGGATCGCCGGCAGCCGATAGACGCCGGCCAGCGCGGGCGTGTTGATCGTGGGCGACATCCAGCCCTCGGGCGAGAGATAGGCGCCGATATTCGCAACCGTCTCGACCCGGAGCGCCAGGAACCGCCCCGCCGCATCCAGCGCCAGAGACGCGGTGCTCGCGTTGTCGCGCGCCTGATAGTCGGAGAGGAATCCGTCGCTCCGTTCCCCGATCCAAGCGACCGTTCGCCCGAGCCGCCGCGCCGCCCACAGGACCAGTGCCTGCTCGGGATAGAGCGCGTTCTTGATCCCGAAGCTGCCGCCGACATCGGCGACGATCACGCGCACCGTCTCGGGGGGCACGCGCAGGACGTTGTGTGCGAGCGCGTCGCGCAGCGCGTGCGGCATCTGGCTGCCGGTCGTGAGCGTGAACCGTCCGTCCGCAAACGCGCCGATCGCGCCGCGCGTCTCGATCGCGCCGACATGCACGCGGTTGTTGCGCAGCGACACGCGCACCACTCGCGCCGCCCGCGAGAACGCTGCCGCGACCGCATCCGCATCCCCCGCCTCCCAGCGGAAGCAGACATTGTCCGCCGCTTCCGCCCAGATCGCGGGAGCGCCCAGCCGCACCGCCGCCTCCGTGTCGGTGACGCAGGGCAGCGGTTCGTAGTCGATCGCGATGCCCTCCGCCGCGTCGCGCGCGAGCGCCTCGGTTTCGGCCACGATCATCGCGACCGTCTCGCCCGCGAACCGCACCCGACCCCGCGCCAGCGCCGGCCGATGCGGACGATGCCGATAGGTGCCGCGGTTCGGCGTGCGCGGCAGGGTTGGGAAATCGTGCCCGGCGGGGATCGCGCCGAGCCCGTCCGCCGCCCAGTCCTCCCCGGTCAGCACCGCGAGCACCCCCGGCATCGCGCGCGCGGCCGCGGCGTCGACACCACAGATCGCGGCATGGGCGTGCGGGCTGCGCAGCATCACGGCGCGCGCGGCATCCCCAGGCACGAGGTCTGCCAGGAACCGCCCGGTGCCGCGCAGCAGACGGGTGTCTTCCCGCCGCAGCGCCGGCTGGCCGAAGGCGTGCGCGCCCATCAGGTGACCGCGTGGCGGACGCGGAACTCGGGTGCCCGATACGCGTGCATCTGCATCACTTCCCGAAGGATCGCGACCGCGTCCCAGACGTCGGCATGGCGCAGCGTCAGCGGCGTGCAGCCAAAGCGCAGCACGTCGGGCGCCCGGAAATCGCCGATCACCCCGCGCGCGATCAGCGCCTGCATGATGGCATAGCCCTCGGGATGGCGGAATGAGACCTGACTGCCGCGTCGCACCTCCTCGGCGGGTGTGATGCATTCAAAACCGAAATCACCGCATTCCTGCGCGACCAGGCCGGCGAACAGTCCCGTCAGCGCCAGCGACTTCGCCCGCACCGCATCCTCCGGCGCCTCCAGCGCGAGATCGACGCCCACCTCCAGTGCGGCGAGGCTGAGCACTGCGGGAGTTCCGACCTGCCCGCGCGCGATGCCCGGCGCCGCGCGGAAATCGCCATCGAACGCGAACGGGTCGGCATGGCCGAGCCATCCGGTGAGCGGCATCGCGACCGCATCCAGCAGCCGGGGTGCCACATGCAGGAACGCCGGCGCACCCGGACCGCCGTTCAGGTATTTGTAGCCGCAGCCGATCGCGAAATCGACGTCGCACTTGGCGAGGTCGAGCGGCACCGCCCCGGCCGAATGGGCGAGATCCCAGATCACCACAGCCCCGGCAGCGTGCGCCGCACGCGTGATCGCGGCCATGTCCAGCATCCGGCCGCTTCGGTAATCCACATGCGTCAGCAGCACCGCCGCCACATCCGCGTCGATCGCGGCGGCGATGTCGTCATCCTCGACACGCCGCAACGTGTGTCCGCGCCCTAGCAGCGCCGCCAGCCCCTGCGCCACGTAGAGATCGGTCGGGAAGTTGCCAGCCTCGGAGACCATCACACGTCGCTCCGGCCGCAGCGCCAGGGCGGCCGCGAGCGCCTTGAAGACGTTGACCGAGGTGCTGTCGGCGACGATCGTGCTCCCCGGCGGCGCCCCGATCAGCCGCGCGATCTTCTCGCCCACCCGGCGCGGCAGGCCGATCCAGTCGTGCCGGTTCCAGGCGCGGATCAGCGCCGTCCCCCACTCGATCTCCGCCACCTCAAGGAGCCGCGCAGGCGTCGCGCGCGGCAGCGGGCCGAGCGAGTTGCCGTCCAGATAGATCACGCCCGGCGGCAGCACGAAGCGGTCGCGGAACATCGCCAACCGGTCGCAGTGGTCGCGTGCCGCGCAGTCTTCACGGGTGATGGTCATGCGGGGAGGGTAGGGGATAGCGCCGGCCGCGCAAGCGCTCATGCCGCCGTCGCAGCCGATGGCCGGCATCGACCCAAGCTGTCGAATTGTCACTCGTCAGCCTTGACCGGCTTGCTCATGTAGACGGTGGTCCCGAGCGTGGAGTCCTCCCGGTCAACACCGTAACCTACACGGAGGTAGAGCTGCACGTTCGCGGCAAAAAGCTTGTTGGCGTACAGTTTGACAACCGGGTAACCCTCTGTCGCAGCGACCTGCTCGGCATGAGCCAGGAGCTTTCGACCAAAGCCCCTGTTTTGCAGTTCGGGGGATACTGCAAGATTCTTGATGAGAAGGTGGCCGTCGGCTGGAACCATCTCGATAAGAGCTGCCAGCCTGCTGTCGATATGCAGGAGGTCGATGCGGTGTTTCCGCACGGCTTCATCATAGTCAGCGGTCATGGGGAGAGGCTCGCGCCCAATGACCGGAACCCATTTGGAGTAGGCTTCACGTGTCAGAGAACGGATCGCTCCCGCATCTTCCGGTGTGGCCGGCCGTAGCGAGAAGGCCGCGACCGAGCGGAGCCTGGGTGGCCCTGTCTTGAACCAGGCTTTTGCGATCCTGCCATTCTCGATCTCGTAGATGGCAACCACATCCACCTCCCCAGGCCCATCCGGGAAGCTGCGTGTGACCGTCTCCTGATCGACCACCATGTTGGCGACGGCGATCCGCTTCATCAGCCGCCCATGCAGGTTCAGCTCCTTGAATCGGGCAACGTGGCGCTGGCGAATCTCTCGCGCCCCACGCGCCAGAAGACGGTCGGGGAACTCGTAGTACTCGCAGTCCTCGGACCACCACGGCATGAAAGCGTCGATGTCGCGGGCGTTGTAGGCGTCAAGCTGCTTCTGCACGGGTAGCTCGATGTCGGCGGTGGTGCTGGCGTCCATTGCGGGTCTCTCCAAATGCAAAAACCCCCGCGGCGGTTGTTGTCGCGGGGCTGCAGCGTGTCCTCGAAAGAGCCTTGGCTCAGGTGATGGTGCTATCCTTCACTTGGCCAAACTTCGGCACGCATGACGAACCCGCCGCGGTCGATACGGCGTCGGCGTCGGTCAGCGGCGCTTTGGGCTTGGTGCATCCCGGCGGCAGCCTGCCGTCTCTGGTTTCGGTGCGTCAAGCACCTTCCCAAAGTCCCGTGCAACGGCGGTCGTCGGACCCGTCCATCGGCATCACTCCGGCGGCGTGCCCTCCAGCGACCCGACCAGCGCCGCGAGCGCCGGGCGCATCCGCCGCAGCTCCTCCCAATGCGCCGCCGAGAGCTGCCGCAGCAGTCGCTCCGCCCGCTCGGTCAGTACCACCATCACCCGCCGCCGGTCGCCGGCCTGCCCCTCCCGCCGCGCGAGCCCCGCCTCGCACAGCCGGTCCACCAGCTCCACCGCGCTGTGGTGGCGGATCAGCAGCCGATCCGCCAGCTCACCGACCGACGCCCGCTCCCGCCCGGGAAAGCCCTTGATCGCCAGCAACGCCTGGTGCTGCTGCGGCGTCACCCCGGCCTCGCGCGCGGCGTGCTCGCTGAAGGCGAGAAAGGCTCGCATGGCATGGCGGAACCCGGCCAGCGCCTCGTACTGCGGGCGTCCGATCGCTGCCGCCGTCCCATCGTCGTCATCGCCACCCATTGATCCCGGCCATCCATCTCGTTATGTCGTGCCACGATATGAACGACACATCTTTCCGGCCCGCCGCTCCGGCGACGGCGCCCGTCGCCGCGCGCGTCCGCGCCCGGTTAGGCGACTTCACCACCGGCCCACGCGTGCTCACCATCGCGGCGCTCGCGATCGTGGTGGGGAGTGCGGCTGTCGGTTGTGCCTGGGTCCTGCTTCGACTCATCGCGCTGGCGACCAGTATTGCGTATTTCGGGCGCGTGACGGTGCAGCAATTAGCGCCCGGCGCGTCCCCGCTCGGCGCCTGGAGCGTGCTGGTCCCGATCGCGGGCGGGATCATCGTCGGCCTGCTGGCCCGCTTCGGGTCGGAGAAGATCCGCGGCCACGGCATCCCGGAGGCGATGGAGGCGATCCTGATCGGCCGCTCCCGGATGGAGGCTCGGGTCGCGATCCTCAAGCCGCTGGCCTCGGCGATCGCGATCGGCACCGGCGGCCCGTTCGGTGCCGAGGGGCCGATCATCATGAGCGGCGGTGCCATCGGCTCGCTGCTGGCGCAGGCGCTGCCGGTCACCGCCGCCGAACGCAAGACGCTGCTGGTCGCCGGTGCGGCGGCTGGCATGGCGGCGGTGTTCAACACGCCGATGGCTGCACTCCTGCTCGCGGTCGAGCTGCTGCTGTTCGAGTGGAAGCCGCGCAGCGTCATCCCGGTCGCGGTCGCGGTGGCGGTGGCGGCGCTCGAGCGGCCGCTGCTGATCGGTAGCGGCGCGCTGTTCCCGTTCAGCTTCATCCCCGGGCTGACGGGGGCGGATGCCGGCGGCTGGGTCGCGATCGGGCTCGCGATGGGTCTCGGCTCCGGCCTGCTCACTGCGATGTGCTATGCTGCCGAGGACGGATTCGCGCATCTGCCGGTCCACTGGATGTGGTGGCCTGCGATCGGCGGCCTCGTGGTCGGGCTGGGCGGGCTGGTGTCGCCCGCGGCCCTCGGCGTCGGCTACCTCAACATCGGCGCCATGCTCGACGGCACGCTCGCCGGCCATGCCGCACTCCTGCTCCTGGTGGTCAAGGCGGTGATCTGGTCGATCGCGCTCGGCTCGGGCACCTCGGGCGGCGTGCTGGCGCCGCTGCTCATCATGGGGGGTGCGGCCGGCGCGCTGTTCGGCAGCGTCGTGCCCGGCGCCTCGGTGCCGTTCTGCGCGCTACTCGGCATGGCCTCAATGATGGGCGGCACGATGCGCGCGCCGCTCACCGCGACGATCTTCGCGCTGGAACTCACCCACGATGTCTCCGCGCTGCTGCCGGTGCTCGTCGCCTGCACCGTGAGCTTCGCCACGACGGTGCTGCTGCTGAAGCGCTCCATCCTGACCGAGAAGGTCGCACGGCGCGGCCACCATCTCAGCCGGGAATACTCCGTCGATCCGTTCGCGCTGGCGCGCGTGGGGGCGGTGATGGTGCCGAACGTGGACACTCTGCCGGCCACGATGCCGGTCGCCGACGCGCTGACGCTGGCCACCACCGGCGCCTGGCACCACAAGAGCTATCCGGTGATCGAGCAGACCGGCGCACTCGCCGGCCTCGTCTCCCGCGCCGACATCCTGCGCTGGCAGCGCGAGACCGAGGCTTCCGGGCGCACGCTGCGCGACATGGTCTCGGGTCGGGACACGATGACCGCCGCGCCCGACGAGATGGTGTCGGACGTGATGGATCGGATGGCCGAGGGCGACATCGGCCGGGTGCCGGTGGTGGAGGGCGGGAAGCTGGTCGGGCTGCTGTCTCGGAAGGATCTGTTCAAGGTCCGCGCGACGCTCGGTCTGGCCGAACGCGAGCGTGAGGCGTTCATCGGCCGGCGGCAGTAGGCTCCCCCACCTGTTTCTCGGGCGCCGGCTTCGCGGGCAGCGCGATCCCGGCCAGCGCCTCCCAGACCCGGATCACGAAGGCATCGTCGCGCGCGCCATGCCCGGACGCCGCCGCCGCCAGGAAAAGCTGGTGCGCGGCCGCGGCGAGCGGCAACGGGAAGGTCAGCGCGCGTGCCTGGTCGAGAACGATGCCGAGGTCTTTCACGAAGATGTTCACCGACGAGAGCGGCGTGTCGTCGCCGTCGAGGATGTGCGGCACCCGGTTCTGCCACATCCATGAACTGCCGGCCGAGGTAGAAATGACCTCGAACAGCGTCCGCGGATCGGCGCCCGACCGGATGCCGAGCGCCAGCGCCTCGGCCGCAACCGCGATGTGGACGCCGGCCAGCAATTGGTTGACCATCTTGACCGTGCTGCCGACGCCCGCCGCCTCGCCGAGCCGCCAGACTTTTCCCGCGTAGGCGGCCAGGACCGGCGCCGCGCGCGCGAAAGCCGCCTCGCTGCCGGAGGCCATCACCGTCATCGTTCCCGCCCGCGCCGCTGGCCGGCCGCCCGACACCGGGGCATCGAGATAGTGCCGCCCGCTCGCCTCCACCAGGCCGGCCAGACGCCGCGACGCCTCGGGGGCCATCGTCACGCCACAGACCACGACCGCATCGGAGGCGAGTCGCGCGAGGCAGCCAGCCTCGCCGAACAGCACCGCCTCGGCTTGCGCCGCGTTGACCACGAACAGGACCGCCGCCTCCAGCCCCTCGGGCAGCAAAGCAGCGTCGGCGACGCAGCGGCCGCCCGCCTGTTCCAGCTCCGCCCATGCATCTCGACGCGGCTCGACGCCCTCGACCGCGTGGCCCGAGGCCGCGAGGTTGAGCGCCGCACCCATCCCCATCGTGCCCAACCCGATCACGGCAACCTTCATCACGGCATCTCCTCCGGTCATCGGGCGACGCCCTGCAACGCGGTCGCGACCCGCAGATGGTCGCGGATCACCGGCGCGGTCTGTGCGGCGAGCGCCGTCACGTCGGGATCGACGCCCTGCGCCGCCTCATTCTCGTAGAGCGCCAGCGCCTGCCTATGGGCATCGATCTGGCCGAGCAGGTAGGCGTGATCGAAGGCCGCCCCGCGCAGCCCCTGCAACCGTGCCAGCATCTCGCGCCCGGCCGGGCTCGGACCGGTCGGCGGCGTCATGCCATTGCTCTGCGCGAGGCTTGCGAGCTGCTGGTTGATGGCGCCGTGTCGGTCGACCATCTGCTGCCCGAACTGCCGCACCTGCGGCGCCGTGCCCCGGGCGGCGGCGAGCCGACCGGCCGCCACCTCCGCCAGTCCCGACTGCAGCGCGGCATCGAGGAAGTCGCGATCGGCGGGCGCCAGTTGCGAGACGGGGCGCGCGGGCGGGGTGGTCGTCACCGGCGGCGGCCTGCTGGAGCAGCCGGCGGCGGGCAGCAGCAGGGCGGCGGCGAGGCCGAAACGTGCAAGCTGCGCGAGATGCCGCATCGAATTCTCCTTGCGATCCGGTCGGGCCCGATTTCAGCGGGCGAGCCGGAACCGCTCGACCGCTGCGACCAGCGCACGGCGGATTCCGGGCTCCAGCGCCGAATGGCCGGCATCGGGTACCAGCGTCAGCCGCGCCGACGGCCAGGCGGCGGTCAGATCGAACGCCGTCCGCGCCGGACAGATCATGTCGTAGCGGCCCTGCACGATCTCGCCCGGCAGGTGTCCGACCTGCGCCATCCCGGCGAGCAGCCCCTCCGGCGGCAGAAACAGCCCGTTGGCAAAATAATAAGCCTCGATCCGCGCCAGCCCCAGCGCCGTGCGGTCCTGCGCGAAGCTCGCGACCGTGTCCGGGCTCGGCAGCAGCGTGCTGCACGAGCCCTCGTACACCGACCAGGCGCGCGCCGCCGGCATGTGGATCATCGGATCGGGATGCGTCAGCCGCCGCAGATAGCCGCCGAGCACGTCACCGCGCTCCGCCTCCGGCAGGAAGCCGGTGAAGGCGGCATGGGCGTCGGGGAAGATCGCCGCCAGCCCGTGCAGGAACCACTCCACCTCCACCGGCCGCCCGAGAAAGACGCCGCGCAGCACGAGGCCGATGACGCGCTGCGGGTATGCCTGCGCATAGGCCAGCGCCAGCGTCGAGCCCCAGGAGCCACCGAACAGCAGCCAGCGCTCGATCGCGAGGTGCCGCCGCAGCCGCTCGATGTCCTGCACGAGATCGGCGGTGGTGTTGTGCGCGAGGCTGCCAAGCGGGCGCGAGCGGCCGGCGCCGCGCTGGTCGAAGATCGCGACCCGCCAGAAGCCGGGATCGAAGAAGCGCCGGTGGACAGCGCCCGCCCCGGCCCCCGGTCCGCCGTGCAGGAACAGCACCGGCGCGCCGCGCGGATTGCCGACCTGCTCCCAATACATCACATGCCCGTCGGCGAGCGGCAGATAGCCGGTCTCGAACGGGCCGATCTCGGGAAACAGGTCGCCGCGGGGCATTTTCGCGATCCTAGCGCGGGATGCGACGCTGGAAAGCCGTCAGCGGGAAACGCTCAGGTGAGCGCGGTGAGCGTCCACGGCCCCTCGCCGCTGGCCGGCGGCTCGCAGAACATGGGCGCCGCATTGGCCGCACGAACATTCGGCTCCAGGCCCATCGCCGCCCGCAATCCACGGAACACCGCGCCGTGGCTGACGATCAGCAGTGGCGGCGGCTGCTCCAGCGCTCGATTGACCGCTTCCGTCGCCCGCGCGCGAAGTTGCGCGAAGGTTTCGGCTCCGGCCGGCGTCCACTTGCCGTCCACCCAGTCCTGGAACCAGCCGGCCATCGGTTGGCCTTCCTTCTCGCCGTAGGCGCATTCCACGAGGTCGTCCTGGATCTGCACCGGCAGGCCGA
Source organism: Acetobacteraceae bacterium (assembly GCA_036272815.1). GTDB lineage: Bacteria > Pseudomonadota > Alphaproteobacteria > Acetobacterales > Acetobacteraceae > DATAYA01. The sequence goes on from DATAYA010000339.1 coordinate 16,098, forward strand.
GCGCCTCGGAGACGAACCCGGCCGTGACGCGTGCACGTCCGAGCGGCGAGCAGACGAGACTCGCGATCCCCCGGTTGCGCAGCCGCTCCGCCGCCGCCCGCGCCTGCGCGATGCCGCGCTCGTTGAGCGGCACCTCGGTTCGGCCCTGGCTCAGGTTTTGCGCGTTCCAGTCGGTCTCGCCATGGCGGAGATACCAGAAGGCGTGCGGCCGCAGCGCGATCGGGGCGGCGGTCGCGCTCAGGTGGAGATCCCCTCGAACTTCATCGCGCGCTGCACGGCCGGCCGCGCCTGCATCCGGGCGTAGTGCGCGGCGATCCGCGGCGGCAGGGTCATGCCCATGCGCGCCGCGGCCCAGTACTCAACATAGAACAAGGCCGCGTCCGCGACCGAGAAATCGCCTGCGATGTAGTCCCGGCCGTCGATTTTTTTCTCGAGCAGCTCCAGGCCCTTGGCCATGATCTCGCGCCCACGCGCCTTCACCGCGTCGTGGTCCTTCGAATCGGGCGAAAAGTTCTCCGGCCGGAACATGCGCCCGAACCCCTGCATGTGCAGCGTCGCCACCGCGTAGTCCATCGCCTCCAAGCTGCGCGCCGCCGTCTCCGGGTCGTCCGGGAGAAGGTGCTTCTGTGGATTGCTGCGCGCGAGATAGTAGGCGATCGCAGGGAATTCGGTCAGCACCGCGCCATCGTCCAGCACCAGCGTCGGCACCTTCGACTTCGGATTGAGATCGACGAAGGGCGGCTTGTACTGCTCGCCCTCGCGCAGATTGACACGCGCCGTCTCGAACGGTCTTCCGATTTCCTCGAGCAGCACATGGATGCCAAGCGAGCAGGCGCCCGGCGCGTAATGCAGTCTCATTACCGTGTTCCTCCCATGACGTTTCAGTCAAACAACGAACTGACGGAACTTTCATCCGAGATGCGCCGCATCGCCTCGGCAAGCAAGGGCGCGATCGTCACCTGCCGGACGTTGGCCGCCCCGCGCACCGCGGCACTCGCCAGGATGCTGTCGGTGATGGTCATGGTCTCGATCGGCGAGGAGGCGATGCGCGCGACCGCACCCCCCGAGAGCACCCCATGCGTCGCATAGACGCTCACCGAGCGCGCGCCATGCTCGACCAGCGCGATCGCGGCATTGCACAGCGTGCCGCCGGAATCGCACAGATCGTCGACCAGGATGCAGTCCCGTCCGCGCACATCGCCGATCACGTTCATCACCTCGGAGACGCCGGCCCGCTCGCGTCGCTTGTCGATGATGGCGAGGTCGGTGTTGAGCCGGGTCGCCAGCAACCGCGCCCGCACCACGCCGCCGACATCGGGCGAGACGATCATCACGTCGCGCCCGGCGAACCGCTCCTGGATGTCGCGGGTGAACAGCGGGGCCGCGTAGAGGTTGTCGACGGGAATGTCGAAGAACCCCTGGATCTGGCCCGCGTGCAGATCCATCGTCAGCACCCGGTTCGCCCCCGCCTCGGTGATGAGGTTCGCCACCAGCTTGGCGCTGATCGGCGTTCGCGGCCCCGACTTCCGGTCCTGCCTGGCGTAGCCGAAATACGGCACCACCGCGGTCACCCGCCGCGCCGAACTGCGCCGCAGCGCATCGAGTGCCACCAGCAGCTCCATCAGGTTGTCGTTGGCCGGATACGAGGTGGGCTGCATCACGAAGACGTCCTCGCCGCGGATGTTTTCGTGGATTTCCACGAACACCTCGTTGTCGGCGAAGCGCCGCACGGTCGCCCGCGTCAGCGTCAGGTCGAGCGCTGCCGCGACCGCCTCCGCCAGCGGCCGGTTGCTGTTGCAGGCAACGATCTTCATGCGGTCCTGTCCCAGGGTCGCAGAAGCGGGCGCCGACCCGCCCGGCTTCTAGCAATGTGACAAAGCGGTGTCCATCAACGACCTCCCGCTTCAGTGCAGACGGGCTTCAGCGCCGACGGGCTTCAGCGCATGTGCGCCTGGTTGTCGATGACCCGCCGGATGCCCCCGGCCGCCTCTTTCGCGACCGCGAGCGCCACGTCGCCCCAATAGTTATCGAGCGAGCCCGGCTTGACCTCGTTGAGCTGCACCACGCGCCCTGCCTCGTGCCCGGCCGTGTCGGTGACCACCCATTGGATCTCGATCCGTGTCAGTCCCTTCGCGCCGGACGCGGTGTGGACGAGGCCCTGCACGACGTAGTCCGCACCCGGCTTCGTGTCCTGCACCACCTCGCCGTTCCGCGGCAGGGCGGTGCGCATCTCGCGCGCGAGCGAGACGTCGCCGTCGCCGGGTGCGCCCTTGACCATCGGCACGACGATCCGCGCCGGGCGGTTGATCAGGCTGTTCGGGTCGCTCTCGCGCCGCGCCGCCTCGATGCTCGTGAGCAGGTTCGCGACACCGGGCGCGGCCCCGGCCGCCGCCGTCTGCAACGTCGCCGCGTCGCCCGCAGCCCAGGCGGAGGTCGGGACCGGCGCGCCGGTGATGGACCCCTGCTTGATCCCCGCCGGGTTCTCGACCGTGTAGGTCGGCACCACCATCGCCCCGTCATCGTGCGCGCTCAGCACCAGCCGCCAGTCGCCGCGCCGGGCCGTGTGCGCGAAGGCCGGCACGCCGCCGGCATCGCGGAGTGCCACCGTCGTCGCCTCCGCCCAGGTGCGGGCGGCGTCGTCTCCCAGCAGCGAGTTCGTGGGCGCCGGCACCGCCAGCCGCGCCGGCGGCGGCAACGCGAGGCGTGCGCCGAGCGCGCCCGGATGGCCCTCGAAGGGCCGGGGGAGGTCGCCACAGGCGGCGAGGGTCGCGGCCAGACCCAAGGCCAGGAGTGCGCGCCACCTCATCGCGGCAGTGCCACGATGGAAATCTGGTGCCCGATCGGGCCGCCGCCGGCGAGCGTGCGTCGGCGATGGCTGAAGAACCGCGCCGGGTCGACGCAGGTATCCGCCGCCACCGTCGTCACCGTCCCGATTCCGGCCGCGCGCAGGCGGGCGGCGCAATAGCCGGACAGGTCGAACCGCCAGCGTCCGGCACGCGCACCCGGCGTGAAGAAACGGGCGTCGTCGCCGTCGTGCGCCAGCACCGGATCGCGGAGGTCGGCGGCGACCTCGTAGGACGCTTGCCCGATTGCCGGCCCGATGGCGGCGGCGATCGCATCGCGGGAGGCGCCGCGGCGGAGCATGGCGGCGACCGTTGCCTCCAGCACGCCCGCGAGCGCGCCGCGCCAGCCCGCGTGAGCCGCGCCGATGACGCCGGCCGCCGGGTCCGCCAGCAGCACCGGCGCGCAATCGGCGGTCACGATGCCGAGTGCGAGGCCCGCGCGGTCGGTCACCGCGGCATCGGCGTGCGGCCCGTCGCCGGGCGCCCACGGCTCGGCGACGGTTGCCACCGCGGCGCCGTGAACCTGCGTCAGACCGAGAAGCAGCGCGGGGCTCGCGCCGATCGCACGCGCGGCGCGGGCACGGTTCTCCAGCACGGCGGCGCGGTCATCGGTGCCCGAGAGACTGCAATTGAGGCTCGCGAACGGCCCCTCCGAGACGCCGCCCGCGCGGGTGAAGAAGCCGTGCGGCGCTGCGAGGCCGCCGCTGAGGAACGGCGGGCTCACGCCTCGAATCCGGCCGGCACCGGCACGCCCGGCGAGGTCAGCGCGATCGCCTGGAACAGCCGTCCCATCCGGTGCGGCTCCGCCAGCCGCCGCGCCGCCTCGACCAGCGCCACCGCGCGCGCCGGAGGCTGCCCGCGCGCGAGCCGGTCGGTGCGCCGGAACAGCCCGATGCGGGCGAGAAAGACGCCCTGCGGCACCGGCCCGTGGACGTTCGCCCCCGCCCGCCGCGCCGCGTCGGCAAACGCCTCGAAATCCACATGCGCGGTCAGGTCCGCCTCGCCGGGATCGGCCAGCGGATCGGCCGGCCGGCCGGCACGGATGGCTTGCAGGCTCTCGCCCGGTCCGCTGCGGGCCGGCCCATAGTCGAGGAACAATGCGGCCCCAGGGCTGCGCGCGACCCGCGCGCCCAGCCAGGCGGCGAGACCCAGCGCCGGTTCGCAGAGTTCCACTGCGCCGCCGTCGGGCGCTTCCCGTCCGGGATCGGCCGCTGGTTGCTCGACGAAGGCGCCATCGGCCACGAACCGCTCGGCCCAGCGGGCGCCACGCCGGACGAACTGGCGGATCGGCAACGCATCGAGGAACTCGTTGCCGAGCAGCAGCAGCGGGCCGTCCGGAAGCGCCGTCATCGCGTCGTGCCAGGTGGCATCCGGCAGCATCCCACGCTGCGCCTCACGCAGACGCGGCGACGCTTCGATCAGGTGCAGCCGCAGCGCCCGGGCGAAGCCGGGGGCCGCTTGCCGCACTGCACGCAACGCATCGGCCATCAGCGTCCCGCGTCCGGGACCGGCCTCGGCGAGCAGCACCGGGTCCGGGCGGCCGAGCCCAGCCCAGGTTTCGGCCGCCCAGGCGCCCAGCACCTCGCCGAACGCCTGCGTGATTTCCGGCGCCGTCGTGAAATCGGCGAACGGATCGCGCCGCGCATAGTAGGTGGCATTGGCGGCCTCCATGAACGCGTCAAGCCGCTGCATCAGGCACCTGGTTGGCCGCCACCGACACCGGCCGCGCGCGCCACATCAGCCAGGCACCGGCGAGGAGCATCGGGATCGACAGGAGCTGTCCCATCGTCACCCCGTCCCAGAGATAGCCGAGGAACGGGTCGGGCTGGCGGAAGAACTCGCCGATGATCCGCGCGATACCGTAGCCAAACAGGAAGGCGCCGGTCAGCCACCCGAACCGCACCCGCAGCGCCTCCCGGCGCGACAGCGTGTAGAGGACGGCGAACAGGATGACGCCCTCCAGCATCATCTGGATCAGCTCGCTCGGGTAGCGCGGCACCGGGCCGGCCTGCGGATAGATCATCGCGATCGGCAGCCAGGCGGGCGCCGGCCGCCCCCACAGCTCGCCGTTGATGAAGTTGGCGATCCGGCCGAGCCCGAGCCCGATCGGCACGCAGACGGCAATCCGGTCCGCGAAGCCGAGCAGCGGGATCTGATGGCGGCGGCAGTAGATCAGCAGAGCCACGGTGACGCCGAGCGCGCCGCCGTGGAAGCTCATCCCCCCCTGCCAGACCTTCAGGATTTCCGCCGGATGCGCGAAATAGAGCCCGGGCTGGTAGAACAGCACGTAGCCGAGTCGGCCGCCAAGCACGACGCCGAGCGTCGCCCAGGTCAGGAAGTCGTCCACTTGCTCGCCGGTCGCGACCGGCGGGGATTGCCGCGCCAGCCGCCGCATCAGCCACCAGCCGAGCACCAGCGCCGTGATGTAGGCGAGCGCATACCAGCGGATCGCGATCGGCCCGAACGCCACCGCGACCGGGTCGAAAGTTGGATAAATCAGGACGGGGATCATCGATACGGGTCAGCCGCTTGCAGGTAGTCTTTCACGTATCGTTGTACCCCGTCCTCGAGCGCCAGGAAGCGCCCCTGGTAGCCCGCCGCGCGCAGCCGGTCCATCCGCGCCTCGGTGAAACTCTGGTATTGCCCGGCCAGTCGCTCGGGCATCGGCACGAATTCCACCTGCCTGGGCGCGCCCATTGCGTCGCAGACCGCGTGGGCAAGGTCGAGATAGCTGCGCGCCTGCCCGGTGCCGATATTGTAGAGGCCGCTCACCCCCGGATGGTCGAGCAGCCAGAGCAGCACGTCGACCAGATCGCCCACCCAGACAAAGTCGCGCCGCTGCGCGCCGTCGGCCACATCCGGGCGGTCGGAGCGGAACAGGCTCGGCGCGAGCCCGGCGGCGACCTCGTCGTGCTTGACCTTCACGACCGAGATCATTGGCCCCTTGTGGTATTCGTTCGGGCCATAGACGTTGAAGAACTTGAGCCCGACCCACTGCGCCGGGTGCGGGCCGCCGCTGGCGACCATCTTGTGGGCGCGCAGGTCGAAGGCGTGCTTGGTCCAGCCGTAGAGGTTGAGCGGCCGCAGCGCGCCGAGCCGGGCTGGATCGTCGTCGAAGCCCACGGCGCCATCGCCATAGGTCGCCGCCGAGGAGGCGTAGACCAGCCGCGCGCCCCGGGCGGCGCACCAGCGCCAGAGCCGCAGCGGCAGCTCGACATTAGTCTCCCACACGAAATCGCCGTCGCTCGCCGTGGTCTCGCTCACCGCGCCGAGGTGGAAGATCATTTCGATCGGCGGGTTGTGGGCGAGGAACTCGTCGAGCACGTCCGGCTGCACGATCCGCGCGGGCGGATGCTTGGCGAGGTTGTGCCACTTGCCGTTGCTGCGCAGGCGGTCGACCACAACGGTCTCAAGTCCCCGTCCGGTCAGCGCCGCATGGAGATTGGAGCCGATGAAGCCGGCGCCGCCGGTGACCAAAATCATGGCGGCAGGTTATAAGAGGGGCGCCGGGGCCGACATAGCCCCGGCGGACACAGGAGGTGGCGATGTCCGACCGGCCGCGTTTCTTTGACGACCTCGCCGGCGTGGCGGGGGGAGCGTTCTCCGCCTTTGCGGGTCTGCGCGAGGAGATGGAGGCGCTGCTGCGGGCGCGACTCGACGAGATGGTGCGGCGGCTGTCGCTGGTGCGGCGGGAGGAGCTGGACGCCGTGCAAGAAATCGCCGCCCGCGCCCGCGCCGGCCAGGAGGCGGCCGACGCACGGTTGGCGGTGCTGGAGCAGCGGATTGTCGAGCTGGAACGCCGAGTCGCGGCGGCCGCATCCCCGCCTCCGGCCGCGTGATCTTGCTGCGCCGCGTCAGCCGCCGCATATCAGCGACGGCCGGGCGCGGGAAGGAGGCTTGCGACACGCAATTGCCGGCCGGTAGGCTACACCTCGCGGCGTGACGGGGCGGACACCTCCGGAGTCTCCGGAGGCAGGCAGATGGGGGCAGGCAGATGAACCTGGCCCCGCGATGCCGGTCGTCCCGATGCGCCCCAGGCCGCTCGGGGCCGCGACCGGCCTTCCTCCAACAGGGGAGACCAACGATGTCCACCCTCTCAGTCGCCCGATCCGAAGCTGCGTCCAACCCGCTCGATCTCCTGGAGCAGATCGCGGCCGCCAACGAATGGGCCTTCGACCGCCGCAACGAGTCCGAGATGGCCGCCGAGGCGCCCGGCAAGTGGTGCGACTACGGCCTCTATTTTAGCTGGTCGAACGAGATCAGCGCCATGCACTTCACCTGTGCCTTCGACCTGAAGGTGCCGGCGCGGCGCCGCACGGCGCTCTACGAGCTGCTGGCGCTGGCCAACGAGAAGCTCTGGATCGGGCATTTCGGCCTCGACGGCGACGACGGCACGCCGCTGTTCCGACATGCGGTGTTGCTGCGCGGCGCCCCCGGCGCCTCGGCCGAGAGCCTGGAGGACATGGTGGACATCGCGATCACCGAGTGCGAGCGGTTCTATCCGGCGTTTCAGTTCGTGCTGTGGGGCGGCAAGTCGCCGAAGGAGGCGATGGACGCGGCGATGCTGGAGTGCGTGGGCGAGGCGTGATCCCGTCCGTCCTGCTGGTGGGCGGCGGCCGTATGGGCGGCGCGCTGCTCGCCGGCTGGGTCGAGCGGGGGCTGGCGCCGAGCGTCGTCGTCGATCCGGCGCCCGAAGCGGCCCGGCTCGGCGGCGCGTCGGTGCAGGTGGTGGCAGCGCCGGACGGCGTGCCGGCCGGCTTCGCGCCGGCGGCCGTGGTGCTCGCCGTCAAGCCTCAGGAGGCCGCGCGGGTGCTGCCGTCCTATGCGCGCCTTGCGCCGGATGCCGTCTTTCTCTCGATCATGGCCGGCCGCACGCTCTCGGGCATGCGGGCGCTGCTGGGCGAGCCGGCCGCGATCGTGCGCGCGATGCCGAACACGCCGGCCGCGATCCGCCAGGGCGTCACCGTCGCCTGCCCCGGCGCCGGCGTGACGGCGGCACAGCGGGCGTTGTGCGACACGCTGCTCGCTTCGGTGGGCGAGGTCGCCTGGGTGGAGGCGGAGACGCTGCTCGACCCTGTTACCGCGGTCTCCGGGAGCGGGCCGGCCTATGTCTTTCTCCTTGCTGAATTGCTGGAGCGGGCGGCGATGGAACAGGGGTTGCCGGCCGACCTCGCGCGGCTGCTGGCACGGCGGACGGTCGCCGGCGCCGGCGCGCTGCTGGCGGCGAGCGCCGAGGACGCGGCCACGCTCCGCCGCGCGGTGACCAGCCCGAAGGGCACCACCGAACGGGCGCTCGCGGTGCTCATGGACGAAGCGGCCTGGCCGCAGGCGATCTCGGAGGCCGTCGCCGCGGCCGCCGCGCGGTCACGCGAGCTTGCGGGGTGAGCGGCGCGCGCGCGGGTAAGCGCGGCCCATCAGCACGGTGCCGATCAGCGCCGCGCCGATCCCCCAGGGCAGGTTGATGGCCAGCGAGATGGAGATGCCGCGGCCGGTGAAGCCGTTGCCGATCGGTGCGCCGTGCAGCGGCGCCACCACGAACCAGGCGACGAGGATCGCGCAGGCGCCAAGGCCGAGCCCGAGCAGCCACGCCGGTGCGGCCGGCAGGTGAGGCAGCGCCAGCCCGAACACCAGCCCCCACACGCCGCCCCAGAACGCGAGATCGAGCACCAGCGGGATATGCAGCGGCCCCACGGCGCGCATCGGATAGGCCGGCGGCATCATCCCCGCCCAATGCAGCAGCGCCCATATCCCCTGATGGACGATCAGGACGCTTAATGCTCCGGCGAGAAAGCCCAGAGCCGCACGCGGCATCGCCGTCATCCCGGAAATCCTTCCCGATGTTGAACCTCAAGGCGCCGCCATTGACGGGAGCGCGGGCTGCTCGTCCTTCAGCGCGAAACCGGAGAGCCGCAGCCGCCGCATCTCCCGCAGCAGCCAGAGCAGCTTGGCCGTCGCCTCGGCGACCGGCAAGCCGTCCGGGCGGATGTTGGAGATGCAGTTGCGCTCCGCATCGGTGCGGCCCGGACGCGGCGCCCAGGTGAGATAGGCGCCGAGGCTCTCTGCCGCCGAGAGGCCGGGCCGCTCGCCCACCAGCACGACGACAGCCGCCGCGCCGAGCGCCGCGCCGACCGCGTCGCCGAGTGCCACGCGCGCCTGCGTCGCGATCACCACGACGGCGTGCGATCCGGCGCCCAGTGAGGGCAGCACCGACTCCAGCAGCGGCGGCGCGTGATGCTGCACGGCCGCCGGCGAGAGACCGTCGCAGAGCACGAAGGCGGTGCAGCCCCGGGCCGGGTCCGCTGCCAGGGCCGCCGCATCGGCCGGGTCGAGCAGCCGCCCGAGATCGGGGCGGCGCAGATAGGTCGGCCGGTCGGGGCAGGCGCTGCGCACAATCCGCCCCGCGATCCCGAGCGCGGCCAGCGCCGCCTGCAGTGCCGCCGTGTCGAGCCTCGTGTGGACCGCATCGCGTGCCGCAGCATGGGCCGCCTGGAAGGCGAGGTGAGCCGCGGTCGGCATCCCGTTGCCCACCCGGCCGAGTGCCACCCGCGCCGGGGTGAAGCGCCGCAGGTCGGTCCAGCGCACGGGCGGCGGGGCGGTCATGCGGTTCCGCAGCTGCGCGGCTCTTGCATCGGCGGACACGGGACGGTGCCGAAGGAGCAGAAGATGCAGCAATCTCCGGGCCGCGGCCGCAGGTGCCCGGCGCAGGCGGGACAGTCGAACACCACCACACAGGCATCGTCCGGCATGGTCTCGCGGCTCTCCGCGCCGCAATGCGGGCAGGTGATGGTCGAGGCCAGGGCGAGGCTCATCAACGGAGCCCGATCAGCGCCGGCGACAATGCCGCCGCGATCGCCGCATCCGGCTCCGGCCCGATGCCCATGCGCGCCAGCCATGCCTCGAACTCCGGTGCGGGCCGCAGGCCGAGCACGCCGCGCAGATAGAGAGAATCGTGAAAGCTGGTGCTCTGGTAGGATAGCATCACGTCATCGGCGCCGGGGACGCCCATCACGTAGGTGACGCCGGCGACGCCGAGCAGCGTCAGCAGCGCGTCCATGTCGTCCTGATCCGCGTCGGCGTGGTTGGTGTAGCAGACGTCGACCCCCATCGGCAGGCCGAGCAGCTTGCCGCAGAAATGGTCCTCCAGCCCGGCGCGGGCGATCTGCTTGCCGTCGGCGAGGTATTCGGGGCCGATGAAGCCGACCACGGTGTTGACCAGGAGCGGATGGTATGCGCGCGCGACGGCGTAGGCGCGGGCTTCGAGGGTCTGCTGGTCGACGCCGTGATGCGCCTCGGCGGAGAGGGCGCTGCCCTGGCCGGTCTCGAAATACATCAAATCCTGACCGAGCGTGCCGCGGCCGAGCCCGAGGGCGGCGTCCTCCGCCTCGGCGAGCAGGGAGAGCGAGACGCCGAAGGCGCGGTTCGCGGCCTCCGTGCCGGCGATCGACTGGAACACGAGATCGACCGGCGCGTGGCGCTCGATCGCGGCGATGGTGCTGGTGACGTGGGCGAGGACGCAGGTCTGGGTGGGGATCGCGTAGCGCTCGCGGACCTCGTCGAGCATCGCGAGCAGGGAGCAGAGCGCGGGGATGTTGTCGGTTGCGGGGTTGACGCCGATCACCGCGTCGCCGGCGCCGAGCAGCAGGCCGTCGAGAGTCGCGGCGGCAATGCCGCGCAGGGCATCGGCCGGGTGGTTCGGTTGCAGGCGGACCGAGAGGCGGCCGGGCAGGCCGATGGTGTTGCGGAAGCGGGTTGTCACCCGGCATTTGGCTGCAACCGCAACCAGGTCCTGCAAGCGCATGATCTTGCTCACAGCGGCCGCCATTTCCGGGGTGAGGCCGGGGCGGAGTGCCGCGAGCGCTGTCGGGTCGGCCGCATCCGAGAGGAGCCAGTCGCGAAAGCCGCCGACGGTGAGCGCGGCGACCGGCGCGAAGGCCGCTTCGTCGTGGGTGTCGCAGATCAGCCGCGTGATCTCGTCGGTTTCGTACGGGATCACCGGGCGGTCGAGGATCGCGCGCAGCGGCAGATCGGCGAGCGCCCATTGGGCGGCCACCCGTTCGGTGGCCGAGGTGGCGGCAAGGCCGGCCAGCGTGTCGCCCGAACGCGCCGGCGTCGCACGCGCCAGCAGCGTGGGCAGGTCGGTGAAGACGTGGCGGGTGCGGCCGAGCGTGTGCGCGTAGGGCAGGGCCGCCTCCGGGTCCGGTCTGGCGACGGAAGCATAGCAGGATCGGCGTGCCCGGCGGGAGGATTGCGGCGGTCAGGGGGGCGCCCGCACGGGAGCGGCGCGGCGGGGGGGCGAGGAGATCGGCGAGGTGGTCGGCCGGGGGATTGCGCCGGATCGGGCCGGGCGGCGCTGGTCCGGCTGTCTGGAACGCGGGCGGGGCGGCCTGGATTGCGCCTTGCGCCGGCTCGGCTTCCGGAAGGATGGGGACGCCTCGAGGCGCGATCCGGAGGTCGCGGCAGATGCGGGCGACGGCCTCGTCGATCGGGCGCTGTTCGGGATCGGCCGCGTCGCCTTCGAGCCGTTCCTCGAGGTCGCCCAGCAGGCTTTCGATGTAGTGGCGGCTGCGGGCGGCGGCGATGGCGGGCAGGATAACGCGGCAGGGAGGTGAATATTAATTCCCCGCTTCGCCGGGGGCGGCGCGCCCGGACGTCGGGATCGCCCACGAGCCAGTTAACCCGGATCGCAGATCGTCAATCGGCAGCCTCAGATCCGCGCGTTGCTGTACTCCGGCTTCGTAGGCCGGCGAATTTTCGCAGCGGCAGCGCGCCTTCGGAATGCGGCGACGGCCGTCCGCTTTGAATTCTACCGGCGTGCTGGCACGGGTAGAGACCAGGACCGGCCTCCATACACGCCGCGGTCCGCTTCACGTGCTCCACCAGGAAGTCGATCACGACGCGCGTGCGTGGCGCCAGATGCCGGCGCGACGGGTAGATCAAGAAG
>DATAYA010000340.1:0-5492 GCA_036272815.1 Acetobacteraceae bacterium
GAGTTCCGCGAGCTGCACCAGCACCGGCGGCAGTCCCGCGAGCCGGGCCCGCAGCGGGGAAGCGAGCGGGTGCAGCCGGTCGGCCTCCTCCCGCACGTAGAGGCCCCAGAAGCCGCGCATCCGCTCCTCCGACAGCCCGAACCGCCCGTCGCCGAACTCCCGGTAGCTCGGGGTGGAAAAATCCGCGTCGCACACCGGATAGAGAACAAGAATGCCCGCAAGCGCCGGGCCGCCCGTCTCGCGCAGCAGCAGCGCCGCCGCCAGCGCCAGATTGCCGCCGGCGGAATCGCCGCCCACGAGCAGCCGCGTCCCGTCGATCCCCCACACATCGCCCGAGCGCGCGAGCCAGCGCACCACCTCGGCACATTCCTCGACCGCCTGCGGAAACCGCGCCTCGGGCGAGAGCGCATAATCGACCAGCACCACCGCGATCCCGGCCGCAGCGGCGTATTCCCGCGCCAGCCGGTCATGCGTGTCGATCGACGCGAACACCCACCCGCCGCCGTGGAAATAGACCAGCGCCGGCAGCACCCGGTCGGTGCGCGGCCGATGCACGCGGCACAGCACCCGCCGCCCCCGCGCCGCGACCCAGCGCTCCGTCGTTTCCGCCATCGCCGGGCCGCCCTCGGCCGCAAGCAGGGCAGGGGCGTCGTTGATCGGCCGCTGCGGCGCGATCGGGCGGTCGAGCCGGACCGGCGGCAGGGCAGCCGCGGCGGCCTCGGTGGCGCGGTGCGCGGCCAGCATCTCCGGGTCCCATCTCTGGGTGTCTGGGCGCGGATCGTCTTGCATCGGCGTCTCCCTGGCGCTCAGGTGGTCCTGGCGGCCAGGTGACCCTGGCGCTCAAGTGGCATCGAAGGCCGCCGACCCTGTCCAGGCAAGCCGAGCCGCTCTATGCTGCACCGCACCATGCCCCGTCTCCGCTTCCGCCCCGAGCTGCTGTTCCGGCCCGACACGGTGGGCGTGTTCGGCGCGACCCCGGTGGCCGCCGAGCTGCTTGCCACGATCCGAGCCGGCGGGTTCGCGGGCACGCTGCTCGATGCGCCGGACGCGGCCTCGGTCGGCCGCCTGCCGCTCGCCCCCGACCTCGCCGTGGTGGCGAGCGAGGCGGAGGAGGTCGCCGGCCTGCTCGCGGCGCTCGGTGCGCGCGGGACGCGGGCGGCGGTGGTGCCGGTGCTGGCACCCGATCTCGGCGCGGCGGCACGGGCGGCCGGGGTGCGGACCTTCGGGCCGGGGTCGTTCGGCATCGCCGTGCCGGCGCTCGGGCTGAACGCGACGCGCGGGCATATCGCGCCCCCGGCCGGGCGCGTCGCGCTGGTGTCGCAATCGGCGGCGCTGTGCCGGGTGGTGATCGACTGGGCCGGGCCGAACGGGGTCGGGTTCAGCCATGTGATCGGCGTCGGCGGCAATGCCGATATCGGGTTCGCCGTCGCCCTCGACTGGCTGGCCGCGGACCCGGGCACCGGGCTCATTCTCCTCGACATTCGGCGCATCCGCGATCCGCGCACCTTCCTCTCGGCGGCGCGGGCCTGCGCGCGGCTGCGGCCGGTGGTCGCGATCCGTGCCGGCGGCCGGCTGCTCGATGCGGCGGGGGAGGCGGAGGCGACGTTCGCGGCGGCACTGCGCCGGGCCGGGGTGCTGAGTGTCGCGACGCTGGAGGATCTGCTGGCCGCGGCCGAGACGCTGACCCGGGCCGCGCCGCTGCGCCGCGAGGGGCTGGCGATCGTGACCAACGCGGTCGGCCCCGGCCAGCTCGCCGCCGACGCGGCGCTGCGGGAGGGGATCGCGCTCGCCGCGCTGTCGGAGGCCGGCCGGGCGGCGCTGGAGGTCGTGCTGCCGGACGGCGCGGCCGGGCCGGGGCCGGTCTATGCCGGGCTCGCGTCGCCGCTGCGTCTGGCCGAGGCGGCGGCGATGCTGGCGGGGGCGCCGGAGGTGGGGGCGGTGCTGGCGGTCCACGCCCCGGCCGGCCGGACTGACAGCGCGACCATCGCCTCCCTGGCGGCCGGTGCGTCGCGGCTGCGGGTGCCGCTGCTGGTCGCGGCGATGGGCGAGAGCACCGGGGCGGCGCACCGGACGACGCTGGCCGAGGCGGGGGTGCCGGCGTTCGCCTCGCCCGAGGCGGCGGTGCGCGGGATGCACCATCTGATCGAGCAGCGGCGCGCCCGCGAGGCGGCGCGCGAGCTGCCCGATGCGGCGGTGCTGGCGCTCGCCCCTGACCGCCGGGCGGTGCGGGTCATCTTCGAGCGCGCCCGTGCCGCCGGGCGGCTCGGGATCGCCGCCGCCGACACGCTGGCGGCGCTGGCCGCCTATGGCGTGCCGGGCGTGCCGGGGCGGGCGGCCGCGACGCCGCAGGAGGCGGCGGACGCGGCGCGGATGCTGGGGTTTCCGGCGGTGGTGAAGCTGCACCGCGACGGGCCGCTGCCGCCGGTGACGGGAAGCGTGGTGCTCGACCTCGCGGATGCGGCCGAGGTCGAGCGGGCGGCGGCATACCTGCTGCGGCGGCGCGGCGATGCGAGCGGCGTGCTGGTGCAACGCCAGGTGGGACGGGCGCGCGCGCTGCGGCTGCGCCTCGCCGACGACCCGGTGTTCGGGCCGGCGATCGGGATCGGCCTCGCCGGCGTCGCCGGGGATCGCGGCCGCGCCTTCGATCTGCCGCCGCTCAACCTGACCTTGGCGCGGACGCTGATCGCCCGCAGCGGCGCCAAGGCGGCGCTCGCGGCCGGCCCCGACCAGCCGGCGGCCGACGTCGCCGCGGTCGCGGAGACGCTGGTGCGGGTGAGCGCGCTGGCGGTCGACTTCCCCGAGATCGTGGCCCTGGTGCTCGATCCGGTGTTCGCCGATGCCGACGGCGTGCTGCTGGGCAATGGCTGGCTGCGGCTGCGGCCGGAGGGGGAGACGGCGATGCTCTCGATCCCGCCCTATCCCGACGCGCTGGTCGAGCGCCTGACGCTGGGCGGCGAGGCGCTGGTGATCCGGCCGATCCGGCCCGAGGACGCCGCCGCCCACGCCGCGATGTTCGCCCGCCTGCCGCCGGAGGACGTGCGGCTGCGCTTCTTCTCCAGCATGCGCGAGCTGGGTGCCGAGCAGATCGCGCGGATGACGCAGGTCGATTACGAGCGCGAGATGGCGCTGATCGCGGTGCGTGTGGCCGATGGTGCGACGGTGGGGGTCGCACGGCTGGTGCGCGAGGCGACCGGCGCCGGCGGCGAGGCGGAGTTTGCCGTGCTGGTGGAACCGGCGATGAAGGGCCGCGGGCTCGCGACCGCGCTGATGCGCCGGCTGCTCGACTGGGCGCGCGGGCAGGGGGTTGCGGAGGTGATGGGGCAGGTGCTGGCGGAGAACGAGCCGATGCTGGCCTTCGTGCAGCGGCTCGGCTTCAGCGTGCGGCATCTGCCGCACGAGGCGGAGCTGGTGGAGGCGCGGCTGGTACTCGGGTGAGGGGAGGGCCGGCGCGGCCTGCATCGTGCGGGAGCGCGGCTTGCATCCTGCGGGCAGCGCGGCTTGCATCGTGCGGGCGGTTTGCGTAGATCGAAGCGCGTCGCGGGCGGGCGTAGCTCAGGGGTAGAGCACAACCTTGCCAAGGTTGGGGTCGAGGGTTCGAATCCCTTCGCCCGCTCCATATTTTCAATCATTTGTGGACCTACTTGGGACGGTGGAGGTAGCGGTAGCTACCAGATAGCTACCTCTATGATGCAAATGCCGGCCGACGCGACGTAGTCGCGGACCGGGCCGCCGTCGCGCGGCTGGCCCTGCGCTCGCTCGCCCGCGACTGGTCGGAGTCGCACCTCGTTGACATCGTCCTCGATCTCGTCGGCGAGGACGACGCGGACTCGGTGCGCCTGGCGCTGCCCGCCATTGTGGACCTAGCCAGCCCAGATTACGGGAACAGCTTTGTCCGGACTCCGCGGCGGGACGAGCGACCTCTTCTGGCGTTCTGGAAGCATCACCGCACGATCATCCTCAAGGCGGTGGAGGAGGTGCTCGCCTCTCGGCGACTTTACACGGTCGAAATGGCCGGCCGGCTTCTCTCCATGGTGCAGCGGACCGATCCGGCCGCCGCTGATCCGGTCGCCCAGTCGCTGGTATCCACCTATGTCCGCGCGCGCCTTCTCATCGACGACGTCGAGGGTGAGGAAGACCTTCCGCACATGGGCGACGCGCTGGAGGGCGTGTTCCTGACCGCGCCCGAGGTGCTGAACCGGCTGCTTCAGGAGTATGCGGCGGGCTCGGACCGCCTGAGCGCCGGGCGCATCCACAAGATCTACGCCCGCCTGCTGGACTGGCGGCGCGACCGTCGAGCCGCCGCCGCCAAAAGCGCCTAGTCTCCCGATTCTGAAGTTCCTATGCACATTTGGTCTGGACGGCCAAGGTTCGGCGGCAGAAGCGGGCGATGCAGGCGAGGATGTCATCGGCGCTCTTGGTCCAGCGAAACGGCTTCGGATCGGCGTTGCGGGCGTCGAGATAGGCCATAATGGCGGCTTCCAATTCCTTGGTGGAGCAGTGCGCGCCGCGCTTGATCTGCGGCTCGGTCAGGAGGGCAAAGAACCGCTCGACCTGGTTGATCGAGGAAGATGAGGTCGGGGTGAAATGGGGGGGCCAGCTTGGCCGCTTGGCGAACCGATCGCGGATCGTCCGGGTCTTGTGGCTCGAGGCGTTGTCCATGATGACGTGGACGTCGAGATCAGCGGGCACGTTCTTCTCGACCGTGTCGAGGAAGCGGCGGAACTCGGCCGCGCGGTGGCGCGGCATGCACTTGCCGATGATCGTGCCGGCTTTCACGTCGAGGGCTGCGAACAGCGAAGTCGTGCCGTGTCGTTTGTAGTCCTGGGTGCGCCGCTCCACCTGCCCTGGCCGCATCGGCAGCATCGGCTGCGTACGGTCCAGGGCCTGGATCTGCGACTTCTCGTCGACACACAGCACCAACGCACGATCCGGCGGCTCGAGGCGATGGCGTCCGCCGGGGCATTCGAAGAGCCTTGGACAGCCAGCGGGCCACGTTCCCATTGAAAACCGTGTTGAGCCAGGAGCAGGCTGCCTTCCAAGATCGATTATCGGCCGATCATCGGGGAAATCCTCGAAGGGTCTTCCGGAGAATCCCGGCAGGCAAGCTCTGATGATCACAGTCGAGCATGCGCCCGGCGGGTCGAGCGCTATCCACCGACACAATGCACATGCGTTTGTTTACGTGCTGGAGGGCTCCGTCGTGTTCCAGCTGAAGGGTGGACAACAGGTGACGCTGACACCAGGACAGACATTCTATGAAGGCCCTGATGATGTTCATGTCGTCGACCGGAACGCAAGCGGCACCCAGCCGGCGAAATTCCTGGTGCTCTTGATCAAGGACAAGGGCGCCCCGGCGCTCGTGCCCGCACAGTGACTGTTACGACAACCCATAGGTAAGACAGTCAGCAGGAGACGAACATGAGCTTGGACAATACCTCACAGCCCTCGGCCAAGTACTGCGCCGAGACGATTAACGCGAAGTACATCCACGG
>DATAYA010000341.1:0-2584 GCA_036272815.1 Acetobacteraceae bacterium
CGAGCATGTTCTTCTTGCGCACCATGCCGGCGTAGAACAGCGCCAGCCCCGGGATCGTCATCATCAGCACGAGTGCCGTGCTGGCGAGCATCCAGGCAGTGTCGCCGGTGTCGATCGCCGGCGGCGGCGCGGGGGGTGCCGCAGCGGCGGCGGGTGCGGCCGCCTGCGCGAACGCGCTGGCGGCGAACAGCAGCATCGGCAGAGCCGCGGCCCCCAGTCTCAGACAGCGGCCCAATCGTCGCATCGGTGGTGTCCCCCTCACAGCGCTTGCTCGTCTCACAGTGCTTGCTCGTCGAGTTCGCCGGTGCGGATGCGCACCGCGCGCTCGATATCGACGATGAAGATCTTGCCGTCGCCGATCTTGTCGGTGCGGGCGGCGCGGGTGATCGCCTCGACCACCGCCTCCGCGAGGCTGGCGGGGACCGCCACCTCGACCTTTATCTTCGGCAGGAAGCTGACGTGGTATTCGGCGCCGCGGTAGATCTCGGTCTGGCCCTTCTGACGGCCGAAGCCCTTGACCTCGGAGATCGTCAGCCCCTGCACGCCAAGCAGGATCAGCGCCTCGCGCACCTCGTCCAGCTTGAACGGCTTGATGATCGCGGTGACGAACTTCATCGCATGGCTCCGCCGCGGATTGTGCCGCCTCGCATGATCCGGCTCCCCCTCGGTCCGTGTCGCGCCGGCACACGCCGGTTCGGCTGCGACGAAAGCAAACGACATGCCAGCGAGAGCAAACAACCGAGAGCAAGCGCCGTGCCGGCGATCCGGGCCGTCGGCGCGGCAGCGACGCCCATTGCCGCGGCGGCGAATGCGTGCGCGTTGTGCAACCGCACGTACACGCGCCAGCCCCGGGCCCGACGCCGGCACGCCGCGCGCGAGCGGCACCGCGATGATGCACGACTCCGCAACCAGTGCTTAACTGTCGGCCGTCAGATTAATCGCGGACGGCGAGAGGCCCGGCCCGGGGGCATCTCAAGCCCGTCCCGAGATTGGGGAACCCGGTGGCCCTGGCTGCCCTTCGACCCTTCGCATCGTGGCGTGCGCGCCCGCGCGGCTCGATCCGCAAGCTCGGCGCAAGCCTTTGGCAGGCGCTGCTCGCGGCGGTGCTGGTCGTGGCGATGGTCGCCGTCGTCGCCGGCATCCTGATCCGGCAGCGCGCCAGCACCCTGGCCGCGACGCAGGCGGAGGCGGAGGGCCTTGCGCATGCCCTCGCCGGGGAGGCCGGGCAGGCCCTCGCCGCCGTCGACCGCGCCGTCGCCGCGGCCTCGGCGCAGGTCGACGCCCTGGATGCGGCCGATCCCGCGCACCTGCGGACGGCGCTGCGCAGCCTTCGCCTGCAAGAGAGCCTCGCCAACCTCGTCGCCAACCAGCCTCCGGCCACGAGCGTGGCGCTCCTCGCCGCTGACGGCCATCTGGTCAGCACTTCCCGCATCTGGCCGGCCCCGCTGAGCGACGCATGGCACCGGCCGCTATTCCTTGCACTGCGGGCGCGCCACGGCAGCGCACCTGCGATCGAGTTGCCCCCGCCGCCGGCCGCCGGCCGCGGCGCCCGCTCGATCTATCTCGCCCGCCGAGTCGAGGACCGCGGCGGACACCTGCTCGCAATCGCGACCGGCGCGCTCAGCCTGCCCTATTTCCAGAGCTTCTACCGTGCTGTCGCGCAGCGCGGGCAATCCGTCGTGGCGGTCTACCGCACCGACGGCACGCTGCTGTTCTGTTATCCGCGGCGCGCGCAGGCGCCGCTCGCCCGGTGGTCGCAGATGCCGCGGCTTGCGACCGGCTCGCCGTGGTTCGCAGCGGTCGCGGCCGGTGGCGGCGCGTTCGAGCAGTCGGGGCCGGGGCAGCCCACCCGCATCATGGCGGTGCAGCCGGTGGCCGCCTATCCTGTCGTCGTCGAAGTCGGTTTCTCGGAGCCGGTGGCGCTCGCGGCATGGCGCCGACAGGCGATCTTTGCCGGGATCGCCTTCGCCATCGCCGTGCTCGGAGTGGGGGTGCTGCTGCGCAACCTGCTCGGCCAGTTCCGCCGGCTTGAGCACCGCACCCTGGAACTCGGCCGCACCGCCGCGGCACTCAGCGCGAGCGAGGCGCGGCTCGCCGAGAAATCCGCCCTGCTGGAGACGACGCTCGAGCAGATGGACCAGGGCATCATGATGATCGACGCCGGGCGCCGGGTCGGGCTGTGCAGCCAGCGCGCCCGCGACCTGCTGGAGCTTCCCGCGGCGCTGATGGAGGGACGGCCGCTGTTCGACGAGGTCCTGCAATACCAGGTGGCGCACCAGGAATTCGTCTCCGCCGACGTGCCGATGCAATCCCTGCTGCGCCGCGGCGGCTATCTCGACAAGCCGCACGCCTATGAGCGGCAGCGACCGAACGGCATGGTGATCGAGGTGCGCACCGTGCCGTTGCCCGGCGGCGGCGCCGTGCGCACGTACACCGACATCACCGCCCGCCGCGCCGCCGAGGCGCGGCTGCGCTTCTTTGCCCATCACGACGAGCTGACGCGGCTCGCCAACCGGATGCTGCTGCACCGCGAGCTGAACGCGCGCGCGGCGGTGGTGATGGAGGAGGGGGCGCACGGCCGCTT
>DATAYA010000342.1:0-4035 GCA_036272815.1 Acetobacteraceae bacterium
GACGGTGGCACCCTAGGCGGCCGCAGGCGCTGTTCCGTCCGGGACACGCGTCGTACGAGCGCATGCCCGGCATGGTCGAATCCCCGCGGCAACCCCGATCGAGCGATTCGCCCGCATACTCGCAGGCCAGCCGCTCTTCGCAATTGTGGATTGGCGTTCCGATTACGCCCTACCGAGCCGGCTCGGTCCTGACGGCACATCACGAGAGACCCACATGCGGAGGGCAATCGTTGCCGCCATGCTCCCCTTGCTGTGGACGGCTGCGTGACGGACCGTCGGACTAATACCAAGTGCCCTATGTACTTGTCGTTATGTACTTGTCGTTCCCGTCATGGCCGGCGAAGGCCGGCCATCCACGACTTTCTCTCGGCGGGATCGAAGCAAGTCGTGGATGCTCGGCCTTCGCCGAGCATGACGATGGCAGTGCAAGGACTCATTTGTTCGGGCGGTTGGTATGACACGTCGCGCACGGCAACCGAAGAGCTGCTGATTTCTGGTGCGGCAGACCGGGCGGTGCAGGAGATCGTTCGGCCCGATCACCGCGCCAGAGGTGGCGCTCTATGACAAGGCGACGCAACTCGGTGTCGCCAAATTCGCCGCGGTCGCCCTCAATGCCAAGGCTGGCACGATCATGGCCGCCAGCAAACCGCAACATGGCTTCCACAGCGCGAAGCACATCGTGCTGCTGTTTGATCGCCGGGTGCCGCCGGCGGCGGCCTGCTTTCGCGCTGCCGGTCACCACGACGGGCGCGGTCGATCTCTCGGAACCCTGATCCGCGCCCGGCCCGGTTGTCGGAACCCGCAGCCTTGTTGAAATCCGTGGTCCGTCCGCCAAACTGACGCCCCGCCGCCCCTGCCGAGAGACCGCGATGACCTCCGATGCCTCGCCGCCACGGGCGCCGCTTGCGGCTGCTGGCCTCTCCGTGCCCGCGGGCACCGCGCTGCCGTCTCGCGCACTCGGACGTGCCGCCATGGCGGCGCTGGCACTCGGCCTGGTCGTCCTGCTCGTCATCGTCGGCAGCAGCCTGTGGCTCTCGGCGAGCAACCGTGCCGCGGCCGCCGCGGCCGAGGAAGCAAGCCGGCTGCGGATGCTGGCGTCCGACCTGTCCGCCTCGCTCGTTGATGCCGAGACCGGCCAGCGTGGCTTTCTGCTGACGAACAACCCCGCCTTCCTGGAGCCGTATGATGCGGCATTGCGCCGCCTGCCCGGCGAACTGGCGGCGCTGCGTGCGGCGGCACGGACGCAGCCGCGGATGGCGGCCGACATCGCGCGGCTCGCACCGCTGGTGCCTGCGAGGTTCGACGACCTGCGCCGATCGCTGGCACTGGCGGCCAGGGGCGACCGGCCGGGTGCCGTGGCACTGGTCGCGACCGGCCGCGGCAAGGCGGTGATGGACGGAATCCGCCTCGTCACCGCGAGCATTGCCGCGCGCGAGCAGCGGATGGTGCTTCGCCTGGTCGGCGGCATCAACCGTCGCGGCAACTGGCTAGTGGCGATCGATGCCGCCGGCATCGTGCTGGTGCTCGCGGTCACGGGGCTGGTCGGCCTCGGGCTGCGGCGCACCTTCACCGCGCTGCGGGCGGCGGGGAGCGCGCTCGGTGCTGCGAACGCGCAGCTCGGCCGCTCGAACGAGACGTTGGAGGAGACGGTGCGCGCCCGCACCGCGGCGCTGTCGGAGGCGAACGAAGAGATCCAGCGCTTCGCCTACATCGTCTCGCACGATCTGCGCGCGCCGCTGGTCAACGTGATGGGCTTCACCAGCGAGCTGGAGGCGGCGAACGCCATCATCGGCCGCTTCGTCACCGAGCAGGACGCGGAGCGCGTTCCTGCCGCGGTGGCCGAGGCGGTGCGCGACGAGCTGCCGGAGGCGATCGGCTTCATCAAGAGTTCGACCGCGAAGATGGACCGGCTGATCGGCGCGATCCTGAAGCTCTCGCGCGAGGGGCGCCGGGTGCTGACGGCCGAGCCGGTCGCGATGCGCGCATTACTGGCCGACATCGCCGCCAACCTCGCCCACCTGGCCGAGGAGCGCGGTGCCGAGATCACGATCGGCGACGTGCCCGACCTGGTGACCGACCGGCTCGCGGTCGAGCAGGTGTTCGGCAACCTCGCCGAGAACGCACTCAAATACCTCCAGCCCGGCCGGCCCGGGCGGATCGCGATCGAGGGGCGGCGGCAGGGCGCCTATGCCTGGATAGAGGTGCGCGACAACGGGCGGGGGATCGCGCCCCGCGACCACGGGCGCGTCTTCGAACTGTTCCGCCGCGCCGGCGATCAAAGCGTGGCGGGGGAAGGCATCGGGCTTGCGCATGTGCGCGCGCTCGTGCGACGCCTCGGCGGCCGGATCGACTGCCAGTCCCGTCTCGGCGAGGGATCGACGTTCCGGGTCATCCTCCCGCTTGCCCAACACTCGGAGAAAGGTGCGGCCGCATGAACGGCGTTCCGGTGACGATCCTGCTGGTCGAGGACGATCCCGGCCACGCGCGGCTGATCGAGAAAAACGTGCGCCGCGCCGGAGTCAGCAACGCCATCGTGCCGTTCAGCGACGGCACCAGCTTGCTCGCCCACCTGTTCGGCGAGGACGGCGACGGGAGGCGGACCGCGCTGGCGCCGATACTGGTGCTGCTCGACCTCAACCTGCCCGACATGGGCGGCACCGACATCCTCGCCCGGATCAAGGCCGACGAGCGGCTCCGGCGCACCCCGGTGATCGTGCTGACCACGACCGACGACAAGCAGGAGATCCAGCGCTGCTATGATCTCGGCTGCAATGTCTATATTACAAAGCCGGTTGATTATGATGCGTTCGCGACCGCAATCCGTCAGCTCGGGCTGTTTCTTGCGGTGATGCAGGTTCCCGACCCGACCTGAAGGCAGCCGGAGCAGCATGGCGGATAGCATTCCACCGATCCGCGTTCTCTACATCGACGACGACCCGGCGACAGCGCGGCTGGTGCAGCTCCACCTGAGCCGGAGCGGCTGTGCGGTCAGCGTCGCCCGCGACGGCGCGCAGGGCGTGGCGCTGGCAGCCGCCGGGCCGTTCGACGTGATCGCGCTCGACCACTACATGCCGGGCCGCGACGGGCTCGACGTGCTGGCCGAGTTGCGCGCACTGCCGGAGCCACCGCCGGTCGTCTTCGTCACCGCCGCCGAGGAACCGCGCATCGCGGTGACTGCGTTGCAGCACGGTGCCGCGGACTACGTCGTCAAGGACGTGCAGGGCGCGTTCCTCGCCCATCTCTCGACGGCGATCGGCCGCGCGCTCGCGCAGGAGCGGCTGCGGCGGGAGAAGGTGGCGGCCGAGCAGGAGCTGCGCGAGAGCCGCGACGGCCTGGAACGGCTGGCGGCGCAGCAGGCGGTGCTGCTGCGCGAGGTCAACCACCGCGTCGCCAACAGCCTGCAGCTCATCAGCGCGCTGATCGACCTGCAGGCGCGCCAGGGGGCGAACGCAGAGACGCAGGCGAAGCTGCGTCAGGCATCCAACCGGGTGGAGGCGGTGGCGCTGGTGCATCGCCGGCTCTATGCCTCGGGCGAGGTCGGCTTCGTCGATATCGACCAGTATCTCGCGGGTTTGGTGGGCGAGCTGGAACGGGCGGTGGGCGAAGCCCGGCACCGCATCGAGCTGGCCGCCGAGCCGATCCGGTTCGAGACGGACAAAGCGGTGCCGCTCGGCCTGATCGTCAATGAGCTGGTGACCAACGCGCTGAAATACGCCTATCCCGACGGCGAGGCTGGCGTCGTGCGCGTGACCTTCCGCCGCTGCGGCGCGGGCGAAGTGGAGCTGGCCGTGGAGGATGACGGCGTCGGCTACTCGGAGACAGCTGATGCGGGCCCGCGTGGCAGCGGGTTCGGGGCCGTGATCGTCGATGCGATGGCACGCAGCCTCGGCGCGAGCCTGACCCGCTCCCCGGCGCCGCACGGCACCCGCTTCGTGCTGCGGGTCGCGGGCTGAAAAGCGGCACCGCGCGATACGCTCGGCGCGATGCCCTGGCGCGATAGCCTGGGCGCGATACGCTCCGTTAAGGTCGGAGTGC
>DATAYA010000343.1:0-35204 GCA_036272815.1 Acetobacteraceae bacterium
AGGTCACGGTGATGACCATCTCCAGATCGGTGCAGGCGCCGCTCCAGCTCAGCACGAGCCTCTCACAACCCGCCTGATCTCGCGGAAGCGGCCGTTGACCTCCAGGGCCCTGGCATCCGGCATCGTCATCCGGACGAGGACCCGTCCGCCCTCGTATGCTCCATCTGCGGCACCTCGCAACGCGCGCCGGACGGCGGCAGCCACGCGGCCCATTCGTGCGAGCCAAGCATCGAACACCCGCTCGGGGAATGCCTCGAAGCGGCGCAGCTGTTCTCCTTCATCACCGGTTCTGTATCAGGTGCGTCTCCAGTCGGTCGAAGGCGCCGGTCCAGAACGCGCGGTAGGCGTCGAGCCATTCGCTCGCTGCCATCAGCGTCTCCGGCCGCAGCCGGCAGACGCGATGCGGACCGGGGCGCTCGCGCACGATCAACGACGCACTCTCGAGCACCCGCAGATGCCGGGAGATCGCCGGAAGCGAGATCGCGAACGGCGCCGCGAGGTCTCCGACCGTCGCCTCTCCTTGCGCGAGGTGGGCCAGGATGGCGCGGCGCGTGGGGTCGCCGAGGGCGGTGAAGATGTTGTCAAGACTGGTCATTAACCGACCTACTAAATTAACTGCTCTGTTAACTCAAGCATGATGTGCGGTTGACCATCCTGGCCAATCGCGCGAGCCTCCCAACATGAATGATATCAACGATGGCCTCCTGATCTGGGGCGCGGGCGCGATTGGCGGGACGATCGGGGCGGCCCTCAGGCGTGCCGGGCATCCGGTCGCGTTCGTCGACATCGTGCCCGAGCATGTCGCCGCGATCTCCGACCCTGCGCGGGGCTTGCGCATTACCGGCCCGGTCGACGAATTCACCGTCGCGGCGCCGGCGATGCTGCCGGACGCGGTCCGCGGCATATGGCGGCGCGTCATCCTGGCGGTGAAGGCACACCATACCGAGGGCGCGGTGCGCGCGATCGTGCCGCATCTGGCGCAGGACGGGTATGTCCTTTCGGCGCAGAACGGGCTCAACGAGAACATCATAGCACGTATCGTCGGACGCGACCGTACGATCGGCGCCTTCGTCAATTTCGGCGCCGACTGGATGGCGCCCGGCGAAATCCTCTACAGCAATCGCGGCGCGGTCGTGCTCGGCGAACTCGACGGGCGCGCTACGCCCAGGCTCGAGGCGCTGCACGCGCTGATGCGCGATTTCGAGCCGGACGCGATCGCGACCGACCGCATCTGGTCCTATCTGTGGGGCAAGCTCGGCTACGGCGCGATGCTGTTCGCGCAGGCGCTGGGCGAACAAGGCATCGCCGATTGCCTCGCCCGGCCGGAGCTGCTCCCCGCCTGGCGCGCGCTCGGCGGCGAGGCGGTGCGCGTCGCCCTCGCCGAGGGCGTCGACCCGCTCGGCTTCAACGGCTTCGATCCGGCCGCCTTCGCGCCGGGAGCCAGTGAGGAGGCGGCGCGGCGGTCGGTGGCGGCGATGGTCGCCTTCAACCGGCCGAACGCGAAGACCCATTCCGGCGTCTGGCGCGATCTCGCGGTGCGCCGCCGGCAGACCGAGGTCGATGTGCAGATCGCGCCGATCGCCGAGATCGGCGCTCGCCACGGCATCGACTGTCCCGCGGTGCGCAAGCTCGTCTCGCTGATCCACGAGGTCGAGGCGGGACGCCGCGGACTGGCCGACGACAACCTGCTGGAGCTGCTCGCGCCATGAACATCCGCTTCGACAACAAGACGGTGGTGGTGAGCGGCGCCGGGCACGGCTTCGGCCGCACGATCGCGGAGAGCTTCGCCGCGCTCGGCGCGCGAGTGTTCGGTTGTGACCTCGATCCGAGCGAGCTGGCCGAGACGGCGCGGGCCGGTGTGTCCACGCGTGCGCTCGATTTGCGCGACCGCGCCGCGGCCGCGGACTGGATCAGAGAGATCGAGCAGCAGGCGGGCGGTGCGATCGACGTGCTGGTGAACAATGCAGGCGGCGTCGCGGGCCACGTGATGCGGCCGGTGGAGCAGGTCGACGACGCCGAGTGGGACACGATTTTCGCAATCAATGTGGGCGCTGCCTTCGTGCTCAGCCGTGCCGCGGCGGCGGCGATGAAGCAGCGGCGCTCGGGGCGCATCGTCACGATCAGCTCGGGCGCCGGATTGCAGGCCTCGCTTACCGGTGTGCAGGCCTATTGCAGCGCCAAGCACGCGGTCGTCGGCCTCACCCGCCAGCTCGCGCACGAACTCGGCCCGTTCGGCATCACGGTGAACAGCGTCGCCCCCGGCTTCGTGCGCACCAATGCGGCGACCGAGGCGCAATGGGCTAGCTATGGCGAGGCCGGGCAAAGGGCGCTGGTCGAGCGGATCGCACTCAAGCGGCTTGGCACCGCGGAGGACATCGCCCGCGCCGTGCTGTTCTTCGCGAGCGATCAGGCCGGCTGGATCACCGGGCAGGTGTTGCAGGTCGATGGCGGGCGTTAGCGCCCGTGATCAGAGCAGGCCGGCAGCGATGTTGACCGTCAGCGCCACGATCACGGTGTTGAACAGGAACCCGATCAGTCCATGCACGGTCGCCAGCCGCCGGAGCGGCCGCGCGGTGATCTGCACGTCGGAGACCTGGAAGGTCATGCCGAGGACCATCGCGAAATATACAAAGTCCCAGTAGTCTGGAGACGGTTCGCCCGGAAACTCCAGGCCGCCGGCAAATTTTCCGGTCGTCGGCAGCCGCTCATAGAATTCGTGCGCATAGCGCAGCGCGAACAGCACGTGGCTCACCAGCCACGACAGCATCAGCGTCGCCGCGACCAGGGCCACGATCGGCCCCTTCCAAGCCTTTGGCACGGTCTTGAGCAGGGAAAACTCGCCGAGCACCGCGACCAGGCTCATCACATTGGCGGCGATGATGACCCAGAAGACCGTCCACTCGCCTTCCTGCTGCGCCTCTGCCTGCGCCGCCATCCGCAGCGGCGTCGCCTCGATCGCCATCACGCCGGAAAACAGCAGGAACGCCAGCACCCCGATGTCCCAGGCAACGATCGGGCGGGTCGCGCCCGGCCAATGCACCGGCAGCACCGCGAACACGGCAAGGCCGACCGCGGTGGCGTAGAGGATGCGCCGGTGGCCACGCAGGATGCGCCACGTGCGGCTGCGGCCAATCGCCTCACTCATGCGCCGCCCTCACGCAAGCGTGGCCAGTAGCCCGGCCATCAGTCGGCCCCGTCGCGGCAGGCTCGCCTCGACGATGAATTCGCCGAGCGTGTGCGCCCCGCCGCCCTCGACGCCGAGTCCGTCGAGCGTCGGGATGCCCAGGGCACCCGTGAAGTTGCCGTCCGAGCCGCCGCCCGCGCTCTGGTGCGGCAGTGCGAAGCCGAGGTTACGCGCGATCGCCTGCGCATGAGCGTGGAGTGCCAAGCCACCCGTGTCAGGCTCCCAGACGGGGCGGATGACACTGCGGTGGACGGCGAAGGCCAGCTCGGGCGCCGTCGCGCTCCGCGCCAGCATCGCGGCCACGCCGCGGTCGAGGTCCTCCTGCCGCTTCGCCATGCTCAGAACTTCGGCAATGCAGGTCGTGGCGACACAGTTGACCCACTCGCCGCCGCGGATGACGCCGACGCTGAAGGTGCAGTCGGCGGTGCTCATTGCCTCGATCGCGAGCACCTGCCTGGCCATCTCGGCGATCGCGGAGCGCCCATCGCCCAGCCGCGCGCCGGCATGGCTGGGCCTGCCGGTCGCCTCCAGTACGAAGCGGGCGATCGCGTAGCGGCCGGTGACGACCCCGCCGTCGGCGCGCGCCGGCTCCGGGATCAGCACGAACCGGTGGCGCGCCGCCTCCGCCTCGATCAGGTCGCGCGTGCTCGGGCTGCCGACTTCCTCGTCGGAGGTGAACAGGACCGTGACCGGCAGCTTCGTCATGATGCCTGCGCGCGCGAGCTGCCGCAGCGCCTCCAGCGCCAGATAGTTGCCGCCCTTCATGTCGCAGATGCCAGGACCGAAACAGCGCTCGCCGTCGCGCCGCCAGGGCAACGCCGCCAGCGTGCCGACCGGGTGGACCGTATCGAGATGGCCCATCAGCAGGATGCCCGGCGCCCCGGCGCGCGGGTGCGGCAGGCGGGCGCGCAGGCAGTCGCCGAAGCTCATACGGCCGGCGACACGCTCGACCGCCGCTCCCATCAGCACGAGGTCGCGGGCGGCCATGTCCATCATCCGTCCGACCGCCGCGACGTCGAAAGTCGGGCTCTCACACGCAACCCAGGCGTGCAGCCCGGCCAGCATCGCGTCGCAGTCGAATGGAAGATCAGAGACGTCCATGACTCTGCCTAGCGCGCGGCGCTCCCGCGTGCCAGCGCCGCGAAGCTCGACGCCGGCTGGCGGGCGGGTTCAAGGCCTGTCTCTGGATTTGCGGCGACGCGGCACTGCTCCGAGCAACCGGTCGGCGGTCCGGGTGACCAGCCGCGCCGCCGCCTCGGCGGTTGCGCGGTCGCGCTCGGGCAACGCGCGGTGCGTTGCGAGCACGTCTTCGATCGTACCGGCAATCTCGTCCTGTCCGATTAGGCCGGCCTCCACCAGTGCCAGCATCAGCGATTCCACCAGCAGGAGGGCGGCCATCCCGGCTGGGTCTGCCTTGTCGGTCATTGCCGACCCTCCTCGCGTATTTGTTGCAACCACGACAGGAATGCGACCCCAGATTGTAAATTATTAAAACACGCAACGGTTCCGCCTCTTTTACGTTAATTTGCTTCTCATTCTATCGTGAATGAACGATAAATAAACCGATGCTGCTTCATGGGGTCGGTTAACGACCTGCCAGGTGGCCTCAGGGCTGCCGTCATCGCATTTCCGTTTCCGACAACTCCTCGCTGGGGTGTTTCACCATGAACTATATGCCTAACATTATAGCAGTGATGTGCTCGGAGTGTCATCTTCGGCACCTCCCGAGCTTCCAGGATTTTGGCGACGAGCAGCTCCGGACCGTCGAGCAGCTCAAGATCGGTCATCGCCGCGCTGAACGAGAGGCGATTCTGCTGCGTGCCGGCGAGCAGGCCGCGCCCGTTTTCACCCTCTTCGCTGGCTGGGCGTTCCGGCTGCGCCTGCTGCCGGACGGCCGTCGGCAAATCCTGAGCATACTCCTGCCGGGCGACATGGTCGGGCTCGAGACATTGCTGGGGGAGGCGCCCCGATATTCCGTGCAGGCGGCAAGCGACGTGGCGATGTGCCTGCTCGATGGGCCTCGCCTGATGCCTCGGATGTTGGCCGAGCCGTGGCTGCGCAGCCGCATCTTCAACCTGCTCAACCGCGAGCGCGATGCCGCCGACGAGCTGCTGACCCGCATCGGGCAGTGCGACGCCGAGGAGCGCGTGACCTGGCTGCTGCTCGACCTGCATGCACGGCTGCTCCGGCGCGGGCTCGCCGCGGAGTCCAGCTTCTCGCTCGCTTTGACGCAGCAGCAGATCGCCGATTTGCTCGGCCTGAACGTCATTCACCTCAATCGCGTGTTGCGTCGCCTGCGCGGCCGCCAGCTTGTGGCAGTCGCAGGGCGGAAGGTCACGCTGCTGGATATTCCTGCCCTGCAACGGATGGCGGCGTTCCAGCCGACGCGCGAACCGCAGCAGGTTCTGATCTAGGGCCGGCTTCAAGCCCCGTCGCGGCGGTCGACGACGCGGCGGGCCTTGCCGAGGCTGCGCTCGATCCTGCCCGGCGCCTCCACCACGACGCGCGCGCTGATGCCGATGGCTTCCTTGATCGCGAAGGATATGGCTGCCTCTGAGAGCGCCGTTGAAGTGCCGCTCGCTTCCGGCCGCAACTCGGCATGGACCGTCATCACGTCGAGCCGGCCTTCCCGCGTCAGCACCACCTGATAGTGGCCGGACAGCGATGGCTGGCGCAGGACCAGCTCCTCGATCTGAGTCGGGAAGACGTTGACGCCGCGGATGATCATCATATCGTCGCTGCGACCGGTCACGCGCTCCATTCGCCGCATCGTCCTCGCCGTGCCTGGCAGCAGGCGCGTGAGGTCGCGCGTGCAGTAGCGCACCACCGGCATCGCCTGTTTGGTGAGCGAGGTGAACACAAGCTCGCCCGGCACCCCGTCCGGCAGCACGGCACCGGTCTCGGGATCGATGATCTCGGGGTAGAAATGGTCCTCCCAGATATGCAGTCCGTCCTTGGTCTCGACACACTCGCAGGCGACCCCGGGACCCATCACTTCCGAGAGCCCGTAGATGTCGACGGCGTGCATGTCGAACGCGCCCTCGATCTCGCCGCGCATGGCATCCGTCCAGGGCTCGGCACCAAAGATGCCGACCTTGAGCGCGGTCGCCGCCGGATCCATGCCGGCGGCGCGGAACGCATCGAGGATCGCGAGCATGTAGCTCGGTGTGACCATGATGATGTCGGGCGCGAAATCTTGGAGGAGCTGCACCTGCCGCTCGGTCTGCCCGCCCGAGACCGGGACCACGGTGCAACCGAGCCGCTCCGCGCCGTAATGCGCGCCGAGGCCGCCGGTGAACAATCCGTAGCCATAGGCGACATGCACCATCATGCCCGGCCGGCCGCCGGCGGCACGGATCGAGCGCGCCATCACCTCCGCCCAAACCGCGAGGTCGTCGCGCGTGTAGCCGACCACGGTCGGGCGGCCAGTGGTGCCGGAGGAGGCGTGGATGCGCGCGACCTCGCCGCGCGGCACGGCGAACATACCGAACGGATAATTGGCGCGCAGGTCGTGCTTGCTGGTGAGTGGAAACTTCGCGAGGTCGGCAGGCTCGCGGAAATCGTCGGGATGGATGCCAGCGGCATCGAAGCGGCCGCGGTAATGCGGCACGTGATCGTAGGCGTGTCGCAGCGACCAGGCGAGGCGGTCGCGTTGCAACGCCGTGATCTCGTCGCGCGAGGCGGTCTCGATCGGGTCGAGATCGCCCGGGCGCGGGGCAAGGTCAGAGCGCATCGAAGAACAGATCCCCGGTGGTGCGCGACTGGCCGCGGAACTCCGCGATGGCGGCACCCTCCTGGCCGGTGACGCGCACGTCGTAAAGCCCGCTGCGCCCGGCGCGGGCGCGCTCGACCGCCTCGGCGACCAGCATCTGCCCGAGCCGTCCGGGTCGCAGGTAGGTCACGGCGCAATGTTGCGCCACGACGCGCTCGCCATAGGTGTTGCAGGCAAACGCGAAGGCGCTGTCGGCGAGCGCGAAGATGAAGCCCCCGTGGCAGATGCCGTGGCCGTTGACCATGTGCTCCGCGACCCTCATCGCGAGCCGCGCCCGGCCGGGCGCCACATCGAGCAGCCGCATCCCGAGACCGGAGCTTGCGCGGTCGTCCGCCCACATGGCACTCGCGCAGCGTTCCGCGAGCGTCTGCGCCGCGTCGCTCATTGCCCACCGGTGAAGCAAGGGGCGCGCTTCTCGACGAAGGCGCGCACGCCTTCTGCGAAATCGGCGCCCGATGCAGCACGCTGCTGCAGGTCGCATTCGAGGTCGAGCTGCGCGTCGAGCGTGTTGGCGGGCGCTGCAAGCAGTGCCCGCTTCATCAGCGCGTACGCCTCCGTCGGGCCTGCGGCGAGCTGTGCCGCGAGAGCTTCGGCCTGCGGCATCAGCGCGTCGTCGTCGATCGCCTTCCAGATCATACCCCAGGCTTCCGCCTGCTCGGCCGCGACCGGCTCGCCTAGCATCGCGAGTGCGCGGGCCCGGGCGTCGCCCACCAAGCGCGGCAGGAACCAGGTGCCACCGCAATCCGGGATCAGCGCGATTTTCGCGAACGCCTGCACGAACCGCGCCGAGCGCGCGGCCAGCACAATATCGCAGGCAAGGGCGATGTTCGCACCGGCGCCAGCCGCGACGCCGTTGACGGCGCAGATGACCGGCATCGGCAGCGTGCGCACTCGCCGCACCAGCGGATTGTAAAACCGCTCGATAGCATCGCGCGCATCGGCATCGGGCAGCGCCGCGAGATCCTGGCCGGCGCAGAACGCGCGGCCCTCGCCGGTCAGCAGCAGCGCGCGGCACGCGCGATCGGACGCCGCATCCTCGAGCGCGCGCAGGATGCCGTCCTGCATCGCGCGGTCGAGCGCGTTCATCTTGTCCGGCCGGTTGAGCACGATGCGACGCCACGCGCCGCGGCTCTCGGAGAGGATCGTCTCGCTCATCGCGGCGCCATCCGCAGCGCGCCATCCAGCCGGATGACCTCGCCATTGAGCATGCGGTTGGAAATGATGTGCAGCACGAGTTCGGCGAACTCCTCGGGCCGCCCGAGCCTGGGTGGAAACGGCACGGAGGCTCCGAGGCTCGCCTGCACCTCCGGCGGCAGCCCGGTCAGCATCGGCGTCTCGAAGATGCCGGGTGCGACCGTCATCACCCGGATGCCGACCCGCGCAAGTTCGCGCGCCGCCGGCAGCGTGAGGCTCGCGATGCCGCCCTTCGACGCCGCGTACGCCGCCTGCCCCACCTGCCCGTCAAATGCAGCGATGGAGGCGGTGTTGACCACCACGCCGCGTTCGCCATCCGCCAGCGGGTCGAGCGTCGCCATGGCGGCCGCGGCGAGGCGCAGCATGTTGAAGCTGCCGATCAGGTTGATCTGCACGACACGGGCGAAAGCCTCGAGCGCAATCGGCCCGTCGCGGCCGAGGATGCGCCCCGGCGTGCCGACGCCTGCACAATTGACCAGCACGCGCGCCGCACCATGCGCCGCCTCTGCGGCCGCCAGCGCCGCCGCCGCCGAGGCTGCGTCGGCCACATCGCACGGCTGCGCGAGGCCGCCGATCCGGGCCGCCATATCGCGCGCCGCGACGGCGTTGATGTCGAGCACCGTGACGCGGGCCCCTGCTTGCGCGAGCGCCGCCGCTGTCGCGGCACCGAGGCCCGAGCCGCCGCCGGTCACGATTGCAGACGCGCCCTCAAGCTGCATGGACCGTCTCCTCCACGGCGCAGATCACATGGGACGGTGGCGGCTCGGCATAGAGCGAGGCAACCAACGCCGCATGGCGCGCCAGCAGGCGGTGCTGATTGAGCGAGCCCTTGTCGGTGATCTCGCCGGCATCGATCGAGAGCGGCGCGTTCAGCAGCGCCAACCGGCACACCCGTTCCGAACTGCCACGCGCTGTGCTTGCCAGTGCGGACAGCCGCGTGACGAGTGCCGCATCCGTCTCCCCGTCGTTCCCGATGCCATCAGCCAGGATCGCCAACGCGGTCAGGAACCCACGGTCGTGACCGGCGATCACGACGTCACGTACCAGCGGTGCCAACCCCGCGATCAGGCGTGCGCGTAACGTGCCGACATTCACCCACGTCCCGGTCGCGAGCTTGAAATCCTCGGCGATGCGGCCGTCGAACCGCAGGCCGGGGGTCGGGTCGCCAACATCGACCCAGGAGAGCGCGTCGCCCATGCAGTAGAATCCCTCGGCGTCGAACGCGGCCGCGGTCTGCACGGGATCGCGCCAGTAGCCCGGCGTGATGTTGTCACCACAGAACCGCGCCTCCAACTTGCCGTCCGCTGGCACGAGCTTGAGTGACACGCCCGGGCACGGCAGACCGATCACGCCGGCCGCCACGTGTGCCGGATGTGCGGAGAGCGCGAACGGCGCAGTCTCTGTGGCGCCGAGCCCCGTCATCCACTGAATGCGCGTCCCTGTCGTCTCGACTGCCATCGCCTCATACGCGGCCCAGACCGGAGCCGGCAGGCTCGCGCCGGCATAGAAGAGCATCCGCAGCCGGCTGAAGAAATGCCTCCGCAGCACCGCATCGGCGCGCAGATGTTCCAGCAACACCTCGTAGCCTCTGGGGACGTTGAAATAGACCGTGGGTGCCACCTCGCAAAGGTTGCGCACTGTCGCCGCGATGCCGCCCGGCACCGGCCGGCCGTCGTCGATGTGCAACGTGCCGCCACGCGCGAGCACCAGCCCGAGATTGTGGTTGCCCCCGAAGGTGTGGCTCCAGGGCAGCCAATCGACCAGCACCGGCGGCGTCTCGGCGAGGAACGGATAGCTCTGCACCAGCATCTGTTGGTTTGCGCAAAGCATTCTGTGCGTGTTGATGACGCCCTTCGGAACCCCGGTCGAACCGGATGTGAACAGCACCTTTGCGATCGTGTCGGGGCCGACGCGCGCGGCGGCGACCGCGACACTGTCGCCCGGCACCGTCGCGCGCAGTTCGTCAAAAGGAGTGGCGCCCGGGGGCGGGTTCCGCAGGCAAACGATCTCGGCGCCGGCAGCCCGCGACAATGCGGCCGCATATCGTGCACCGTCATCTGCGAACACAAGCCCCGGAGTCAGCAGCCCGAGCACATGGCGCAGCCGCGCAAAATCCTCCGACAACAGCGAATAGGCGGTCGAGACCGGGGCGTAGGGAATGCCTGCGTGCAGGCAGGCAAGGGCGAGCAGCGCGTGCTCGATCCCGTTGCCCGACAGGATCGCAACCGGCCGTGTGGCGTCGAGCGGGCGCGCGAGCAACGCCTGGGTGAGCGCACGCACCGAGGCGAGCGTCTCGGCGTAGCTGATGCGCCGCCAGTCCGAACCCGAGCGTTCCGCGAGGAAGCAGCGATCAGGCGCCGCAACCGCCCAATGCTCAAGCCATGCGGTCAGCCGCACCGGATAGGGTCCGAGCGGCTCGGCGTTCCCGACGATGACACACCCATCAGTGCGGCGTGTCATGACGGGCACAGGAAGCGCGATGCGGACGGGGCGGATGCGAGCCGTCGCCCCGTCCACCAAGCTCATCGCGCCGCCCCGAGCGCCCAGGTCAGCACGCCCTTCTGGGCATGCAGGCGGTTCTCCGCCTCGTCGAACACCACCGATTGCGGGCCGTCGATCACCTCGGCAGTGACCTCCTCGCCGCGATGCGCGGGCAGGCAGTGCATGAAGATCGCGTCCGGCGCTGCGCGTTTCATCAGCGCGTCGGTGACACGGTACGGCGCCAGAAGATTGTGCCGCCTCTCGTTCGGATCGTCCGACATCGACACCCACGTGTCCGCAACGACACAGCGTGCACCGCGCACCGCCGCCTCCGGGTCGTCGAGAACCTCGATCGCGGCCCCCTCAGCGCGTGCCCAGGCGACCAGCTCGGCCGGCGGGCGCAAGCCATCGGGTGTTGCAAGGCGCAGCGTGAAGCCGAAGCGCACGGCTGCCTCGATCCAGCTCCGTGCAACATTGTTGCCGTCGCCGCACCAAGCGACGACCTGCCCCCCGATCGGTCCGCGATGCTCCTCGAACGTCATCACGTCGGCCATGAGCTGGCACGGATGGCTGGTATCGGTCAGTCCGTTGATGACCGGGACCGTCGCTGCCTCGGCGAGTTCGCGAAGTCGTGCCACACTGTCCGTGCGTAGCATGATCGCATCGACATAACGCGACAGCACGCGCGCCGTATCGCCCAAGGTCTCGCCGCGGCCGAGCTGCATGTCGCGTGCCGACAGCACGATCGCATCGCCGCCGAGCTGCCGGACCGCAACCTCGAAAGAGACGCGCGTGCGGGTGCTCGGCTTCTCAAAGATCAGCGCGAGCGCGCGTCCGGCGAGCGGTCGGGAGGAGACGCCCGCGCGCTTCAGGTTGGACGCGATGTCGAGCATGTGCCGCAGCGTCGCCGGATCGTGATCGCGGAGATCGAGGAAGTGCCGCGGCGGCGGCACCTCCGCCATTGCCGGTCCGTCGGGGGGCGCGGCACTCCTGCGTCTGGCAGCGCCGCTCATTTCGCGGCGACCCGGTGCGCGGACGGCAGGCAACGGCGCGCCGCCCGATCGAGCATTGCGACGGCCTCGGCGCAATCCTCGTCCGTGACTACCAGCGGCGGCACCAGGCGTACCACGTTCTCGCCCGCGGTGACGCTGAGCAGTCCCTCCGCGGTCGCCGCCTGCTGCACCTCGGCCGCCGGCACGAGGCAGCGCAGGCCGAGCATCAGCCCGGCGCCGCGAACCTCGGCGAACACCGTCGGATAGGACGCGGTCAATTTCGACAATTCCTCCCAAAGCCAGCGGCCCTTGCGATCGACTTCGTCGAGGAAGCCGGGTGCCAGGACCACGTCGAGGACCGCATTGGCGGCAGCGCAGGCGAGCGGGTTGCCGCCGAACGTGGTGCCGTGGGTGCCCGGCGTGAGGTGCCTCGCCGCCGTCTCGCGCGCGAGGATTGCGCCCATCGGAAAGCCGCCGGCGATGCCCTTGGCCGCAGACAGCACGTCCGGCTCGATGCCCGCCCATTGATAGGCGAACAGCTTTCCGGTGCGCCCCATGCCGCACTGGATCTCGTCGAGGCCAAGAAGGACGCCGAACTCGTCGCAGGCGGCGCGCAGGTCGCGCAGGAATTGCAGCGAGGCCGGACGGATGCCGCCCTCGCCCTGCACCGGCTCGACGACGATGCCGGCGGTCTGCGGCCCGATCGCGTCGCGGACCGCGTTCATGTTGTTGAACGGGACGTGGTCGAAGCCCTCGACCGGCGGCCCGAAGCCCTGGAGGTATTTCGCATTCCCTGTCGCCGCCAGCATCGCCAGCGTGCGGCCGTGAAACGCGCCGTCGAAGCAGATGACGCGGAAGCGCTCCGGATGCCCGCTCTCCGCCTGTGCGCGGCGGATCATCTTGACCATGCCCTCGTTCGCCTCGGCGCCCGAGTTGCAGAAGAACACGCTGTCGGCGAACGTCGCCTCGACCAGGCGGGCAGCCAGGCGCTCGGCCTGCGGCACCCGGTAGAGGTTGGAGACGTGCATCACCCGCGCCGCCTGCTCGGCGATCGCGGCGACGAGGTGCTTGTTGTTGTGGCCGAGCGACGAGGTCGCGATGCCGGCGCCGAAATCGAGGAATCGTCGTTGATCCGCCGTCACCAGCCAGGCGCCCTCGCCCCGCTCGAAAGCGAGGTCGGCACGGTTGTAGGTGGGCATCAGCGCGGGGATCATCTGTGGGCGGTCTCGCACCCCGAACGGTTCAACCCGCCGGCGACCTGTCGCAGGCGGTTGCGGGGACTGTGAGAGGATGCGGGCGGCGCGCCGGCCCTGTCAACGCGACCCTCGCGGACGCTCGGCGATCGGTTCGGCTCGCGCACCAGTGCATCGCGCGCGGGATCGAGCGTCGGGTCCGGGTCGCCGGCCTTGAACGGCGGATCGCGGTATAGCCAACTACCCGATCGTCAGCTGACCTGCCGAGTACCCGCTTGCCGCACGCGCCGGCAATCGACAGAACAGTGGCGACCGCCGCGCAGGAGACCGCCATGCCGCGCCGCCTGATCGACATCTCCGCGACCCTGCGAGCCGGGATCGCCAGCGACCCGCCTCATATGCTGCCCGCGATCAACTACCTCGATCACGCGGCGACCGCGCCGGGCATGGCGGCCTTCATGGGCCTGCCCACCCAGGCGCTGCCCGACGGCAAGTACGCCGCGGTCGAGCAGGTCGCGATCAGCACCCACAACGGCACCCATCTCGATGCGCCCTACCATTACTGGCCGACCATGAACCATGCCCTCGTCCCTGGCGGCGAGCCGGCCTGGCGGATCGACGAGGTGCCGCTCGAATGGTGCTACCAGCCGGGAGTGAAGCTCGACTTCCGCCACCTGCCGGACGGCCATGTGGTGCAGCCCGCGGAGGTGGAAGCCGAAATTGCCCGCATCGGCCACGCGCTGCGTCCCCTCGAGATCGTGCTGGTCAACACAAGCGCCGGCGCCCGCTACGGCGAGGCGGACTACATCGACGCGGGTTGCGGCATGGGCCGCGCCGCAACTCTGTGGCTGCTGGAACGCGGCGTGCGCCTTGTCGGCACCGACGGGTGGAGCTGGGACGCGCCGTTCGCCCACACGCGCCGTCGGGTACAGGAGACCGGCGATGCGTCGCTGATCTGGGGAGGACACCGCGCCGGCCGCGAGATCGGTTACTCGCATCTGGAGAAGCTGCACAATCTGGAGGCGCTGCCGCCCGACGGGTTCGAAGTCGTGTGCTTTCCGGTGAAGGTTCACCGCGCCTCCGCCGGTTGGACCCGCGCCGTCGCCATACTGCCATGAGGCCAGGCGCCGGGGGCCGTCCGCCGCGAGCTCCCGACCACCCAATCGCCGCAACTCTGCCAGATTGCCGGGGCGCCCCCCGAAGGCGGGGACTGGCTGAGCGAAATAAAGTTTGACGGCTACCGCTTGCTCGGCTTCCTCGACGAAGGCGCGGTGCGGCTGCTGACCCGCAACGAACACGATTGGAGCAACTCGGGCTCGGCGCGTTCTGCAGCACCACGGGTGGCCGCGGCCGGCATGTCGCCGTGCCGCTGTCGCCGCGCGCCGACTGGGACGAGGCGTGCGCGTTCTGCCGTGCGTTCGCTGAGACCCTGAGCGCTGGAGGAGCCGCGGCGCTTGCTGCCGCGTCTTGCCAAGGCGGAGCGGCACGGCCGCATCCTCATCGACTGGCTGCGTAACGGGCTCGGGGCGACCGCGATCGGCTCATTCTGCCCGCGTGCGCGGCCGGGCGCGACGGTCGCGACGCCGCTCGCCCGGGGCGAGGTGACGAAGCGGCTCGACCCCGGCCGCTTCACGCTCGCGACCTTGCCGTTGCGGCTGGCGGGCGGCGGCGCCGATGCCTGGGCGGGATGGGAGACGGCAGGGCGCCCGCTGCCGCGCTTCGAGGCGCCAGTCCGCAAACGCCCGCCGGCACCGGTTGCCGGCGGGTCCCGGATCGTCGTCGCGGCCCGACCACGGCCGCGCCGTTGGCATCAGTCCACCTCGCGCGCACGTGCCGCTGCCAGTTCGGCGAGGCTGCCGAACCGGAAGTCGTAATGCGGCATCGCCTCGGGATGCACTGTCGCACCACCTGGTTCCCCGCCGCGCCGGTCGATCCAGGCGGACGCAAGACCGAACGCGTTCGCAGGGCCATGGTCGTGGAACAGGCTCTGCGCGACATGCAGGACGTCGCCGCGTCCGAAACCCAGTTCCTCCAGCCGTGCGAGGAGAGCGGAGAAGTTGCGCGGATCGGGCTTGTAGCTGCCGAGCTCCTCGGCGGTGAGCACGGCGTCGAATGCGACGCCGAGCCGCGGCGCGGTGCCCGCGAAGCTCGCCCGGTCGACGTTGGAGAGGATCACCAGCCGGTAGTGCCGCTTGAGGTCGACCAGTGCCGCCGGCGTATCGGCGAAGACCGGCCAGGCGGGCACGGAGGCGCCGAATTGCGCCGCCTCGGCGGCGTCCGGCGTCGCACCCCATTCCCGCGCGAGTGTGCCATGCACCACGCCGAGCAGCACGGCATACGGCATCGACGGCGTCTCTGTCTGCTGGCGGGCCTCGGCCCGCGCGAAAGCGGCAAGCGCCGCTTCTCGGTCGGGAACCTTGTCCGCCCGCGCCCGCAGCGGCTGCAACGCCGCCCACAGCCCGCTTTCCCAATCGACCAGCGTGCCGTAGCAGTCAAAACTCAATACCTTGAAGTCGCGCAATCGCATTTCTTTTCCTCCACTTCCTCGCCGTGACGTGCATGCATCTGTCTCGGCGCGCAAGGAATTGCGCCCGCAGCGGCCGGTTTGCGCCCGAACAGGAACGCCGTATCGGCGATGGCCACGCCGCCGATCCCGATGAGCGAGGCCGCGATGGAGGCAGCCGCGTCCGAGGGCACCGCCCAAGAGGCGGCCGCGACTCGGTCCAGCGCGGGCAGCACGGCAGCGCCCATCTTTGAGGGATCGGCGCAGTCGCTGGCAGCGCGGCGCTGCACTCGCCGCCTGAAGGCGCCCCTGCTCAGAAGCAGCGCACCTCCGCCTCCGCCTGCGCCTCGTGCAGGTCGCGTACGACGCCGTTGGTCGCGGCCGTGCGGAACTCTTCCGCCAGATAGCCACCGGAGAGCCGGCGCATGCGCAGGATCGTGTCGGCCTGCTCGTAGTGCTTATAGGGCATGATGGTGGCGATCACGTCGATCGAGCACGAGCACTGACGGAGCGCCTGCTGCGTGCCGCCGTTGACGTTCATGCAAGCGAACACGTAGTCCGCCCGTACCGCCGTCGGGTAGTCGTTGGCACTCGTGGCCGGGCATGAGCCGGTGCCGTGGGTGGCGGCCGCGTAAGCGAGCACCGGCCAAGCCAGCAGGCCGGCAAGCAGGATTTTCATCGAACGTCACTCCTCGAATGCCCGAGCATAGCGAAGCGGGCGGCATCTTGCCATCGTGCGCCAAGGGGTCGCAGTCTGACGTGAGGGCGTGCCAGCCGGGGCCGCGAAAGCCTGGGAGAAACGACCGTCTTGGACCAATCCGCCAGCAAACGTCCGGCCGCTATCGGCCGGCGTGCCTGTCTCGCCGCGCCGCTCGCAGCATCCCTCGCGCCCTCCGCCAGCCCGGCCGCTGCCGAACGCGCCTCGCTCCCTGTCCTGCGCCTCGGCATCCTGCAATTCGGCACGGCGCAATGGGTCGCCGATGTCATCCGGCGCCACCGGATGGATGCGGCGCACGGCTTCACGCTGCAGGCTGCGCGCCTCGCCAATACCGATGCAGGGCGGGTGGCGCTGCTCGCGGGCGGGGCCGACGTTGTGGTCTCCGACTGGCCGTTCGTCGCCGTGCAGCGCGCGTCAGGCAACCGGCTCTGCTTCGCACCCTTCTCCAGCGCCACGGGCGGGATCATGGTTCGCGCGGGCGCGCCGATCCGCAGTTTAGCTGATCTGCGCGGCCGCAGCCTCGGCGTCGCCGGCGGGCCGCTCGACAAGTCATGGCTGCTCGTCCAGGCAGCCGGGCGCATGGGGACGCCCCCCATCGACCTCGCCGCCTCGACCCGCATCGCCTACGGCGCGCCGCCGCTGCTCGACGCCAAGCTGATGCAGGGTGAACTGGACGCGGTGCTGACGTTTTGGAATTTCGCGGCAAGGCTGCGCGCCGCCAGTTATCGCGAGGCGATCGACGTAGCCGACTGTGCCCGCGCGCTCGGCCTGCCTCCGCGCCTCGGCCTGCTCGGGTTCGTGTTCCACCAGGAATGGGCTGAGGCGCACCGGCAGGTCCTCGACGGCTTCCTGGACGCGGCCATGGCGGCGCAGGCGCTGATGGCGCGCAGCGATGCGGAATGGAGTGCGCTTCGACCGCTTATGGATGCACCCGATCCGGCGCTGTTCGCAGCCCTTCGCGACGGTTTCGTCGCCGGCATCGGGCATCCCACGGCGGCAGAGGAGCAGGCGACGGCCGCGCGTGTGCTTGCGATCCTGCTGCGCACCGGCGGCAGACGCGCTACCGGCGGGATCGCCGCGCTCCCGTCCGGGGTGTTCTGGCCGGAGCCGGATGCGCGGATCTGATCGTTCGCGGCGGCCCGGTGCCAGCGCCCGCACTCGGGATCGGGTGCTCTCTCTCCTTTCGCTGATCGCCCTCTGGTGGATCGCGGCGCGGGCGAGCGGCAACCCACAGCTGATGCCGCCGCCGGGTGCCGTGCTGGCCTTCGCCGCACGCGCCATTGCCTCGGGCGAGATGCCGCTCAACATCGCGATCACGCTGGCACGGGTCGCGGTCGCGTTCACGCTCTCCATGCTGGTGGGGGCCGTGATCGGGTTCATCGCCGGCCGCTCGAAGCGGGCCGACGCTCTGATCGATCCGTGGCTGGTGGTGATCCTGAACCTGCCGGTGCTGGTCGTGATCGTGCTGGTTTATATCTGGGTCGGCCTGAACGAGGTGGCAGCCGTGCTGGCGGTCGCGATCG
This sequence comes from Acetobacteraceae bacterium, assembly GCA_036272815.1. GTDB lineage: Bacteria > Pseudomonadota > Alphaproteobacteria > Acetobacterales > Acetobacteraceae > DATAYA01. The sequence goes on from DATAYA010000343.1 coordinate 17,561, forward strand.
CTAAGACGCCGACCGTCGTCGTCACGGTGCGCGAGGGTGCGCGCGCGCTCGATCCCGGGCTCGACGAGGTTGCCGCGGTCTACTGCGTGCCCGCGCTGCGGCGCCTGCGGCGGATCGTGCTGCCGCAGATGGCGCCCTATCTCGCGGCTGCCGGACGCGGCGGCCTGTCGATCACCTGGAAGATCGTGCTGATCGTGGAGCTGCTCGGGCGGCCTGACGGCGTCGGCTTCGCGCTCAACCTCTATTTCCAGAATTTCCAGGTGGCTGGCATCCTGGCCTATGGCTTGGTGTTCGCGGCGATCATGTTGGTGGTCGAGGCGGCCGCCCTGCAGCCCTGGGAGCGGCGCGCCAATGCCTGGCGGTGAGGCACCGGTGCTCCAGATCGCGATCGCGGCCAAGGCGTTTGCCGGTCGGGCGGTGCTCGGCGAGATAGGGTTCGCCGTGGCGCCGGGAGAAATTGTGGCGCTGTTCGGCGCGTCGGGCATGGGCAAGAGCACGACGCTGCGGATCGCACTCGGGCTCGACCAGGACTTTGTCGGCAGCGTGCGGCGCGGGCCGGGCCGGGTCGGCATGGTGTTCCAGGAGCCACGCCTGCTGCCTTGGTTGACGCTCGGGGAGAACCTCCGACTGGTGGCACCCGAGGCTGATCCAGCGGCGTTGCTCGGCTCGGTCGGTCTGCCCGACGCGGCTGGTCTCTTGCCACGGGCACTCTCGCTCGGCATGGCGCGACGGGCGGCGCTGGCGCGAGCGCTCGCGGTCGGAGCGACGTTGCTGGTGCTCGACGAGCCGTTCGCCTCCCTCGACCCGGCGCTCGCGGCGAGCCTCGCCGCGCGGATCGCGGCGGAGGCACAGACGAGGCGGGCGGCGGTGCTGATCGCGACGCACGGGCTCGACCAGGCGCTGACGATTGCCGACCGCGTGCTGGTGCTGCACGGAACTCCGGCACGGCTCGCGGCCGACCTGGCGGTGGATCACGCCGGCGACCTTGCCTTGCGGGCGGCGCTGCTGGAGCAGTTCCCGTTCCTAGCGGCCGAAATGCCGGCGGGGTAGAGTCAAAAGTCAGGGAGGTTGGGATGCAGTCACGTTGGATGAGTGCGACGCTGGTCGCATGCGTGTCCCTCGCGGCCCTGCCGGTCGCGGCCGCGGCGAAATACTTCGCCTATGACGAGACGACGGCGACCTCCTTCACCGGCCTCTACATGGCGCCTGCCGGGACCACGCGATGGGGACCGAACCAGGCGCTCAACGACAAGGACCACAGCGTCGATTCGGGCGACCGCCTGCTGCTCACCGGGATCATGCCGGGGCACTACGACGTCCGGCTGGTGACGGACAAGGGCAAGACGTGCGTGTGGCGCGGCGTCGATCTCACCCACGACACCAGCTTCGAGATCCGCGACGCGGCTCTTGCCGACTGCCGCTGACGGCCGCCGGTCACCCCCCGAGCGCCCGGCTGCCGGCAACCCGTGCCAAGCCGATCACAATCAGCACCGCCACGACATGCACCGCGACGGCGCTCGCTGCCGTCTCGAACGGGTGGACGATCCACAGCAGCGAGGCAGCCGCCGCCGCCGCCGCCAGGCCGCCCATTCCCGCTACGAGCCCCGGCCGCAACGGCCGCGCGCGCCGCAGCATCAGGAACAGTAGGATCGAGAGCGGCAACGAGATGCCGACGACCAGCATCATGCAGTCATCCGCCGCCCCCGAGATCGTGCCGATCGCCATGCCCGGCTGGAGCCACATGTCGAGGCAGCCCATGCCGCTGGAGCCGAGCCACAGCGCCGCCGTCGGCAGCGGCAACAGCGCCCAGGCGCGCGAGCGGTCAGGCAGGCTCAGCTGGAACGCGGCCAGCGTCGCCAGCACCGCGGTCACCGTCGAGCCGGCGAGCGCCATCTGCATGTCGATCTCGGCTGCAAGCCGCCGCACGAGCGCGTGCAGGTCGCCGAACCGCGACAGCACCGCGGCGGCGGCGAGCACCACCAGCAGCCAGCCCGCCGCCCGCAGCCACGGCGGCGCGAGGCGACGCACCGGACGCAGGTCGGTCACCAGGTCCTCGATCAACCCGTCGGCGTCGCTGCGCGAGGTCATGCGTCCGCATCCCCGCCGATCCGCGTGCGCAGCGTTTTGAGCGCGCGGTGCAGATTGACCTTCAGCGTCACCTTGGTCCGGCCGGTCGCCTCGGCGGCCTCCGCGAGCGAGCGGCCGCGCAGCCCGATCTGCTCCACCGCCTCTCGCTGCCGCGGCGGCAGGCTTGCCAGCGCCGCGCGCACCTGGCCCATCTGCCGGATCGCGTCGATCGCATCGCCCGGCTCGGGCGTGCCATCCGGCTCGGCCTCCATCGCGATAGGGTCGTGGACCTCGCGGGCCTGGCGGCGGCCGTCGCGGCGCAGTGCGTCGATCACCCGGCGCTCGGTGATCGCGCGCAGCCAGGCCGAGAACGGCCGCGACGGGTCGTAGGTATGGCGCACGCGATGGATGGTCAGCAGTACCTCCTGGACGGCGTCCTCGGCGCGGTCCGGCGAGAGCCCGCGGCGGCGGGCGATGGCGCGGATCGTCGGCAGGCAATCCCGCAGCAACGCCGCATAGGCAGCCCCGTCGCCCGCCTGGGCGGCTGCCATCAACTCCCCCCGGCGCCGCTCGGCTGCGTCCGGCGTGTCCATCGCCGCCCCATTCCAAGGCATCAGTCCAGGATTGGAGCACGCCCACGGGCCGGCGCCAATCCTGGCTGCGACGCCGTTCGCCGCGCCGCTCAATGGCCACGCCTCCACAGTTGCAACGACCTGGTTCGCTGCACGACACCAATTGGTTACGCCCCTTGCGCACTGCCCGCGACTTGCACATGTTGACTGAATTGCGTCGGCGCCTCCTGCCCTCCGGCGCGCGAGGAGCAGCAGACAGCAGCGATGATGGATTCCGGAGGAGAGGGCCGCCGCATCACGATCCACGCGCCCGAAGATTTCGCAGGCATGCGCGCGGCTGGCCGCCTCGCCGCCGAGACGCTGGACATGATCACCTCTCACGTCCGCCCGGGTGTTACCACCGCGTCCCTCGACAAGTTCTGTCTCGACTTCATGGAGGCACACGGCGCGGTCTCGGCGACGCTCGGCTATCGCGGCTATCCACGGTCGATCTGCACGTCGATCAACCACGTCGTCTGCCACGGCATCCCCGGCGACCGCCGTCTGGCCGAGGGCGACATCCTCAACATCGACGTCACCGTGATCCTCAACGGCTGGCACGGCGACAGCAGCCGGATGTATGTCGCGGGCCGTGCCTCGACGCGGGCCAGGATGCTGATCGACGTCACCTACCAGGCGCTGCTGCGCGGCGTCGCCGCGGTGCGGCCGGGCGCCACGCTGGGCGATGTGGGCCATGTGATCCAGAGCTTCGTGGAGGGCCACCGCTTCTCGGTGGTCCGCGATTTCTGCGGCCACGGCATCGGCAGACGCTTCCACGAGGCGCCGAACGTGCTGCATTTCGGCCGCCCCGGTGAAGGCCCGGTGCTGCGTCCGGGCATGTTCTTCACCGTCGAGCCGATGGTCAATGCCGGCCGGCCGGAAGTGAAGGTGCTGGATGACGGCTGGACCGCGGTGACGCGCGACCGCAGCCTATCGGCGCAGTTCGAGCACATGGTGGGCGTGACCGAGGATGGCTGCGAGGTGTTCACCGTCTCCCCGGCCGGGCTGCACCACCCGCCCTACTGAAACCGGCTACGGCGCTGCGGCGATCACGTTACAGGCGCGCCCGAGATACACCACGCTCCGGCAGCCGCGCCCAACTCTGCACCTCGCGGCCGACAAGTCCTGGCCGGCTCGCACGGGCATAGAGCGTGCTCGCGAGCGCGTGACCTGCTCGCGATCGCGATCGAGCAGCAATCCGCCGAGAACGACGAGCCACGCCGCGAGCTGCACCCCCATAGGCCGATCGGAGTAGCCGACCAGCGCCTGCAATGCGCGGCCACCGACGACAACAGCCAGGAGGTATCCCAAAGCTGCCAGCCGAAGGCGGGGATGAGGTTGGCGCCAGCCAGCAACGCCGTCGGCACTGCGAACAGGTGCCGCAGCGGGATTGCGAGCTGGCCGCGATAGAGCGCCCAGGAGACCGCCACGCCGCCGGCGATGCCAAGCGCGGCGCCACCGAGCAGTGTCGCTGCCCCGGCTCCGGACGAGGCGGCAATGCCGGTCAGGAACACCAGCGCGGGAGGGAAACAGGGACGGCGATGGCGACCTGCGCGCGCCTGGCGGGTGCCGTCTCGCGCGCGCTCTGGTTCGGGGTGATGGTGTTCGCCTGCCTCAACACCGAGGAGGCGCCCCGGCTGCTGCAGCGGTGAAAGACGCCTACTTCTTGGAACCGTCCGGCTTGAAGGTCTCAAGATAGGCGATGACGTTCTGCCGGTCCTGCTCGCTCGGCAGTCCGGGGAAGATCATCTTCGTGCCGGGAACGACCTTCTGCGGGTTGGCGAGGTATTTGTTCAGCTCGGCCGGGGTCCACACGATGCCGGAGGATTTGTTCGCACTCGAATAGTCGTATCCCGGATAGGTGCCTGCCTTGCGGCCGACGACGCCATTGAGCACGGGTCCCACCGCGTTTTTGGCGCCCGGCCCGATCTGGTGGCAGGCGCGGCAGATCAGCGCCGTCTTCTCCCCGGCGGCGGCATTGCCGGGAGCGGCCTGCGCAAGCAGCGCCGGCGCGGCGACGGCGAGCAGGGAACCGAGCAGGATGGAACGGACCACGAAACCTCCCTCCCCCACGTCTGGGGCGTTGTTGTCGATACACCCGGCTCCATGGAACCAAGTCTGTGGAGCCGGGCGCGATGTCCGCATCCGCACCAGCCGGTGTCAATCGGGGCGGCTCAGCTTTTCTGCCCTTCCGTATCCGGCCACGCACAGCGATAACGGGCGATCCGCAGGTTCGGGTGCTCGCCGACCCATTGCGCGAGATAGGGCTGCGCCTGCGCCATGCAGGCGCGCAGCGAACCGCTCGACTGGAACAGCAGGTGATGGGTCTGGCAGGAAGCCGGGTTGGCGATCGTGCAGGCGAGCACGATCAGATCGACCATGTTCATGGGCGTCTCCGTTTCCTCGGGCGCGCGACCGAGATAGCGTTGATCGCGCCTTCGCACAGGTCGGGATGCATCACGCGACGGAGTCCGGCCACAAAATCTCGCCTTGCCCGAGCGTCGCGTTGTCTCCCGTGCTGCGCGCGAGCCCCCGCCGCAGCAGTAGACGCGCTGCCGGTCGGCTCAGTCCACCAAGGGCGCGCGCCAGCAACCGGACAAACACCGGATCGGGCGCGCCGGCCTCGACGAAACTCGGCGGAAGCGCGGCCGGCCCCCCCAGAACCAGCGTCCCGCGCCGCATCAGAGTGCCCGCCATCATTCCCGCCGCGCCGCAAACGACCAGCGTTCCCGCGATCATGCGGCTGCCGACGGCGTCCCCGGCGTCGCCCTCGATCACGATGACGCCGCGCCGGAGCCGGTCGCCTGCCCGCACGCCCGCGTGGCCGTGCACGAGCAGCATTCCGCCCGCCATGCCGGCGACCTCACCTGCGAGCGGGCCGCCGAGATAGTCCCCCGCATCGCGACCGACCTCGATCTCGCCGCCGCGCATCCCGCTGCCCAAGAAGGGACCCGCCGACCCGCCCACCTCCAGCCGGCCGCCGCGCATACTCCGCCCGGCGCAGGCGCCGACATCGCCCTCGACCCGCAGCGTGCCGCCCTCCATGCCCTCGCCGATGCGATCGAACCTGGCCGACCCGCCCTCGATCACCACGCTCTCCGCGTCCTCGCCGCGGACGCGGAACAGATCGCCCACCGCGAGGGTCGCGCGCGTGGTCGCGATCGGCAGCCTCTCGATCGCGGCGCGGTCGATGCCAGCGAGCCGCGAGGGCACCAGCGCCGCAAGATCCACCCGCTGGTCGGGTGCAGCGCGCAGCATGAACCGCAGGGCGGCCATCAGGTCAGCTCGCGAAGGTGGAAATGGTGCCGCCCGAGCTTGCCGCCGTAATTGCCTGCGCCGATCCGCACTGCGCCGTGCTCCGGCCCGAGTGCAACCACGGCCGCGAGCCCGGCGCGCATCGCGCCCGCCACCGCATCCGGGGTCAGCCCGTCGATCACGATCTCCAGCACCGAGGCGATGTCGGGACTGAGCGCGGTGCCACCGGCACCCCGCAGCGTCGGGCAATAGGCATTGTTGGTGGAGGCCGGGAGCGCCTTGTATTTCGAGCCGATCTTCGAGCCCGAGCGCGCGATACCGCCGGGAAAGGGCATGATTGCGTCGGCAACGCCAGTCATCGCGTCGACCGCCGCCTCCGCCGCGCGCAGCGTCGCGGCCGCACTCCGCCCCATCAGCAGGAGGTTGCCGCCGCCGACCGCGCCCTTGGTGAGGCCGGTGCTGCCCTCGATGACGAACTCCCCATCCATCACCGGGATGCGCCAGAAATGCCGGCCGCCGAACTTCTTCGAGATCTGCCAGCCGTCACCGAAATAGCGCAACCCATCGCCGAGCCTAAGCTGCTCTGCGCCGTCGAGGCCGGCGTAGCAGCCGGTTCCGGGACAGGTCAGCACGCATTGCCCGACACGATTGACAAGTTGCCTCTGCAACTCGGCCGTGGACGCAGAAAAAAGCAGCACGCGCACGCCGGGTCGCCCGTCCGGCGTTGCCTCGCCGGATAACTCCGTGTCGATCCCGGCCTCGGCGCCGCAGCCGATGATCGACGTCGCAAATCCGGTCATCGTCACCGCCGCCTCGCGCGCCCAGCGCCGCGTCGGCGCGGTGATAACGAGTGCCGTCGCACGCATGTCGAACGCCTCGGCAAAGCTGTCATCGATACGCACGCCGTTGCGTGCCAGATCCTTGCGTGTCACGCCGCGCACGGCACGACCTCCGCAGGCACAATGCCCGCCGGCACGTCGAAGGCGGAGTGCGCGACGCCCCAGGCGCGATTGGCAAAGTCATCCAGCCGTCGTTCAATCGCGCGGTCGAAGCCGGGCGAGACGGCGAGCACGCGGCCCGAAGGGCGGGCGACGACAGCACCGTCGCGCACCACCAGCGCTCCGTCCTTGAACACCAGCGCCGCCTCGCGGAACATCGCCGCGAGGTCCGCCTGCGGGCGATACACCGCGACGTCGGCGCGCGCGCCGGGTGCGAGATGCCCGCGGTCGGCGAGACCGAGCAGCCGCGCCGGCGCTGCGCGCGTCATGGTCGCGATCTCGGCCCAGGAATACTCGCGCGCGATCGCAGGCAGCGTCGTCACTGCGACCGCATCCTCCGGCAGCTCGGCGATCCACTGCGCGCGCAGGTCGCGGCTCATCAGCAGGGCAAACAGCTCGGGATAGGTGGTGAAAGGCGCGCCATTCGGATGGTCGGTCGTGAAAAACAGCCGGCTCGAATCGGGCACGAGCAAAAATAGCTCAAGCCCGGCCGCCCATTGCACGGCGTTGAAGAAATTCCGCCGGCGATAGCGGTACGGCACGATGCCGACGCCGTTGCCCTCGCCCTCCCAGATCACCGACTTGCGCGGATGCGCCTGCCCGCGCGCCCCGAACTGGCGCATTACATCCGACGAGACCGTGACCGTCTGGCCGAACATCACCTGCCCGACATCTGCGGTGATCGCCGGGTTGGCGGCGATCGCCTCGGCGAGGCGGGGGGCGGCGGACGAGAAGCCACGCGCCCCCTCGGTGCCGTAGGCGTAGAATTGCAGATGTGCCAGATGCAGCCTGCGCCCCTCGGCGGCGGCGATGGTGGCGAGGGCGGTTTCCGCATTGCCCGGCAGGCCGAGATTGGAGCAGTGCAGATGCACCGGATGCGGGATGCCGAGCGCGTCTGTCGCATCCTGCATCGCGCGGATGATCGCGCGCGACGAGACGTCCCATTCCGGCACCAGGTCGTCGAGCCCGAAACGCCGCGCGCCGAGCTTGAATGCGGCCGCCGCACCTGGATTGATGACCTTCACCCCGAGCGCCTGCGCGCCGGTGAGCATCCGCCCGGCATAGTCGGCGACCACCGCACCGCGGGCGCCGCCGCGCAGCAGGTCGAGCAGAAAATCCTCGTTGCCGAGCACGAGAAGAATGGCCTTGTCGATGATCGGGATCGCCGCCAGCTCGAGCTGTGCCTGGAGTGCCACGGACGGCGAGATCGCCGGCTCGACGACGGTGGTGAAGCCCATCTGCGCATAGAGCTGCCCGATATGCTCGGCCACGGGAGCTGCGGCAAAGTCGCCGTCGCGGCGCTGCTCCGGCAGCAGCAGGCGCGCCGTGTTGACGTTCCATCCGGCGATATGGCTGTGGATGTCGATCCCGCCTGCCATGACGATCGCACCCGCTGCGTCGTGCCGCGCATCCGGCGCGCGACCGGGGGGCGCCACAATCCGGCCGTCCTCGATCCAGAGGTCGCCGACCGCGTCGCGCTCATGCGCCGGGTCGATCACGCGCCCGCCTGCGATCACCATCAGCATGGCAGCGCCGCCAGGATGCTGCCAAGCACGGCGGCCGCGGCGGGCGCCGCGGCAGCACTCCCCGACCGTGCAACGAGCACGCCGAGCGCCCGGTCGAATATCACTGCATCGTGGTCGATCCCCGGCCGACCGACGGTTATCGCGACCGCCGGGGAGCGGGCAAAGTGCGCACCGGGTGCGACCAGTGCGATCAGCGGCAGCGTCCAGTCCGGCACCGTGCCGTCAATCGCGTCGAGCCAGAGCGCGGCGTCGGCCTCGCGGGCGGCGATCATGCGCGTCGCGTCCAGCCACCAGGTATCGTGCTCCATCTTCCCACGGCCGAAGCCGACGCGCACCGGAAACCCGGTGAGCCAGCCGAGACTCTGCGCCACCCCCGCGGCGTTGCCGGGCGGCGGCAGCGGCAGGCCGGCGAACCGGGTGTGCGCGTTCAGATCGTCGATCAGGCCGCACAGCATCTCGATCGCGAGCCCGTCGAGCGCGCCGGCGGACCACGAAATGACTCCGTAGCGGGCCGCGCGCAGGCTCTCCGCAAGCCCGGTGAGCACCCGCAGCCGCGCCGCCGGCAGACGCACCGGCCGCCCTGCGACGGTCGCCCGCAGGGCGCCCAGCAGCCCGAGCAATTCCTCGGCGCCCGCCGTGATCGTGTTCGCGCCCGGCGGCGGGGCTTCGCGTCCGGGTCCCAGCCGGATCACTCGCCGCGCCGCGCCCGCCCCCGGTGGCAGCACAGGTTCCGCCTCCACGCCGGGCCACGTCGCACCGGCTCCCACCAGCAGCGCCAGATCGGCCCGCGCCCGCGCCTGCGTCGGCGTCGTTACCATCCAACCCGCGGTACGCATGACATCGAGATCGCGCAGCAGGGCGACCGAATGGCGGTGGTCGATGACGCCGCCGATCCGTCGCGCCAATGCAACCGCAGCCGCGGCACCGGCCGCATCCGTCGCCATGCCGCCGAGCACGGCGCAGCGGCTGGCGCCCAGGATACGGGCCGCCTCGGCCACCGCGGCCTCGAGCGGCGCCGCGCGTCCGGCGATTGCGGCGCTGTTCACCGCCGGCCGTTCACTGGTCGTATTTGATGTAGGCGAACCGCTGGTCGCCGCGCGGCGTGCCCTCGAGCGGGCCGCCCTCGGCACCTGGCTGCCAGCCGACCACATCCTCGATTTTGCGGGCCAGCGCGAAATCCCGCTCCGTTATGCCCTTGGCGCTGTGGGTCATCAGCCGCACCTCGACCCAGGCGTAGGAGAGCGTCATGTCTGGGTGATGCCAAGCGGCCTCGGCAAGGTGGCCCACTGTGTTGGCCACCATCAGCGTCGCTTTCCAGGAATGGGTGCGGAAGGTGCGGCGGATCCAGCCGCGCTCCAGCTTCCAGTGCGGCAGCTCGGCGTGCAGCCGCGCTTCCACATCCGCCTCCGGGATGGCGTGTTCGGCCTTCTCGCCCATTGCGTCCCCTCCCATCGTGGCAGGCCCGCCCGGCACGGTTGCCGTGCCGGGACATGGTGTGGAACATGCGGCATGAACGCGGCCGAGCACAATCCGGGCGAGCGGCAGGACGCGGTGCGCGTGCGCGGCAGCGCGCGGCTTCACATGGGATTTCTCGACCTCAATGGCGGCCTCGGACGCCGCTTTGGCAGCATCGGCATGGCACTCGACGCGCCGGCGACCGAACTCCTCATCGCCCACGCGCCACGTGACGTGATCGACGGACCCGAAGCGGAGCGCGTCGGCCGCCATCTCGCGACCCTAACCTTGGCGCTAGGTCTACGGGGCGGCCACCGGATCACGGTCCGGCAGGCAATCCCGGCGCATTCCGGGCTCGGCTCCGGCACGCAACTGGCATTGGCGCTTGCGACAGCATTGCGGCGGCTGCATGGGTTGCCGCCCGACCGCGCGGGCGATGCGGCCCGGCTCGGTCGCGGCGCGCGGTCCGGGATCGGCGTCGCCCTGTTCGCCGCCGGCGGCTTCGTGCTCGACGGCGGCCGTGGGGCTGCCGACCGGCCGCCGCCTCTGCTCGCGCGCCTGCCCGTACCGGCGGACTGGCGCGTGCTGCTGGTACTCGACCGGGCACAGCAAGGGCTCTCGGGTGCCGGCGAAGCCGCTGCCTTCCGCGCGCTGCCGCCGATGCCCGAGGCAACCGCCGCCCGTCTCTGCCGCCTCGCACTGGTGCGGCTGCTGCCGGCGCTGGCCGAAGCCGACCTCGTCGATTTCGGCGCTGCGCTTGCGCAAATCCAGGTGATCGTCGGTGACTATTTCGCGCCCGCCCAGGGCAGCCGGTTCGCGAGCCCGCGTGTGGCGGCGGCACTGGCGGCGCTCACGGCGGCGGGCGCCCACGGCGCCGGCCAAAGTTCCTGGGGGCCGACCGGCTTCGCCTTCGCGCCCGACGAGGCGACCGCGCGCTCATGGCGCGAAGCGGTGAGACCGCACGGCGAGGGTCTGGACATCCGCATCTGCCGCGCGCTCAATCATGGGGCCGCAGTCAGCCGGGTGGCGGCTGCATCGGTGCGTCCGCGCCGCGCGGCCGCGTAGCGCGGCGCGACAGCCCAGGGGGCGGCATGGCGGACAAACACATCCTTCACATGCTGAGCCCGCTGCCTCATGCGAGCCCGTTCGACGTCAACATGGCGCTCGATGCCGGCTTCGACGCAGTGGTGCCCTACATCTCCGTGCGTCCCGAAGATGTGACCGGCCTGGTGCAGGACGCCATGTTCTCGCGTCCCCCCAAGCTCGCGCTGCGCACCGGAGTTTTCATCGGCGGCCGGGACGCGATCGCGGCGCTCGACATGATGGCGGGGGCGCAGGCGGCGATGGTGCCGCCCTTCGTCATCTCCCTGTTCGCCGATCCCGCCGGCTCCTTCACCACCGCCGCCGCGATGGTGGCACACGTCGAGCGGCTGCTGCGGCGCGAGCGCGGCCGCGACCTACACGGGCTCTCCGTCGCCGTGTTCGGCGCCACCGGCGTGGTCGGCTTCGCTTCCGGCGTGATCGCCGCACTGGAGGGCGCGCAGGTCACGCTGATCGGGCATGACGGCGTCGAGCGCGTCACCCGCTCCGCCGAGGAGATCAACCGCCGCTTCGGCGTCGCCGTTCACGTCGCGGACGGCAGCACCGAGGACCGCAAGGCCGCGATCCTGGAGGCTGCCGACGTCGCGCTCTGCGCCGGCCGCGCTGGCGTGCAGATTATCGACGCGGCGCTGCTGGCGCGCGCGCGACGGCTGCTGGTCGTGGCTGACGTCAATGCCGTGCCGCCGCTCGGGGTCGCGGGGCTCGACGTCCATGCCGACGGTGCGACCCTCGGTTCCGGCGCACTGGGCATCGGGGCGCTCGCGATCGGGCATACGAAATACCGCACCGAGTTCGACCTGTTCCGCCGCATGATCGAGGCGGAGAAGCCGGTCAGCCTCGATTTCCGGGACGCCTTCGTGCTGGCCCGCGCACTTGCTGCCTGAGCGCGGTTTCGTGCTGATCGCCGCCCTCTCCGGCCGCGCGCTTGCCGCCGCCGCCCATCGCTCCGGCTTCCGCCCGCTGGTCGCTGACTTTTTCGGGGATCTCGACACCGTGGCGCTGTCGGCCGCCGTGGAGCGTGTGTCGGGCAGCCTCGCGCGCGGGCTGCGGCGGCCGGCGCTGCTTGCCACGCTGGACCGGCTGGCGGCAGGCCGGGCGCCGGTCGGCGTCGTCTGCGGCAGCGGCTTTGAGGACCGGCCAGCCCTTCTTGCAGCGATCGGGCGGCGGCATCGCCTGCTCGGCAATCGGCCGGACACGATGCAGGCCGTCAAACGGCCGGAGATGCTAGCGGCACTCTGCGCCCGCGTGGAGGTGTCGCACCCGGATATCGGCGATGGCGCGGCGCCGGGCACCGGATGGCTCGAGAAGCGCGCCGGCGGATCGGGGGGCGTGCATGTCCGACCGCTCGCCGCGGGCGATCGGCCGCGACGCGGGCGCTATGCGCAGCGCCGCGCGGCGGGCCGGGCGGTCTCCGCGCTGGTGCTGGCGGACGGCGCCGGCTGCGGACGCGTGCTGGGCTTCTCCGAGCAATGGAGCGCGCCGACCCCGGGCCGTCCGCACCGCTACGGCGGCGCGGCACGGCCGGCGGTGCTGCCGCCCGCGATCGCCCCGGCGCTGGCGGCGGCGGCGCTGCGGCTCGCGTCCGCAGCGGGACTGGTCGGCCTCAACGCGCTTGATTTCATGGTGAGGCCGGACGGGTTCGACCTGATCGAGATAAACCCGCGCCCCGGTGCGACGCTCGACGTGTTCGCCCACCCCCTGCTGTTCGCGGCCCACGTCGCCGCGTGCGACGGCACCCTGCCCGCGAAGCCGCCCGTATTCGCCGCCGCCGCGGCCGCCGCGATCGTCTATGCGCCGCACCCTCTTGCCGTGCCAGCCGGCTTCGCGTGGCCCGACTGGACCGCGGACCGCGAGGCCCCGGGCAGCCGCCTGCCCGCGCGGGCTCCGCTCTGCACCGTGTTGGCGGACGCGCCGGACACCGCGGCCGCGCGTACGCTGGTGGGTGCGCGCAGCACCGCTATCCTCGCGGCGATGGAGGCTTGCCATGGCTGAGCCGCCGCTGGTCAGCGTCAACGCGCGCGCCTGGCCTCTGCTCGAGGCGCTGTGCGCCGAAGCCGCAGCACTGCGCGTCGGTGTCGCGTCCGGACCGCACGGGGTCCGTATCGTCGATGCCGGCACGGCGCATCGCGGCAGTATCGCGGCCGGCCTCGCGATCGCACGGATCTGCCTGGGCGGCCTCGGCACGGTGCGGCTCGTCACCGATCCTGCACTCCCGCGCTGGCCGTGGACGCTCACGGTCGCGTCCTCGCAGCCGGTGATCGCCTGCCTCGCGAGCCAGTATGCCGGCTGGAGCCTCACGCATGGCGAGAAGCCGGATGCCTTCTTCGCACTCGGCTCCGGCCCGGCGCGTGCGCTCGCCCGACGCGAGACGCTGTTTCAGGATCTCGGCTACGCCGACGCCGCCGACACCGCCGTGCTGGTGCTGGAGAGCGGCCGGGCACCCCCCGCACCACTGATCGAGCGGATCGCGGCGGATTGCAGCGTCGCCCCCGACCGGCTCGGCATCGTGTATGCGCCGACGCAGAGCCTCGCCGGCGGCGTGCAGGTGGTCGCGCGGGTGCTGGAAGTAGCGCTGCACAAGGCCCATGCGCTGCACTTCCCGCTCGACCGGGTGCTCGACGGGATGGGTGCGGCGCCGCTGCCGCCGCCACATCCGGATTTCGTGACGGCGATGGGCCGCACCAACGATGCGATCATTTTCGGCGGTCGGGTGCAGCTTTTCGTCGCCGGTCCCGCCGCGGAGGCGCGCGCGCTCGCCGAGGCGATGCCCGCCGCCGCCTCGCGCGACTACGGCCGGCCTTTCGCCGAGACTTTTCGCGCCCTCCGTGGTGACTTCTACGCGATCGACCCGATGCTGTTCAGCCCTGCGGAGGTCACCATCACCGCGGTCGAGAGCGGCGAGAGTTTTCGCGCCGGTCGTCTGGACCCGGCGCTGCTCGACGCCTCGTTCGGATAAGCCTGGCGCGTGATCCGCGTCGCCCTGGCGATCGACGTGCCGGATTGGCATGCGCGCGCGATGCGCACCGCTTTCGCGGAAGCAGGTGCCGAGGCAGTGCCGCTCCGCCTCGCTGATTGCTGGTTCGAGACGGGGCGGGGCGGCGGAGTGGCACTCCCTGGCTTCGAGCGTGGCCTGCCGGACGCGATGTTCGTCCGCGCCATCGCCGGCGGCAGCTTCGAGGAGGTAACGCGGCGGCTGGGCGTGCTGCACGCGTTGCGCGAGCTTGGTGTGCCGGTCTGGAACGACGCGCGCGCGATCGAGCGCTGCGTCGACAAGTCGATGACCAGCTTTCTGCTTGCCGCAGCCGGCTTGCCGACGCCACCGACCTGGGTGGTCGAGGGCGAGGCGGCGGCGCGCGCGGTGGCTCTCCGAGAATTGCCGGCCGGCCCGTTGGTGGGCAAGCCGCTATTCGGCTCGCAGGGGCGCGGTCTGCGCCTGGTCGCGCGCATCGAGGACCTGCCGCCGCCCGAGGCGGTGCAGGGCGTCTATTACCTCCAACGCTTCGTGGCTCCGTCCGGGCCAGGCTATGCCGACCACCGGCTGTTGGTCGCCGGAGGCGCGGTCCTGGCGGCGATGACACGGCGGCACCGCTCCTGGATCACCAACCTGTGGCAGGGGGCGGCACCCGAGAAGCTGGTCGCTGACCCGGAGCTGGTGCGGCTGGCGCTGGCGGCATCCGAGACGGTGGGCGCCGATTATGCCGGCGTCGACCTGCTGCGCGGCGCTGATGGCGTGGTGCAGGTGATCGAGGTGAACTCCATGCCAGGCTGGCGCGGCCTGCAGAAGGTCGCGGACGCGCCGATCGCGCGCGGCCTCGCCACGGCGCTGCTGTCGCGGCTGCGGTGATCGCGGCAGCGTCGGTCGCGGCCGCGTTTCTGGGCGCTTGTGCGGACGAACTGGAGGCACCGAAGCCGGGCAACGTGCATCGTTTCGCAGCCGGGCACGGGATGCGCGTGGCCGATTTCCGCGCCTCCGCTGCGAGCGCGGCACCCGCGCTGTGCCGGCCGGACGCTTCGCTCGGCGCCAGGATCGAGGGCGCAGTGCGGGCGACGCGGCGTGCGATCGGACAAAACACCAACCTCGGTATCGTGCTGCTGTGTGCGCCGCTGGCGATGGCGGCGGAGGCAGGCGATCGGCTGCGGCCGGCACTCTGCGGGGTGATCGACGCCGCGACGCCCGCGGATGCGGCCTCGGTGTTTCGTGCAATCGCGCTCGCCGCCCCGGGCGGGCTTGGCCACGTCCGGCGCCACGACGTGCGCGCCCGGCCGGCGATCGCGCTGCGGGAAGCGATGGCGGCGGCGTCCGGCCGCGACCGGATCGCCGCCCAGTGGGCGGGCGGGTTCGCCGACGTCTTCGGCATCGGCCTGCCCTGCCTGCGCGCGGAAGCCGCACGCGGGCGAGATCGACGCTGGGCGACGCTCGCGGTCTATCTGCGGTTCCTCGCCGCGTTTCCCGACAGCCACATCGCCCGCCGCCACGGTGCGCGCGCGGCGGAGGCGGTTCGGGCGCGGGCGGCCGGATTTGCGAACCGCCTGAGCGCGGTGGCCGATCCCATCGTTCTGCTGTCCGACCTGCTCGCCTGGGATGCGGCCCTGAAGCGCGCGCGCCGCAATCCGGGTACCAGCGCGGACCTGACCGTCGCCACCCTGTTCGCCGCGCGGCTGGAAGAACTCCTTGCGGACAGGGGTTGTTGATGTTTGATTGCCGCACCGGTCGGCCGCGTGCCGAGGGTCTGTTCACGCGACCGCCGGCGACAGGGAATGCAAGCCAATGGCGTTCTGGAAACGCACAGCCGAGAGAGGAAACCCGATGGCGACGATCAACAAGGTCTGCGTGGGCGAGTCCCTGGTCGGAGACGGCAACGAGGTCGCTCATATCGACCTCATCATGGGACCGCGCGGCAGCGCCGCCGAGACGGCGTTCTGCCATGCGCTCACCAACAACAAGGAGGGCTTCACCTCGCTGCTCGCCCTGGTCGCGCCGAACCTGGCCTGCAAGCCGAATACGATCCTTTACAACAAGGTGACCATCAAGGGCGCCAAGCAGGCCGTGCAGATGTTCGGGCCGGCGCAGCACGCGGTCGGCAAGGCGGTCGCCGACAGCGTCGCCGAGGGCGTGATCCCGCAGAGCGAGGCGGACGACCTGTTCATCTGCGTCGGCGTCTTCATCCACTGGGAAGCGACCGACGACGCGAAGATCCAGGACTTCAACTACCGCGCCACCAAGGAGGCCATCGCCCGCGCGGTCCGCGGCGAGCCTGCCGCGGCCGAGGTCACGCGCCGCCGCAACGAAGTGAAGCACCCCTTCGCCGCCTGACCACGATGCCGGCCGGAGCGCCCCTTCCCGTGCGGGAGGGGGCTCTACGGGCGCCGATGCCCGCCGACCGCGCCACTGGCGGGATGCTGGTCGCACGGCTCGACCGCATCCCGGTGTGGTCGCTGCCGGGCCTGTTCATCGGCATCATCGGCGCGGGATTCCTGTTCACCTTCTACGACATATTCGACATCAACGTTTCTTTCATCCAGACCTGCATCGCCATCGTGCCGGGCTGCACGCCGGAGAGTTCGGCAGCACATCTCGGCATCCCGGTGCTGCTGAACCTCCTCGGCTACGTGATCGGCACCCTGGCTCTGAGCCCGCTCGCCGACCGTGCCGGCCGGCGCGATCTGCTGCTGGTGACGATGCTGCTGACCGGGATCGGCTCCCTGCTGACCGCCTTCGTCGGCAACTACGGCTGGTTCGTGGCGGCACGGACGCTTACCGGCATCGGCATCGGCGCCGACCTCGCGATCGTCAACACCTACGTAGGCGAAATGGCGCCGCGTGCGGGGCGAGCCAAATACACCGCCCTGATCTTCGTCTTTTCCGCCGTGGGCGCGGTCGCCGGCATCTGGCTCGGGCTGATCCTGACCACGCCCGGGACGGCTTTCCCGCTTGGCCTGCCTTTCGCGCTCGCCGGACATGGCTTTCCCTGGGGCTGGCGGTTGATGTACGGCATCGGCGGGGTGCTCGCATTCATCGGCGTGCTGCTGCGCTTCCGGCTGCCGGAGTCGCCGCGCTGGCTGGTCGCGCGAGGGCGGATCGCAGAGGCCGAAACGGTGGTCGCGGCGATGGAGCGCCACGCGAGCCGCCGCGGGACGCTGCCGGCGCCGGTCCCGCCCGTGGCACGCGCGACGACACGGGAGGCTCTCGCCTATCGTGCGATCTTGGGGAGCGCCGAATACCGCCGCCGCACCCTGATCCTGTTGGCCATGTGGTTCAGCAGCTATATCACCGTCTACGCGTTTGCCGCGGGCTTCACATCGGTGCTGGCCGCGCTGCGTTACCCGCCGCCGGAGGCAGGCCTGATAACCGCGATCGGCGCGTTCGGCTTCATCCTGTGCGCACTGGCCGCGTATGTCTGGGGCGAGCGGATGGAGCGGCGCCTATGGCTGCCGCTCGCGGCGGTGTTGACCGTGATCGGCAGCTTGGTCGTCGCCCTCGCAGGCAACGCGATGGTCGCGAGCGTGATCGGCGCCGCGATCGTGTTCTTCGGCTTCAATCTCTGGGTGCCCATCGCCTATGCGTGGTCGGCGGAGAACTACCCGACACGCGCACGCACCACCGGCTTCGCGCTCGTGGACGGGATCGGCC
>DATAYA010000344.1:0-3164 GCA_036272815.1 Acetobacteraceae bacterium
CGTCAACATAGGAGAGAACCATGAGCCAGCCGCTCGACGACGAGTTGTTCGATGACCTGGCTGAACCGGAAGGTCCGGCCCATTTCGATGAAGCCGACGAACTGGAGGATCTCGCCGACCCGCACGGGGCGGATCCTCTGGATCCGCTTGATGATTCGTTCGAGTTGGCGGATGGCGCGGATGGGGTCGAGTTCGATGCTGCCGAGTTGATGGACGAGCTGGAAGACGCTGCTGCCGAAGCACTCGAGGCCGACGACGCCGACGAATTTTTAGGCAACCTGTGGAAGGGTATCAGAAGCGTTGCCAAAAAAGTTGCGCCGATCGTCAGCCAGATCGCTCCGCTGCTGCCGATCCCGGGAGCCGGCCTGATCGGCAAAGCCGCCGACATCGTCGGCCAGGTGGCAGCGGACGAGGCTGACGAGTTCGACGCGTTCGACGCGATGATCGACCTTGCCGACGAGGCGGACTCGTTCGACGCCGCGGCGCCGATCGCCGCAGCCCTTGCCATTCGCAAAGCGTTGCCGCAGGCGGCCCGGTTGCCGCCTCCGCAACGCAAGCAGCTGGTCAAGGCGACGAGTGTCGCAACCCGCCACATCGCCAACCGGCACGGCCCCGCCGCCGTCGCTGCGGTGCCCGCGATCGTGCGCCACGCGCGGCGCGTCGCCGTGCAAAAAGGCGTGCCGGCGCGTCAGCTGCCCCACCTTGTGCGTCAAACTGCGGCAAAGGTCGCGCGGTCGCCGCAGCTGGTTCGCCGATTTGCCCGTGCCTCCGCAGCTATGCGGACCGCGCCTGGCACGGCTGGCGGCATCGGCTGGGAGGGGCCGGGCGTGTCGAGTGTCCCCGGAATGCCTGGTGGCATCGGCTCGCGCGGACGCGGAATGCGTCGCCGGCGTCGCGCGTACGGCGGCTACGGTGGGATGGGCGGCACCGGCGCAGGATTGGGCCGGCGCGGCCGCCGTCATCGTGGCGCGGGATACGGTGGAGCAGGGTCCATGGGACGGTACGGCTATGCTCCGCGGGGAGGCGGCGGATGGGGCGATTACGCTCCCCGTTATGGCGGTGGCGCCTGGGGCGATCGCCGTATCACGCTGCAAGGTCCGGTGCGCATCACCGTCGAAACGATCTGATCGGGCAACGGTGCGTAAAGGAGGAGTGCGGCGATGGAGGCCAGGGCCTTCCTGCGCGCCAAGATCCTGTCGCTTGCGGCACGCGCAAGGCGGCTGGCGCAGGTGGATTACGCCTCGGTCGGTATCCGTCCGCAGGACCTCCCCTACGCTCCCTCGCCGGCACACTTTCAGGCGGCCAACGACCGATTGGCCGCCATCGACGGCGAGATCGAGCGCCGGCTCCGGGCACTGCAACAGACCTGGGAGCATGCGCCGCTGGAACGGGTGTTGCACGGCGCGGCTCTGGTCGAGCGCGAGATCGATCGCGCCCGCCGTGCCTGGGGCCTCTTCTTCGAGGTGTTCAGCCAGCGCGGCAGCGCCTTCGCCCCAGTGCTGGCCGCGCACGACGTGATCGCCGCCGATTGCTACGCGGCGGCGCGCGACGCGGTGCCGGGCCTCCTCCGCGGCCCGCGACTGAAGCCGCTGACCTACATGCAGGCCAGCCACTCGCCAGCCACTTGGCGACACGGCGTCCAGCTCAGCCGGCTCCTCGGCGAGGCGAACCCGTTCCCGCTGATCCGCGTCCCGTGGGATCGCGACAATCCTTGGCAGGCGGTTTTTCTGCATGAGGTCGCGCACAATTTGCAGGCCGATCTTGGCATCTGGCAGGAGAACCGGGCTGCGGTGGTGACCCGGTTGTTGCGGAGCAGCCGTGATCCCGCGCTCGCGCAGATCTACGGGCGCTGGCACAAGGAGATCTTCGCCGACTTGGCGGCGCTGCTGCTCGGCGGCCCGGCCGCCGCCTGGGGGCTGGCCATGTTCCTTGCCCATCCGGCGCCCCGCGTGCTGACCTTTCGCGCCGACGGTGCGCACCCGACCGGCTATATCCGTGTGCTGATCCTGGCCGAAATGCTGCGCCGGATGGGATTCGCCGGAGACGCCGGGCGACTGCGGCGAGTATGGCGGCGGCTCTACGACGTTCGCCGTTTCAACCGTCTGCCGCCACGGCTGCTCGGCACCGCCCCCGCCTCGATCCGCCACGTGGTCGACGAGATCGCCTTCCAGACCCGACGGAATCTGGCGCAGCACGCGCTGGCTGATGTGATACCATTTCGCCAGGGCGATGAGGAGGCGATTCAGGACACCGCGCGACGCCTTGCCGAACGGCGGCCGCCGGCATCCGGACTGCCGCCTCGGCACCTGGTCAGCGCGGCGAGCTACGCACTTGCCTCCGGCCGCGTACGCCCGCGGTTGCTCGCCAAAGACGTAGTGGCGCGCCTGGCGGATCGGCGCCCGCCCGCACCCCCGACGCTCGGGGCCGCTCAGGCGGCGCTGGCGGCCTGAAACGCAATCGAAACGAGGTAGACCATGCCACCCTTCGCCCCGAACGGTTTCGCTCACGGCGGCTCTGGAGTTGGCCCCGCCAGCGCCAGTCGCGGACCAAGCAGCACTGCGACGGCCAGCCTCGCGCTCGATAATTTGATCCGCAGCCAGCTCAGGGTCAGCGATCCCCGCGACCCGAAGCAGATCGCCGAAGCGCTGCTCAATTATTACCGAGATTTGCCGCAGGCGATCGCGGTTCGCCAGGAAGCCCAGGGCCTGCCGTTTCTGCAGGCGCCCGCGGCCCCCGCGCTGCCGCCGCCGCAGCCGACTTCTTCCGACGCGGAGTTCCGCATCGCCGACGGCGATGTCGAGAGGGCGCTGACCGACCTCTCGACGAATCCTCTGACCAACGACATCACCCCGGAGATGCACGGCTGGGCGGAGTCGATCCGCGGCGCGGTCGCACAAGGCTACACGGCGGCACGGCAGGGTCTCGATCCGAGTCAGCGCGACATGGTGATCGCCATCCGGCGCCAACTCGGCGAATACGCGCGGATGGCGCGTTTTGTCGGTACGCTGTCGCCGGGGATGACACAAAACTTCCGTCGGCTCGGCCAAGCCCTCGACGAAATGTCGGCGGTCCTGCTGGTCATGCTGGGCGAGTCGCTTGCTAGCGTCGGCTTCGCCTCTGGCTATTACCTGCTCCAGGTGCCGCTCGCCGAATTACAGCAGCGG
>DATAYA010000345.1:0-18780 GCA_036272815.1 Acetobacteraceae bacterium
CGGCGTCAACAGCGCGATCCGCACCGCGCGGGCGGACGTGTTCCGCCCGTCGATCGACCGGCGCCGCAACCGCTTCGTCTGGCTCGGGACGCGGCAGACCTTTGATGCGTTCACCTTCGCCTTCATGCCGACGGAGCATGGCTGGTTCTGGGCGCATGCCTATCGCTTTGACGCCGAAACCTCGACCTTCATCGTCGAGGCGTCCGAGGCGACATGGCAGGCCTCCGGCCTCGACCGCGGCGACGTCTCCGACACGATCGCGTTCTGCGAACGCATCTTCGCGCGCTGGCTCGGCGGCCATCCCCTGATCGCAAACATGGCGCACCTGCGCGGCAGCCAGTGGATACGGTTCCCCCGCGTCTCCAACGAGCGCTGGGTGGATGGCCGCATCGTGCTGATGGGCGATGCCGCGCATACCGCGCATTTCTCGATCGGCTCCGGCACCAAGCTGGCGCTGGAGGACGCGCTCGCGCTCGCGCGCGCGTTCGAGCGTCACGGCACCGACGTGCCGGCGGCGCTGGCCGACTACGAGGCCGAGCGCCGCGTAGAAGTGATGAAAATCCAGTCGGCGGCGCGCAACTCGACGGAATGGTTCGAGCATGTCGATCGCTATGTCGGGCTGGAGCCGGAGCAGTTCGCCTATTCGCTGCTGACCCGCAGCCAGCGCGTGAGCCATGAGAACCTGCGCCTGCGCGACCGCGCCTATCTCGAAGGCGTGGAAGGCTGGCTCGCCTCGCGCGCCGATCAGGCGGCGGCGAACCGGCCGGTGCCGCCGATGTTCCTCCCGTTCCGGCTGCGCGGGATGACGCTCGCGAACCGCATCGTCGTCTCGCCAATGGCGACCTACAGCGCGGCGGACGGAATGCCGGGGGACTTCCATCTCGTGCATCTCGGCGCGCGTGCGCTCGGCGGGGCGGGGCTGGTGTTCACCGAGATGACGTGCGTGACGCCGGAGGGTCGTATCACGCCGGGCTGCACGGGCCTCTACACCGACGTGCAGGGCGCGGCCTGGAAGCGCATCGTCGATTTCGTCCATGCCCAGAGCAGCGCCAAGATATGTCTCCAGCTCGGCCATTCCGGGCCGAAGGGTTCGACGCGCCTTGGCTGGGAGGGCATGGACGAGCCGCTGGAGAGCGGCGGCTGGGAGGTGATCGCGCCATCGTCGGTGCCGTGGAGCCCGCGCAACCAGGTCCCCCGCCCGATGACGCGCGCCGATATGAACGCCGTGCGGGACTCCTTCGTGGCCGCGGCGCGACGCGGCGCGGTTGCCGGTTTCGACATGCTGGAGCTGCACGCGGCCCACGGTTATCTGCTGTCCGCGTTCATCTCGCCGCTCACCAACAGGCGTGACGACGAGTACGGCGGCTCGCTTGAAGCCCGACTGCGCTTCCCGCTCGAAGTATTCCGCGCGATGCGGGAAATCTGGCCACAGAAGCGGCCGATGTCGGTGCGCATCTCGGCAACCGACTGGGTCGAGGGCGGCATCACCGATGCCGACGCGGTCGAGATCGCGCGCGCCTTCCGCGACGCGGGTGCAGACCTGATCGACGTCTCCGCTGGCCAGACCTCGATCGCTGCCAAGCCGATCTATGGGCGCATGTTCCAGACACCGTTTTCCGACCGTATCCGCAACGAAGTGGGGATTGCCACGATGGCGGTCGGCAACATCACCGAGCCGGACCACCTGAATTCGATCATCGCCGCCGGGCGCGCCGATCTCTGCGCGCTGGCGCGGCCGCATCTCTCCGATCCGCATTTCGCGCTGCACGCGGCGGCCGTTCTCGGCCATGCCGGGCAGCGATGGCCGAACCCGTATCTCGCCGGACGCGAACAGCTCGAACGCGGGCTGCGGCGGGGCGACGACATGGCGGTGGCAATATGAGCCGCCGTGTCCTCGTCACCGGCGGCGGCAAGGGCATCGGCCTCGCCATCGCGCGCCGCCTGGCGGCCGACGGTGCCCGGCTGGCACTCATCGGCCGCGACCGCGCAGCCCTGGATCAGGCGGCGGCCGAACTCGGCGCGGCGCACGCGGTGGCCGATGTCACCGACGCGGCGGCGCTCGCCGCTGCGATCGGCGGACTCGGCGATTTCGATGTGCTGGTCAACAATGTGGGGGCTGCGATCTCGGTCCCGTTCCAGCGCAGCACGCCCGAGGAGTGGCAGGCGATGTTTGCGGTCAATCTGCTCTCCGCGGTGGTGGCGACGCAGGCGGTGCTGCCGGGCATGCTGGCGCGCGGCTGGGGGCGGGTGGTGAATGTCGCGAGCACCGCGGGGCTGAAAGGGTATGCGTACACATCGCCCTATTGCGCGGCGAAGCACGGGATGATCGGTTTCACCCGCGCGCTCGCGCTCGAATGTGCGAAGCGCGGCGTCACGGTCAACGCCGTCTGCCCCGGCTTCACCGACACCGAGATGGCGACCCGTGCGGCGACCGTGATCGCGCAAAAGACCGGCCGCAGTGCCGAAGAAAGCCGGGCGGCGCTGGCGGACACCAACCCGCTGGGCCGGCTCATCGCACCCGAGGAAGTGGCCGAAGCGGTCGCGTTCCTGTGCGCCGACGCCGCCTCGGCGATCACCGGCCAGTCGGTCGCGGTTGCCGGCGGCGAGGTGACGTGATGCCCGACCGAAGTTTTCTGTCGTGGCCGTTCTTCCAGGATTGCCACCGTGCGCTGGCGGCGCAGGCTGACGCGTGGGCCTCGGCCAATCTGGGCCATGTCGATCATGCGGACACCGACGCCGCCTGCCGCGCGCTTGCGCGTCGGATGGGAGCCGCCGGACTGTTGGCCCATGCGGTGCCGGAGGCGGGGGCTGCCGCGATCGACGTGCGCGCGCTGTGCCTGCTGCGCGAAATCCTCGCGCGCCACGATCCGCTCGCGGATTTTGTTTTCGCGATGCAGGGGCTGGGTTCGGGCGCAATCCTGCTCGCCGGCAGTGCCGCTCAACGCGACCGCTTTCTGCCACCGGCGCGCGCGGGCGAGGCGCTCGCCGCCTTCGCACTCTCCGAGCCCGACGCGGGATCGGATGCGGGTGCCATGTCGGCCACGGCCGCGCGAACCGCGGAGGGTTGGCGGCTCGACGGGAAAAAGACCTGGATCAGCAATGGCGGCATCGCGGCGCAGTACGTCGTGTTCGCGCGCGCGCCGGGCAGCGAGGGCACGCGCGGCATTTCCGCTTTTCTGGTCCCGCACGATGCGCCCGGCCTGCACATCGCCGCACGCATCGCGGTGATCGCGCCGCATCCGCTTGCGGAGTTGCGCTTCGAGAACTGCCGGCTGCCGGCGGATGCGTTGCTCGGCGGCGAGGGGGAGGGCTTCAAGCTCGCGATGCGCACGCTCGACATCTTCCGCCCGACGGTGGGTGCGGCGGCGCTCGGCCTCGCGCGTCGCGCCTTCGACGAGGCGATCGAGCGCGCGCGGACGCGAAAGATGTTCGGTCGCATGCTTGGCGAGATGCCGGTGACGGAAGCGAAACTCGCCGAGATGGCAACCGCGATCGACGCGTCGGCGCTGCTCGTCTACCGCGCCGCCTGGGCGCGCGATGCGAGCGGCGGCGGCCGCATCACCCGCGAGGCGGCGATGGCCAAGCTGTTCGCGACCGAGGCGGCGCAGCGCGTGATCGACGACGCGGTGCAGATCTGGGGCGGCGCGGGCATCGCCCTCGGCAACCGGGTGGAGGCGCTGTATCGGGAGGTGCGGGCGCTGCGCATCTACGAAGGCGCGTCGGAGGTGCAGCGCCTCGTCATCGGCCGCGCCGCGCTGGCGGAGGCCGCGCGATGACCGCGCATCGCATCCTCCAGCCGCCGCACTGGCCGCGCCCGTCCGGCTACGCCAACGGCATCGCGGCGCGCGGCGAGACGGTGTTCCTCGGCGGCCAGATCGGCTGGGATGCGGAAAAGAAATTTGCCGAGGGCATGGCGGCGCAGGTCGGGCAGGCGCTGCGCAACATCGTGACGGTGCTTGCCGAGGCGGGCGGGGAGCCGGCCGACATCGTGCGGCTGACCTGGTTCGTCACCGACCTCGACGCCTATCGCGCCGCCACGGGTGCGATCGGTGAGGCGTATCGTCGCGTGATGGGGCGGCATTTCCCGGTGATGTCGGTGGTCGAGGTGCGCGGGCTGGTGGAACCCGGCGCGCTCGTGGAGATCGAGGCGACCGCGGTGCTGCCCGCGGCCGGCGCTTGAGTTCCCCCCCGCCAACCTAACCACGGAGGGAAGATCAGGCCCAAGACCTATACCGTTCCGGGTGCTGCCGGCAGCTGGGCGGCAGCAACACGGTCTATGCCGACAGCGGGGCCGATACCGTGGGGTTCAATTCCTCCAGCCACGTCACCCTGCAAGGCTACACTCCCGATGCCGTCTCCACAGCCGTCGCGACCGCCACCGTCGCCGGCGGCAGCACCGCGATCACCCTCGCCGACCACACCACGATCCTGTTCGAGGGCGTGACGAACCTGACCAGCGCCGCCTTCGTCTGACGCCGAAACCGCTCCGGCCGCCCCCCACCCGGGCCGTCCGGCGCCTTGTCGCGGTCTGCCGCGCCCTCTACCTTGCGGTCCCCCGCCACCCCGGAAGGATCGCATGTCCGCATCCCCCGCCTATCGCCGCGTGCTGCTGAAAGTGTCCGGCGAGGCGCTGATGGGCGCGCGCGAGTATGGCCTCGACACCGGCATGATCGGGCACATCGCGGCCGACGTGGGCGCAGTCGCGGCGATGGGCGTGCAGGTCTGCCTGGTGATCGGCGGCGGCAACATCTTCCGCGGCATCTCGGCCGCCGCGTCGGGCATGGACCGGGCGCAGGCCGATTACATGGGTATGCTGGCCACGGTGATGAACGCGCTGGCGATGCAGACCGCGCTCGAGAAGCTCGGCACGCCGACGCGCGTGCAATCGGCGATCCCTATGGCCTCGGTCTGCGAACCCTATATCCGCCGCCGCGCCGAACGCCACATGGAGAAAGGGCGGGTGGTGATCTTCGGCGCCGGCACCGGCAACCCGTTCTTCACCACCGACACCGCGGCCGCCCTCCGCGCCGCCGAGATGCGCTGCGACGCGCTGCTCAAGGGCACGCAGGTGGACGGCGTCTATTCGGCCGACCCGCGGCGCCATGAGGGCGCCGAACGCTACGACCGACTGTCGTATCTCGACGTGCTGGCGCGCGACCTGCATGTGATGGACGCGGCCGCGATCAGCCTGGCGCGCGAGAACCAGCTGCCGATTGTCGTCTTCAACATCCACGCCCCCGGCGCCTTTGCGGCCGTCATGCGCGGCGAGGGCCGGTTCACCATCATCAGCGAAACCTGACCCGGAAGCGGAGGCGTCATGCCCGCCGATCTCAACAAGCTCAAGCAGGACCTCGGCCGCCGCATGGACGGGGCGATGGAGACGCTGCGCCGCGAGTTCGCCGGCCTGCGCACCGGCCGCGCCAATGCGGGGCTGCTGGAGCCGGTGCGCGTGCTCGCCTACGGGTCCGAGACGCCACTCACGCAGGTCGGCACGATCGGCACGCCGGAGCCGCGGCTGCTGACGGTGCAAGTCTGGGATCGCAGCCTCGTCTCGGCGGTAGAGAAGGCCATCCGCGACGCGGGACTCGGATTGAACCCCGCCTCCGACGGGCAGCTCGTCCGGGTGCCGATCCCGCAGCTCACCACGGAGCGGCGCAACGAACTCGCAAAGCTCGCCGGCAAGTATGCCGAGGGCGCCCGCGTCGCTGTGCGCGGTGTCCGCCGCGACGGGATGGAGCAGATCAAGAGCTTCGAGAAGAAGCACGAGATCGGCGAGGACAGCTCCAAGCAGTGGCACGACGAGGTGCAGAAGCTGACCGACAGCTACGTGAAAAAAATCGACGACCTGCTGGCGGACAAGGAGCGTGACATCCGCCAGGTCTGACCGCATCGCTTGCTCCCAACCTTGGCCAACCTCGGATCGAGAGTGCCCGACCAGCCACCTCGCCACATCGCGATCATCATGGACGGCAACGGCCGCTGGGCCGCCGCCCGCGGCCTGCCGCGGGTCGCCGGCCACCGTGCCGGTGCCGCCGCGGTGCGGCGCGCGCTCGAGGCGGCGGGCGAGCGCGGCATCACCTGGGTCACGCTCTATGCCTTCAGCAGCGAGAACTGGCGCCGGCCGGAGACCGAGATCAGCGACCTCACCGGCCTGCTGCGGCATTACGTCCGCAGCGAGCTGGCCGAGTTCGCGGCCCGCGGCGTGCGCCTGCGCGTGATCGGCGAGCGCGACCGGTTCCCGCCCGACATCCGCGCCGACCTCGCCCATGCGGAGCGGACGACGGCGGCCAACACCGGGCTCAACCTCACGGTCGCCCTCTCCTATGGCGCGCGCGGCGAGATCGCGGCGGCCGCCCGCGCCTGCGCGGAGGATGCCGCCGCCGGCCGGCTGGACCCGGCCACTCTCGATGAGGCCGTCTTCGCGACGAGACTGGATACCGCCGGGATGCCCGATCCGGACCTGCTGATCCGCACCAGCGGCGAGGTCCGGCTGTCGAACTTCCTGCTGTGGCAGCTCGCCTATGCCGAGCTAGTGTTCCTCGACGTGCTGTGGCCGGATTTCGCCGCCGAGCATCTCGACGCCGCCCTCGACGCCTTCGCCCGCCGCGAGCGCCGGTTCGGTGCCCGGCCCGGCTGAGGCCGAGCCCCGGGCCGGGCGGGGACGAAGCTGGGCCGATCTTCGGCCCCGGTTCATCTCAGCGGCGCTGCTGGCACCGCTGGCGCTGGCCTGCCTCTGGGTCGGGCAGGGCGCCTGGGCGGTGCTCGTGATGCTGGCGACGGCCGGGCTCGGGCTCGAATGGGCACGGCTCTGCGCCGCGCGGCCGGCGCGGCTGCCCGGCCTGCTGGTGCCGCTGGCCGCGATTCTGCCGGTGGTCGCGGCGACGGCGGGCTGGCCCCGCATCGGGGTGGTGCTGCTTGCGGCGGGGTTCGCGCTGTGCTGGGCGGTCTCGCGGCGCTGGGTGCTGGCATCCGGCATCATCTATGTGGGCGCCGCCGGACTGGCTCTGATCTGGTTGCGCGAGGACGCCGCCGCCGGGCGGATCAACGTGCTGTTCCTGGTGCTGGTCATCTGGGCGAGCGACATCGGCGCCTATGCGGCCGGGCGGCTGCTCGGCGGCCCGCGCCTCGCCCCCGCGATCTCGCCGGGCAAGACCTGGTCGGGGGCCGCCGGGGGATTGCTCGCCGCGATGGCCGTGGGGCTTGCGGTGGCGCTGGCCGCCCCCGGCCTGCCGCTTCGCACCGCGCTGGTCGCGGGGGCGCTCGGGGTGGTATCGCAGGCGGGGGACCTGTTGGAGAGCGCCATCAAACGCCGATTCGGAGTGAAGGACACCGGCCGCCTGATCCCCGGGCACGGCGGGCTGCTCGACCGGCTGGACGGGGTGCTTGCGGCAGCACCCGCCGCCGCGGTGCTTGCCATCGTGCTCGGACGCGGGGTGCATCTGTGGCTGTGAGGAGTGTCACGGTGCTCGGCAGCACCGGAAGCGTGGGCACCAGCACGGTCGACCTGCTGGCCGCCGATCCGGCCGCGTTCCGCGTGCGCGCGCTGGTGGGCGGGCGCAACGCCGGGCTGCTGGCAGAGCAGGCCCGCCGGCTCGGCGCCGAGGCGGCCGTCATCAGCGACGAGACGGCGCACCCGGCGCTGGTCGCCGCACTGGCCGGCAGCGGCATCCGGACCGCGGCCGGGCCGCAGGCGGTGATCGACGCCGCCGCGGTCGGCGCCGACTGGACGATGGCCGCGATCATTGGGGCCGCCGGCCTGCCGGCCACACTCGCCGCGATCCGCGCCGGCGGCTGCGTGGCCCTGGCCAACAAGGAGGCGCTGGTCTGCGCCGGCGAGGTGATGCTGCGCGCGGTGCGCGAGGGGGGTGGCACGCTGCTGCCGGTGGACAGCGAGCACAACGCCGTCTTCCAGGCCCTCGCGGAGGGCAATGCCGAGGCGGTGGAGCGGATCGTGTTGACCTCCTCGGGCGGCCCGTTCCGCACCGCGAGCCGCGACGAGATGGCGGCCGTGACCCCGGAGGCGGCGCTGCGGCATCCGGTGTGGTCGATGGGGGCCAAGATCTCGATCGACAGCGCCACGATGATGAACAAGGGACTGGAGGTGATCGAGGCGGCGCGGCTGTTCGCGCTGTCCGAGTCGCAAGTGGAGGTGCTGGTGCATCCGCAGGCGGCGGTTCACGGCATGGTGTGCTACCGTGACGGCAGCATCCTCGCCCAGCTCGGCGCGCCGGACATGCGTATCCCGATCGCGCACGCGCTCGCCTGGCCGCGGCGACTCGCGACCGACTGCAAGCGGCTCGATCTCGCGGCGTTGGGGCGGCTCGATTTCTTCGTCCCCGACCCGGTGCGCTTCCCGGCCTTGCTGCTCGCGCGCGATGCCTTGCGGGCCGGCGGCGGCGCCCCCACCATCCTGAACGCTGCCAACGAGGTGGCGGTCGCGGCCTTCCTGGCGCGGCGGATCGGCTTCCTCGACATCACGGCAACGGTGGCGGCGGTGCTCGACCGCCTCGGCGCGCCGGCGGCCGACACGCTGGACGCGGTGCTCGACCTCGACGCAACATCGCGCAGGCTCGCCGAGCGGACCGCCGCCGCTCGCGCCGCCTGACGCACCCGGGAAACGACTGCATGCTTGCGCATCTGATTACGACATTCCGCACGCCCGTCGCCTTCGCCGTCGTGCTCGGGGTGCTGGTGTTCATCCACGAGCTTGGCCACTACCTCGCCGCCCGCTGGTGCGGGGTGAAGGTAGAGACGTTCTCGATCGGATTCGGCCAGGCGATCGCGCGCTGGACCGATCGGACGGGCACGGTCTGGAAACTCGCCTGGCTGCCGCTCGGCGGCTACGTGAAGATGCACGGGCAGGAACGGCCCGAGGATGCGCCGCCCGAGGTGCGCGCCGGCTGGATCAAGGGCCGCACCTTCCATGGCAAGCCGGTCGGCTCGCGGATGATTATCGTGGCCGCCGGACCGGTCGCCAACTTCGTGCTCGCCTTCGTCCTGTTCAGCGCGCTGTTCGCGGTCGCCGGGCGGCCGGTGGCGCAGGCCGAGATCGGCAGCGTGGTGCCGGCGAGTGCCGCCGCCGTCGCCGGACTGCATGCGGGCGACCGCGTGCTCGCGATCGACGGGCACAAGATCGGCCGCTTCCTCGACATCCAGCGCATCGTCGTCGCGCGGCCCGGTGGCCATGTGGATCTGCAGATCGCCCGCGCCGGCAAGCCCGAGACGCTGCCGGTGACGCTGGGCGCGCGGGTCGTGGACGGCGTGCGGCAGGGCGTGCTCGGCATCAGCGCGGGCAAGGTGACGTATCAGCACCTGGGGCCGGCGAGCGCGATCGCAGCCGGCGCCAGCCAGACCTGGCAGATCACGAGCGACACGGTGGGCGGCCTCTGGCAGATGATAAGCGGCCAGCGCGGCACTGCCGATCTCGGCGGCCCGCTGCGCATCGCGGAACTGTCCGGTCAGGTGGCGCGGCTCGGGCTCGCAAGCCTGGTCTCGTTCATCGCGGTGCTCTCGGTCAATCTCGGACTCATCAACCTGTTTCCGATTCCGATTCTCGATGGCGGCCATCTGCTGTTCTACATCGTCGAGGCGATCCGTGGCCGGCCGGTGCCGCCGCGCGCGCAGGAATACGGCTACCGCGCCGGCTTCGCGCTGCTCGCCGGGCTGTTTCTTTTTGCAACCTGGAATGATTTGACCCAGCTCGGGATTTTCCACTGGATGGCCGGCCTGTGAGCGGCTAGACCGCCGCGCCTGCGGCGGTTGGTGGCGGCACGGCCGGGGCGCCGCTAAGGTGCGACGGCCGGAAGCGCCAGATACCGGGACATCCGGGGCTGTGGAGCTGCGGCAGCAACGTGCGGCCGGAGACTGTGGCCGGCGCGGGCTCGCGGACGGCGCATTGGGGGGAACTGGTTTTTGAACGTCTCGCGCGCTGCCCTGCTGGCCTCCGTTTGCCTCGTCCCTTGCCTTCCTGCCGTGCCGGCCCGGGCCCAGGGCGCTGCTGCCCCGACCGGCGGAGGCGCGTCCGGCAATCCGGCCACGCGGCCGGCCGCGGCACGACCCGGCGGCGTGATCCAGGCGATCCGGGTCGAGGGCAACGAGCGCATCGAGAGCGGCACCGTGCTGTCCTATATGCTGCTCCAGCCCGGCGACCCGTTCGATCCGGACCGCATCGACCGCTCGCTCAAGACGCTCTACGCGACCGGGCTGTTCAAGGACGTCAGCATCACGCGCCAGGGCAACGACCTGTTGGTGCATGTGGTCGAGAACCCGATCGTCAACCGCATCGTCTTCGAGGGGAACAGCGCCGCCACCGACGCGCAGCTCCTGCCGCTGCTCGGTCTGCGGCCGCGCGCGGTCTACACGCCGCAGATGGCGGAGCAGGACCGCCAGCACATCCTTGATCTCTACGCGGCACGCGGCCGCTACGCCGCGACCGTGGTGCCGAAGGTGATCCGCCTGCCGCAGAACCGCGTCAACGTCGTCTTCGAGATCAACGAGGGCACGCTCACGCAGGTCAGCCGCATCACCTTCGTCGGCAACCACGCCTTCAGCGAGGGGCAGCTCAAGGACGTCATCAGTTCGCGGGAGGAGGCGTTCTGGCGTATCCTCAGCAACTCCGACGAATACAATCCCGACCGCGTCAAGTTCGATGAGGAGCTGCTGCGCCGCTTCTATCTCAAGAACGGCTTCGTCGATTTCGACGTGCAGAACGTCAGCGTCGAACTGGCGCCCGACCGATCGAGCTTCTTTCTCACCTATGTGGTGCACGAGGGTGCCCGCTACCGCGTCGGCAAGGTGACGGTCAGCAGCAAGCTGCCGAAGGTGTCGGGTGCGAGCCTGCTGCCGCTGGTGGAGCTGGCACCCGGCGACTGGTACGACGGCGATGCGGTCGAGCGCACCGTGAGTGCGATGGAGGACGCCCTGCAGAACCGCGGGATCCAGTTCGTCGAGGTCACGCCGCGCATCGCGCGCGACCGCGTCAAGCACACCGTCAACCTGGTGTTCGACGTGGACCAGGGGCCGCGCGTCTACGTCGAGCGGATCAACATCACCGGCAACACCCGCACCGAGGACAAGGTGATCCGCCGCGAGTTCCAGCTCGCCGAGGGCGACGCCTACAACGCCGCGGCGATCCGAAAGACCCGCCAGCGGCTGCAGGACCTCGGCTATTTCAGCACCGTCGACATCAAGACGGTGCCGGGCTCGACGCCCGACCGCGCCGTCCTCGACACGACCGTTGCCGAGAAATCGACCGGCGAGTTCAGTCTCGGCGGCGGCTATTCGACCGACATCGGCGCCCTCGCCAACGCCGGACTGCGCGAGCGCAACCTGATCGGCACCGGGATCGACGCCAGCCTCGGCGGCACGCTGGCCCAGAAAGAGAGCCAGCTGAACCTCTCGGTCACCGACCCCTACTTCCTGGACCGCAACCTGGTCGCCGGCTTCGACCTGTTCCATGTGCAGACGAACAACCTCGATATCTCGGACTACAGCGAGCGGCGCACCGGCGGCACGCTGCGGCTCGGCTACCAGTTCAACGACCATCTGAGCCAAGCGTGGAACTACTCGCTGGTGGAGCGGACGGTCTTCGACATCCAGAGCGGGGCGAGCCTCTACATCATCAATGAGGCGGGCAGCACGCTGCTCTCCCAGATCGGCCAGACGCTGACCATCGACTACCGCGACAGCCGGGTCGACCCGCACAAGGGCTTCGTGCTGCGCCTCGGCACCGACTTCGCCGGCATCGGCGGCAACGCGCACTTCGTCCGCACCAAGGTGGACGGCGTCTACTACATCCCGCTCGACACCTTCACCGGCAACTCGAACTGGGGGATCGCCGTCTCGGCCGGCGCCGGCTACCTGGCCCAGCTCAACGGCGATGTGGAGAAGATCATCGACCGCTTCTTCCTCGGCGGCGACAATCTGCGCGGCTTCGAGGCCGGTGGCGCCGGCCCGCACGACGTCGCCACCGGCGAGAGCCTCGGCGGCCGTTTCATCTGGACGCAATCGACGGAGTTGCGCTTCCCGCTGCCGATCTCGCCCGATCTCGGCCTGTCCGGCCGCGCCTTCGTCGATGTCGGCGCCCTCTCGGGGGTGAACGAGACCTTCGGTCCGGTCTTTGACAGCTCGGCGCCGCGCGTCGGCGCCGGCGTCGGCGTCTCCTGGCAAACCCCGTTCGGCCTTATCAACATTGACGTCGCCGACGCGGTGGTGAAGCAGAGGGACGACAAGACCCAGGTATTCCGCTTCGGATTCGGCACGAGGTTCTGAGTTGCACAAGCACCATCTCCCCCCCGTCGCGTCCGCCCTGCTCGTGGCCGCCGCGCTCATCGCCGCTCCCCTCCCCGGAACCGGCGCCGCCCACGCCCAAAGCAAGGGGCCCGGCTGGTTCATCCCGCCGCAGGCCCAGCCTGCAGCGCCGCGTCCGGCCGCGCGCGCGGCGGCCGCCCCGGCTGCACGCGAGCAGGTGGTGCCGCCGCCGCCCGCGCCGGTGGCTCCCCCCGGCCCGCTCCCCGATCTCGCCAACCTGCCGCAGCTGCCGGTGCCCACCCTGCCGACGCTGTCCAAGGGAACCGCCCCGCCGGTCGCGGTCGTGGGCGTGCTGGGCGTCCCGGAAGTGATGCGCGCCTCGAGTGCTGCGCAGCAGGTGCAGAAGGTGATCGGCGCCCGCAGGGATCAGCTCAACCATGATGCGCAGACAGAGCAGACCGCCTGGCGCGACCTGCAGCAGGCGCTGGTCAACGAGCGCCCCCATCTGAGCCCGGCCGTGGTTCGCGCCCGCGAGCGCGCGTTGCAGGAGCGGATCAACACCGCGCAGATAACCTTTCGAGATCGCAACACGATCATCCAGGAGGCGGCACAGGTCGCACTCAGCCAGATCGAGCGCACGCTGGTCGCGGTGATCCGCCAGGTCGCCGAGAGCCGGGGGATGAACCTCGTGCTGCACCGCGCGCAGATCGCGCTGAACGTCAATGCGTTCGACATCACGCAGGAGGTCGCCGACGAGCTGGACAGGGTACTGCCATCGGTCCAGATCCCGCCTGACGGGATGCCGGCGGCGAAGTTCCTGGCCTCGCTGAAGGTGCCTGTGGAGCCACCTCCCGCCGCCGGACCCACGGTCGCCAAGGCCGCCGCCGCAAAGGCCGCCGCCGAGGCCGCCGCAGCCAAGTCCGCCGCTACGTCGGCGCCGCCCAAGAAGTGAGCGCTGGCGACGCCGTCGGCGACGCCCGCTTCTTTCCCCAAGCCGGCCCCCACGGTCTGGCGAGGGTCGCGGCGGCGGCCGCGGCGGCGCTGCCGGCGGGGGCAGATCCGACGGCGCTTCTGCACGGCGTGGCGCCGCTCCAGCTCGCAGGCCCCGCGCATGTGAGCTTCCTCGATAACCGCCGCTATGCGGCGTTGCTGGACGCGACGCGGGCGGGGGCGGTGATCGTGCATCCCGACCTCGCCGCCCGCGTGCCCGTCGGGAGTGTCGCTCTCGTCACGCCGGCGCCCTATCTCGGCTGGGCGCGCGTCGCCGCCCTGTTCCACCCCGTCCCGCCGCCCTGTCCCGGCGTCGCGGCGGGGGCGGTGGTGGATCCGGCCGCAGTGGTCGACCCGCGCGCGGAGGTTGGAGCGCTCGCCGTGATCGGCGCGGGTGCCAGGATCGGCGCGCACTGCCGGATCGGCGCGGGGGCGGTCATCGGCGCCGGCGTCGTGCTCGGTGCGGGGTGCCGGATCGGGACCCACGCCAGCGTCAGCCACGCGCTGCTGGGGGCGCGGGTGCAGCTCGGTCCGGGCGTGCGGATAGGCCACGAGGGGTTCGGCTTTGCGACCACCGCGTCGGGGTTCGAGACGGTGCCGCAGCTCGGCCGGGTGATCCTGGAGGATGACGTCGAGATCGGTGCCAACAGCACGGTCGACCGCGGCTCGGCGCAAGACACCGTGATCGGTGCCGGCTCGCGGCTCGACAATCTGGTGCAGATCGGCCACAACGTACGCCTGGGCCGGTGCTGCGTGATCGTGGCCCAGGCCGGGATTTCGGGATCGACAGTGCTCGGCGATTTCGTGATGGTGGGTGGCCAGGCCGGGCTCACCGGCCATCTGCAGATCGGCGAGCACGCCCGGATCGGCGCCCAGGCCGGCGTGATGGCCGACGTAGCGGCGGGGGCGGAGGTCGTCGGCAGTCCGGCCACGTCCGTGCGCGCGTTCTTCCGCCAGGTGGCGGTGCTGCGCCGGCTCGCACGGGATGGCCGGTCGGAGCGGCAGGGAGCGGGCTGAACAGGCATGGACGGGCGCGAGGCGGCTTCACTCCCGATGACAGGCGCGGCGGCGGACGCGACCGCGGCTTCGACGGCGGGCACAATGACGGCCGGGGCCAGCACGATCGACATCGGCGGGATCATGCACGCCATCCCGCACCGCTATCCGTTTCTGATGATCGACCGCGTGGTGGAGCTCTATGCGAACCGCTCGGCCGTCGGCATCAAGAACGTCTCGGCCAACGAGGGCTTCTTCCAGGGCCACTTCCCCGGCCACAAGGTGATGCCGGGGGTGCTCATCATCGAGAGCATGGCTCAGACCGCGGCGGTGCTGGTGGTCGAGACGCTGGGCGGTGACGCCGCCGGCAAGGTGGTTTATTTCATGAGCATCGAAGCGGCGAAATTCCGCCGTCCGGTGGTGCCGGGCGACCAGCTCCGCATCCATGTCAAGAAGGACCGCAACCGCGGCAATGTCTGGAAGTTCAGCGCCGTCGCCCGCGTCGATGGCGCGCCGGTTGCCGAGGCGACCTACGCCGCGATGATCATGGACCGCGAGGCCTGACCGGGTGGCAAGTCCGCACCGGGAAGCGGGGCTGTTCCGGTAACACGTCGAAACAACGATTGTCTTGGCCGGCGCGGGCTGGGGGAGGAATCCTCGGCCGCCGCCCGGCGGCTGCCATCGAGGGCAAGGAATGCTGGACCAGACCGACCACGATCCGCGGACCATGCATGCGGCCGCGATCCATCCGGGCGCCGTGATCGCGCGCGGCGCGCGGCTGGGCGAGGGCGTCGCGATCGGTCCCTGGTGCCATGTCGGGCCGGAGGTGGTGATCGAGGACGGCGCGCGGCTGGTCAGCCACGTCGTCGTCGACGGCCGCACCCGGATCGGCGCCGGCGCGGTGCTCTGGCCGTTCTGCACCGTCGGCCTGCCGCCGCAGGACCTGAAATACCGCGGCGAGCCGACCACCTGCGAGATTGGCGCCCGCACCCAGGTGCGCGAGCACTGCACGATCCACCGCGGCACCGTCACCGGGACCGGCGCCACCCGCGTCGGCGAGGACTGCCTGCTGATGGCGGTGACGCATGTGGCGCATGACTGCGCGCTCGGCGACCGGGTGATCGTCGCCAACAATGTTGTCATGGGCGGGCATGTCACGATCGGCGAGGGGGCCGTGATCGGCGGTGCGGCGGCACTGCATCAGTTCGTGCGGATCGGCCGGGGTGCCATGGTCGGTGGCATGTCGGGCGTGGAGGCCGATGTCATCCCGTTCGGCAGCGTGCTCGGCAACCGCGCGCGGCTGGCCGGGCTCAACGTGATCGGGCTGCGTCGGCGCGGCGTCGGCCACGACCGGCTGCACGCGCTGCGCCGCGCGGTGCGCGTGCTCTTCGCGGGCGAGGGCGTGTTCGCCGACCGCCTCGCCGCGGTGCGCGCGCAGGACGGCGCCGATGCCCTGGTCGAGGAACTGCTCGCCTTTGTCGCAGCGCCCAGCCGCCGCGGCCTGGTGCGCGCGGCGCTTCGTGCCGAGACCGAGGAGGAGGGCTGAGCGCGCGGTGCCGGGTCAGCTTGCGGCGGCGCGTGCGCTCAGTGCAGCAGCGTGCCGGCGGAGAGCGCGCGGCCGTCGTCCCGCTCCGACGCGCACGCCTCCAGCGCCGCGGTGATCGCGCCGAGAGTGCGGGAGAGATTGAGGGAAGCCGCTTCCTGCGCCAGCATGCGGAGACATTCGAAGATGCCGCTCGCGGTCGCCGCAACGTCCGCGTCGGTCATGAATGGGTCGGCTTCTACCATCTTCCGTCCTTAAGACACGCGGCCCTTGCGGACAATGCGATTGTATGCCCATCCAGTTTATGCCAAGCCAGTTTGCCAACCGCAATCACAAAATTCATGCTTTCCGCGCAACGGTTACCGAGCCAGCGGCGTTCTAGCGACCCAATAACTAAACGCCGTGACACTCGCGTTGAAGCGCTCGTTATTGGCGGTATTTTTCCATGAGCATCGAGCGGGACGCAAGGCAGGGTCGCGCGCTGGGCATCATTGCCGGCGGCGGAAATCTGCCGGGCCGGGTCGCGGCGGCGGCGCAGGCCGCCGGCCGGGCGGTGTTCCTGGTCGGTCTCGACGGTCATGCCGAGCCCCCGGTGCTGGCGCCGTTTCCGCACCATTTCGCGCGGCTCGGGGCGGCAGGCGCCATCATCGGCCTGTTGCGCGGCGCCGGCTGCCGCGACCTCGTGCTGGTCGGGCCGGTGCGGCGGCCGTCGCTGCTCGACCTGCGGCCGGATGCGGAGGGGGCGCGGCTGCTCGCACGGATCGGCCGCGCCGCGTTCGGTGGTGATGACGGGCTGCTTGCCGCGGTGGTGCGGGTGCTCGGCGAGGAGGGTTTCTCGGTCCTCGGCGCGCACGAGGTGCTGACGGAGGCGGTGGCGCCGCCGGGCGTACTCGGGCGGTACCGACCGGATGCGGCGGCACTCGCCGACATCGCACGCGGCGTCGCGGTCGCGCGCGCGCTCGGGGCCGTCGATGTCGGGCAGGGCTGCGTGGTGCAGCAGGGGATCGTGCTGGCGGCGGAGGCGATCGAGGGGACGGATGCGATGCTGGCGCGCGCGACCGGGCTGGCGCGGCCGGGGCCCGGTGGGGTGCTGGTCAAGTTGGTCAAGCCTGGGCAGGAACGGCGCGCCGATCTGCCGACGATCGGTGTCGGCACGGTCGCCGCAGCCGCCGCGGCGGGCCTGCGCGGCATCGCGGTCGAGGCGGGCGGCACGCTGCTCGCGGACCGGGCGGCGCTAGTCCGCGCGGCCGACGCGGCAGGGCTTTTCCTGCTCGGCGTAGCACCCGATACTGGTGGGGTCCCGACAGGAGAGACGCCATGAGCGGCGCGAGCGCGCGTTATCTGCACACCATGCTGCGGGTCAAGGACCTCGACCGCAGCGTCGATTTCTACACCAGGCTGATGGGCATGAAGGAACTGCGCCGGCGCGAGGTGCCGGACGGCAAGTACACGCTGAGCTTCGTCGGCTACGGCGACGAGGCGGAGCAGACCGTGCTCGAGCTGACCTACAACTGGGGCCAGGACAAGGGTTACGAGATCGGCACCGGCTTCGGCCATCTCGCAATCGGCGTGCCCGACGTCGCCGCCACCTGCGAGAAGCTGCGCGCCGCTGGCGGACGCATCACCCGCGAGGCCGGGCCGGTCAAATTCGGCACCACCATCATCGCGTTCGTGGAAGACCCCGACGGCTACAAGATCGAGCTGGTGCAGCGAGGCTGAGTGTGTGGCCGGGGCTGGCGGCTCGACAATGCTGCCCCGGCTTCCCACCTTTGCGTCCGACGCGACCCCGCCTTACGCGATCAGGAGCCTGACCCGCATGGACGACGATCCG
The DNA here is from genome assembly GCA_036272815.1 of Acetobacteraceae bacterium. Taxonomy (GTDB): domain Bacteria; phylum Pseudomonadota; class Alphaproteobacteria; order Acetobacterales; family Acetobacteraceae; genus DATAYA01. Next base: position 17,610 of record DATAYA010000345.1, read on the forward strand.
GAGCTGCCGCCCGAGACCCCTGAGGTTCCCGAGCCGATCGGGCCGGAACCGCACGAGCCGGGCGACAACCGCACGCTGGTCTCGCCGATCAACGAGCTGGAGAGCCGGCTGTTCCGCCAGCGCAAGGTGCTGGTGTTCGGCGCGATCAACGACCGCATCGCCCGCGACGTCACCGGGCGGCTGCTGGCGCTGGCCGGTGCCTCGTCGGAGCCGATCGACGTCTACGTCAACTCGCCGGGCGGCCACGTGGAGAGCGGCGACACCATCCACGACATGATCCGGTTTGTCGGCGAGGACGTTACCGTGCGCGTCATCGGCACCGGCTGGGTGGCGAGCGCGGGGGCGCTGATCTTCCTGGCCGGCCACAAGGACCGGCGCCTCTGTCTGCCGAACACGCGGTTTCTGCTGCACCAGCCGATGGGCGGCGTGCAGGGACCGGCGGTCGACATCGACATCGAGGCGCGCGAAATCGTCAAGATGCGGGAGCGCATCAACCGCCTCATCGCTCGCGAGACCGGCCAGACCTATGACAAGGTCGCTCTCGACACCGACCGCAACTACTGGATGAGCGCCGAGGAGGCGATCGCCTACGGCATGGTCGCGCGGGTGGTCAGGACGCTTGGGGAACTGCGCCGCTAGTCTAGCAGGCTGACCCGTTTCATGTCTCGGTTGAGTGGAAAGTAGACCTACGCCACGGTCACCACCGTCCTGACTGAGTTCGCAATGAAGCAGCCTTCGTGGGCTTCATGGTGCATGTGCTCCAGCATTTCCTTCTCTGGCGCCGAGCCTACCCATTTCCCGCCATCGAAGCTTACCGTGTGACCGCGGCTATAGCGGCCACTCAGAAGATCGTCGCCCTTCCTCAGCGTCCAATTGACGTCCGCAGTGTAGGTTGCCATCCGCCCCTCGCTTTCAGCCGAGGTATATACAGCCGCGACACCATGCCCGTATTCGGTTGACCGTCACGTCGTCGAACGCTCCACGACCACATGCATCAAGAAAGATACGACCGCTCTGGTGTCAGCCGACTCAGCAGGATGCGTCACTACGCGCGGCAGCCGCACGCTCCGGAAAATGCGTACAGTGCTTATTGACGGGCTTGACCGAACGTCCCGGCTGCGATCACCGCCGCCAGATCGTAGGGAGGGTTCCGCAATAGGCTCTCGGAGGG
>DATAYA010000346.1:0-2504 GCA_036272815.1 Acetobacteraceae bacterium
GTGCATTGGGGCGACACCTATACCGCCGGGAAGCAGGGCAGGCCGCTGCTGCACCAGCATCTCGTCTGCGGGCACCAGTTCGATCCCGTACTGACCTGCTCGACCTGCGGCACGGCGGTCAATCCCCGCGAGGTGCGCGTCGTGCCCGGGCCGGGCGCGGTCCCAGGGCGGAGCGTGGCCGCGCCGGAGCAGGCGCCGGCTGCCGCCGCCCCGACACGCACCGGCAAGCCACGCCGGTCCCGCACGGCGGCCTAGACTAAGAGCACGCGGCTGCACATCGTCCGACGATCCGGTCCCGCCGTCCGGCGCACGCCCCTGCGCGCGCCCAGTCACCTCTTGGCGCGTTTTGCTGCCTTGACGGGTTCTAAAATAGAACTTATCTAACTTTCCAGGCGGTCGGAAGGGAGAGAAGCGTGGAACCCATCAATGCGACGGCCGCCGTCATCGGCGCCGGGGACTTCATCGGGGGCGCAATCGCCAAGCGGTTCGCGGCCGAGGGGTTCACCATCTTCGCGGGCCGGCGCAATGGGGAGAAGCTGGCGCCGCTCGTCGCGGAGATTGAAGGCGCAGGCGGCCGCATCCACGCCCGATCAATCGATGCGCGCCAGGAAGCCGACATCACATCGTTTCTCGAAGACGCCGACCGCACGGCGCCACTCGAAGTTTGCATCTTCAACATCGGCGCCAACGTCAACTTCCCCCTGCTTGACACAACCGAGCGCGTGTTCCGCAAGGTCTGGGAGATGGCGTGCTACGCGGGCTTCCTCAGCGGGCGGGAGGCGGCGCGGCTGATGCTGCCGCGTGGCCGAGGCGCGATCTTCTTCACCGGCGCCACCGCAAGCCTGCGCGGCGGAGCCGGCTACGCCGCATTCGCCGCTGCGAAGTTCGGACTCCGCGCCGTCGCCCAGAGCGCCGCGCGTGAACTTGGCCCGAAGAACATCCATGTCGCGCATCTCGTTATCGATTCCGGCGTCGACACCGCCTGGGTGCGGGAGCGGATCCGCGAACGCGAGGGCGAGGAGACGCTGCGCAACCTCGACCCGAACCGGCTGATGCGCCCGGAAGCGGTGGCGGAGACATACTGGCGCCTCTACCAGCAGCCGCGCGACGCATGGTCGTCGGAGCTCGAGATCCGTCCCTTTGGCGAGAAGTGGTGAGACGATGAGCAACGTGGAATTCCACTTCGACTTCGGCAGCCCGAACGCCTATCTCGCGCACTTGGTGGTCCCGGGGATCGAGCAGCGGACGGGCGCACGCTTCGTCTACGTGCCGATCCTGCTGGGCGGGGTCTACAAGCTGACGGGCAACCGCTCCCCCGCGGAAGCCTTCGCCGGCATCCGCAACAAGCCCGACTACGATCGGCTCGAAACGCGCCGGTTCGTCGCCCGCCACGGCATCACGCGCTTCACCTCGAACCCGTTCTTCCCGGTCAACACCCTCGCTCTCATGCGGGGCGCCGTGGCGGCCCAGCGGCTCGGCATCTTCGAGCGCTATGTCGACGAGGTCTTTCGCCACATGTGGGCCGATCCCAAGAGGCTCGACGATCCGGCGGTGCTGCGCGCGGCTCTGATCGAATCCGTGTTCGACGCCGACGCTCTGTTCGCGCTCGCCCAGGCGCAGGACGTCAAGGACGAGCTGCTCGCGAACACGCAGCGTTCCGTCGATCGCGGCACGTTCGGCTCGCCGACCTTCTTCGTGGGCGACGAGATCTTCTTCGGCAAGGACAAGCTGCGCGACGTCGAGGACGCAATCGCCGCCAGCCGCCACTCCTGCGTGGCGGGGGGTTGAGCATGCGGCTCCTGGTAGTCGGTGCCGGGGCGACCGGCGGCTATTTCGGCGGGCGGCTCGCACAGGCGGGACGCGACGTTGTATTCCTTGTGCGTGGGCGGCGGGCGGAGCAGCTTGCCCGCGACGGTCTGCGGATCGTGAGCCCACACGGCGACGCCGCGATCCATCCGAAGGTGGTGACCGCCGACCGCGTCGAAGGCCCGTTCGATGCCGTCCTTCTGACGGTCAAGGCATTTGCGCTTGAGGCGGCGGTCAAGGACGTCGCGCCCGCGGTCGGCCCGGCGACGATGATTGTTCCTGTGCTGAACGGAATGCGCCATCTCGACGTGCTGACGGCGCAGTTCGGCGCGGACGCTGTCCTCGGGGGTGTCTGCATCGTAGCAACGACGCTCGACAATGACGGGAGCATTGTGCAGCTCGCGCCGATGCAGGAGCTTGCCTACGGCGAACGCGACGGCACGCTCTCGCCGCGCGTCGAGCGGCTGCACGCGGCGATTGCGGGTGCCGGGTTCACCGCCCGAGCCTCGTCGACGATCATGCAGGAGATGTGGGAGAAATGGGTGTTCCTCGCCTCGCTCGGCGGGATCACCTGCCTGCTGCGCGGCACGGTGGGCGACATCGAGGCCGTGCCCGGCGGCGCCGATCTCGCCCTGCGGCTCTTGCGCGAGTGCGCCGAGGTGGCCCGGGCCTCCGGCTTCGCGCCGCGCGAGGACTTC
>DATAYA010000347.1:0-7894 GCA_036272815.1 Acetobacteraceae bacterium
CCGGCCGCCGCCGCGCCTCCCGCCGGTTGCGCCGGCTTGACGCGGCATGTCTCCTCGGGTGCGATGCCGCCATGTCCGATGCCGACCGCGACAGCGACGCCTGGATCATCCCGCCCGCGCGCTACCTCGACGGCCGGCCCCCGACGCACGCGACGGGCGCCCCGCGCTCCTGCTATCTCGCGATGCGCGACGGCGTGCGGCTTGCGATCGACGCCTACCTCCCCGAGCCGGACGCGGAACGCGTCCCGGCGATCCTGATCCTGACGCCCTATTACCGCCGCTTCGCGCTCCAGCCGGGTGCCAATGCCGAGCCGTGTCCGACGCTCGCCGGCTGGCGCGACCTGTTCGTGCCGCGCGGCTATGCGCTCGTCGTCGTGGACGTGCGCGGCACCGGGGCGAGCTTCGGCACGCGCGACGGGTTCCGCTCGCCGCGCGAGCGCGAGGACAGCCGCGAGGTCGCCGACTGGATCGTGGCGCAACCCTGGTCGGATGGCACGATCGGCGCCACCGGCGTCTCCTATGTCGGCGCCGCGTCCGATTTCCTGGCGAGCACCGGACACCGGGCGGTGCGCGCGATCGCGCCGCTGTTCGCGGTCTGGGACACGTGGGCCGACCACTATTATCCGGGCGGGCTGCTGCTGCACCGGCTGGCGGAGACGTATGACGAGCTGATGCTCGCACTCGACCACGACCGGCGGGACCTGCTGGCGCGCTCGGCCTATTACGGCGACCCGGCTTTCGACGGGCCGGCGCCGGTGGACGAGGACGCCGACGGATCGCTGCGTGAAGCGGCGGTGCAGCAGCATCGCGCCAATTTCCGCATGCCGCGCTTCATCGCCGAGTTTCCGTTCCGCGACGCGGCATTGCCGTACGATCCCGACTACGATTCCGGCGCGTTCAGCCCGTATCGCTATGCCGCCGGCGTGGCACCGGATGTCGCGGTCTATTCGGTCTCCGGCTGGCTCGACGGCGCGGGGTATGCGAACGGTGCGATCGCACGGTTCCTGACGCTGCCGAACCCGAAGCGGCATCTGCTGCTCGGACCGTGGGACCACGGCGCACGGGTGAATGCCTCGCCGTGGCGGGCGGAGGTCGCGCCAGAATTCGCGCTCGCGGCCGAGGTGCTGCGGTTCTTCGACCATTACCTGATGCGGCGGCCGACCGGGCTGGACCGCGAGGCGCCGGTGCATGTCTTCGTCGAGCACGCGGAACAATGGCGCGCGGCGGGAACCTGGCCGGTTGCGCATGTGGCGCGGACGCTGCACCTCGCGTCGAATGGCAGGCTTGCGTCGGATGCCAGACTTGCGGAGGCAGGTGCGGGCACCAGCCGGATGGTGGCCGATTTCGCGGCGGGGACCGGCACCGCGACGCGCTACGAGCGGATCGCCGGGCTGGATGCGCGCGACTACTACACCGACTGGGCCGCGCACGAGCCGGCGCTGCGCTTCGCCTCCGAACCGCTGGCGAGCGACGCGACGCTCGTGGGTCATCCGGTGTTGACCCTGCGCCTCGCATCGAGCGAGCCGGATGCGGCGATCCACGCGTATCTGACGGAAGTCGAGCCGGACGGCACGGCCCGCTATGTCACCGAGGGACTGCTCCGCGCGCTGCACCGGCGCGAGGCGACGCCGACAGCGGAATATCGCGCGGCATGGCCGTGGCGCAGCTTCACGCGCGCCGATGCGATGCCGCTCACGCCGGGGCGATTCGAGACGCTACGGCTGCCGCTGCTGCCGGTCGGCTGGGCGTTCCGCGCCGGCAGCCGCATCCGGCTGTCGATTGCCGGCGCGGATGCGGACCATGTCGTGCAGACGCCGCACGGGCGGCCGCCGGTGCTGACGATCGATCATGCGGGCAGCTGGCTGGAGATGCCGCTGCTGTGAGGCGTCACGCCTGGACAACCACGTAATCGTCCTCGACCGAGACCGGGTAGGTCTCTGCGACGAACGGCCCCTCCACCAGCGCGGCACCGGGCTCGACGGAAACCTCGAACCGGCGCACCGAAAGGCGTTCCGGGCCGCACCAGGACTGGCCGGTGCGGATGTCGAACATCCAGCCGTGCCAAGGGCACTTCACCAGCTCGCCCTCGCGCGAGCGGACGTATTCGCCGGGACGGGCGGCGGTCACGAAGCCGACCTGATGGCCGCGGCACATCGGGCCGCCCTGGTGCGGGCAGCGGTCCAGCAGGGCGAAATATTCGCCTGCAAGATTGAAGACGCCGATGCGGCGGCCGTCGAGTTCGACAAGGCGGCGCTCGCCCGGCGCGATCTCGCCGGCACGGGCGATGACGTGGCGTGTCATGAAGCGGGGGCCATCAGGGCAAGCGATAGAGCGCGCGGGCGTTATCGGCGAACACGCGGCGGCGCTCGCCATCGGAGAGGCGGATCTTGAAGGCGTCGCGCGGTTCGTCGAAGTCCCAATGCGGATAGTCGGTGGCGAACAGGATGCGGTCCCAGCCGATCCAGTCCATCACGTCGCGCAGATCGCGCGGGCGCTCCGGCTCGTCCATCGGCTGCGTCGTGTACCAGAGGTTCTGGCGCATGTATTCGGACGGCGGGCGCGCGACGTGCGGTACTTCATCGCGCATCCGAGCCCAATGCTGGTCGAGCCGCCAGCCGAGCGACGGCACCCAGGCGAAACCCGCCTCCACGATCACGGCGCGCAGATCGGGCAGATGCGCGAACACGCCTTCGAGGATCAGGCTCGCGGCGACGGCCTGTTGCGAAATCGCGACCTCGTGGTGCTCCTCGACGTAGAAGCTGGGCCACCCGGCAGCGGTGACCGCGTGGCCGTTGTAGCCCGAGGTGTGCAGCCCCACCGGCAGGCCGGCGGCGGCGGCGGCCTCGTAGATCGGCCAGTAGCGGCGGCGGCCGAGCGGCTCGATCGTGTGCGTCACCATCGACACCTGCACGAAATCCGGGTGGCCGGCCCAGTGCTCCAGCTCCGCAACCGCGGCGGCGGCGTCCTCGCCGGGCAGCGCGATGGAGCCCTTGAGGCGCGGCTCCGGCCCGGTCCAGGTCGCGACCTGCCATTCGTTGATGGCACGGCAGAGTGCCGCGCCGAACGCCTGGTTGCGCTGGTCCATGCCCGAGGGTGAGAGGAGATGGAGAATGCCAAAGCCGATGTCGTAGGCGTCGAGCAGCTGCGCGCGCATGAAGTCGAGGTCGGCACCGGGTGGCGCGCCGTTCGGCGGCCACGCGTCGGCGCGGGAGAGCGCGGGGGCCGCCTTCGGATAGGGCGAGGATGCGGTGAAGGGCGCTGGCAGGCGCAGGCCGTACGTGTCGAGATGCTCGCGCCAGCGCTGGGCGAGGAACGGATATAGGTCGCGCGCCGAACGCATCGCGGGGTGGATGTCGCAGTCGATGATCTGGAGGCGGGTTTCGGCGTGGGTGAGCGTTTCGGTCTGGCTCATGGCTGGTGCCTCCGAAGAGAGAAAGGCCGGGCTCTGCCCGGACCGGCCAAGGGGCAGCCGCCCTCTGGACACCCCGGAATTGTCAAGGCTCCGCCTTGACCGGGGTCCAGGCGCAGAGCCCCTGGCCTTGCAGCCGAGGATACGTCTCCAGCGCATTCTCCGAAAGCAGCCGCGGCAGCATCGCGTCGGGAATGCCAGCCGGCAATGCGTCGAGCCCATCAAAGTGCCAGTGCGGATAGTCGGTAGAAAACAGAAGCATCCGATCGGACCCGAGCTGCGCCAGCACGCGGCTCATGGCGTCGGCCGTCGGCGGCGCGTCGGTCGGCTGGATCGTCACGCGGACGTGCTCGCGGATGATGTCGGCGGGCGACCGGTCGACCCAGGGCACCTCGGCGCGCATCGCTCGCCAGGTGCGGGTCGCGCGCCAGAGGAATTGCGGCAGCCAGGTGAAGCCCGCTTCGAGCAGCACGACCCGCAGGCGCGGGAACTCGGCGAACGCGCCTTCGGAGACCAGGCTGAGCAGTTGCGCCTGGAAGGCGTGCGATTGCAGGACGGTGTCTTCGAGATGGTACGACGGCCAGCCATTGCTGCTGGTCGCGTGCTTGAACATCGAGCCGGCATGGATGCCGAGCGGCATGCCGTGGCGCTCGGCGGCGCGCAGGATCGGCCAATGGAGGCGGCGGCCGAGCGGCGCCTCGCCCATCGCGGGCACTAGCACCTGCACGAAACGTCGGTCGGCCGCGACGCGCTCGATCTCGGCCGCGGCGAGGTCGGGATCGCGCAGCGGGACCAGCGCCGAGCCGCGCAGCCGGGGATCGCGGTCGAGGTATTCGTGCGCGAGCCACTCGTTGACCGCGCGGCAGAGGGCGGCCGACATGTCCGCGTTCGGCAGCGCCTGCACGCCGTAGAGCGGGTTGCAGATCGCGATCGCGGTGCCGAAGGCGTCGACCGCGTGGGCGATCAGCGTCGCCGGACCACTGCCCGGCTTGGCATTTTCCGGCCGCCAGTCCGGCCGCCCGTGGGCGGACACGCGCAGCGGATAGCTGGCGCTGTCCAGTCCGTCGATGCCGCGCAGCGTCACCTGCTCGCGCCAATGCGTCGAGAGGTACGGCAGCAGCGCCGCCATGCCCGACACCGCGGGATGGATGTCGCAGTCGATCGCCCCGGCGCCCGGCAGCGGGATGCGGCCGGCGGGATGACGCGGCGCCGCGCGGGCGATCGTCTCGCTCAAGCGACCACGCCCGCCATGTCCACCTCCCAGCCGGCGGCGGTGAGCGGGAAGGTCTGCACCGTGTCGCGGACGGCGAACTGGTAGATCGGCTGGAACAGGATCAGCAGCCCGCCCATGGCGATGACCGCCTTCTGGTAGTCGATGTAGAGCTGCGCCTGCTTCTGCGGATCGGTCTCCTCGGCGGCCTGATGCACGAGCGCGACCAGGGAGGCCGGCGGCGTCCAGTGGAGGCGCTTCGCGACCCGCTCGACGCTGGCCGCGGCCCAGAGTTCGGCCTCCACGCCGGAGGGGTTCCAGAAGGTGAGTACCGCGGTCGAATGGCCGCTGGTATAGGAGGTTCGGAGATTGACCTGATCCATCGGGTGCAGCTCGACCTTGATGCCGACGCGGGCGAGGTCGGACTGGATCTTCTGCCCGAGCACCGCATAGGAGAGGCCGGAGACTGCCGCGTCACCGTAGCTGAGCTGATAGCTGAAGCCGTCCGGGAAGCCGGCCTTGGCGAGCAGCGTCTTCGCCCGCGGCAGGTCCTGATGGTAGCCGATTTCCTTCGCGATCGCCTCGGTCGAGCCGCGCAGCCCGATCGGGACGAAGCTGGCGCAGCGCATCGCGGCGCCACCGAGCAGGTCGTGGGTGATGCCGTCGTAATCAATCGCGTAGCCGATCGCCTGACGCGCCTCCTGCACCGCGAGCGCCTTGTTGAACTGCGGCTCGGTGGTGAGCGCCATGTAGACGAAATCGAGGCTGCGCAAGCTCTCAACGCGCACGCCCTTCACGCCCTTCAGCGTCGCGATCTGCTCGGGGATCAGGTTGAAGGCGGCGTCGATGTCGCCGCGCTTGACCGCCAGGAGCTGGGTTGCACTGTCGGCCATGTGGCGGATGACGATGTGCTCGAAGCTCGGCACGCCGCGCCAGTAATGCGGGTTGCGGGTCAGCAGGATCTGGGCGCCGTGGGTCCAGCCGACCAGGGTGAACGGGCCGGCACCGGCGGAGTGCTGGTTGAGCCAGGGCGTCGCGCGGTCCGCGGTCGAGGCGTCGGCCGCGTCGGTGCCGCCGTGCGCCTCCAGCGCGCGCTTCTCCATGATGCCGAAATTGCAGCCGGAGATGATGGTCAGGATCGGCTCGCGCGGGTTCTTGAGCACGATGTCGACTGTGCCGGGATCGACCACCGCGACGTGGTCGATGTTGGGCACGTATTGCGAGGGCTGGTCCTTGAGGTTGATGAGGCGGTCGAAGGTGAACTTCACGTCCTCGGCGGTGACGGGATTGCCGGAGTTGAATTTTGCTCCCGGCCGCAGTGTGAAACGCCAAGCCTTGCCATTCTGGCTGCGCTCCCATTTGGTCGCGAGCGCCGGCTGCGGGTCGATATAGTTGCCCGGCGCCATCGTCAGCAGCGCGTCGTAGCAGGCATTGACCGTCATCGGCGGCGTGTACTGGCTCTCGCGCGCCGGATCGAAGGTGATGCTGTCGCTGATGTCGATGCCGAGGACGAGCGTGGTCTTGTGCGTCGCCGCGTGGACCCGTTCCGGGAGGCTCGCGGCGAGTGCGGCGCCCCCCATCCCGAGCAGCCGCACCAGGTCGCGCCGTCCGATCCATCCAAGGCTTCCGCCCATCCGTTCCTCCTGCCGCAGATTGGCGTTTGCCGCCGTTGCGGGCATCATAGCCACGGGGAGGAAGCGATGTCGAACCGAACCCGCGCGTACTGATGCTGCGCTACGTCTCGACCCGGCTGGTGGTGGCGGCGGCGATGGTGCTGGCGGCGACGCTGGTCATCTTCCTGATCGCCAACAGCGTGCCGGGCGACCCGGTGCTGTCGCAGCTCGGTGACATGGCGGCCTCCAATCCGGTGATCGTGGCGGCGTTCCGGCACAAATGGGGCCTCGACCTGCCGTTGTGGGATCGCTACTGGCTGTTCCTGCGCGGGCTCGTGCATGGCGACCTCGGCATCTCGATCGTCTCGCAGCGGCCGGTGGTGGCCGATATCGTGCAATATGCGCCGGCGACGATCGAACTCTCGACGATCGCCTTCATCCTCTCGCTCGTGGTCGGGCTGCCGCTCGGGGTGCTGGCCGCGGTGAAGCGGGATAGCTGGGTCGATCACGTGGCGCGCTCGGTCTCGCTGGTGGGCGTCTCGGCGCCGACCTTCTGGCTCGCCTTCATCGTGCTCGCGGTGTTCTACGGCCAGCTCGACTTGGCGCCGGGGCCGGGCCAGCTCAGCGCCAGCACGTTCCCGCCGACGCCGATCACCGGCATCCTGCTGATCGACACCGCGATCACCGGCGACTGGAGCACGTTCCGCGACGCGGCGGCGCACCTGGTGCTGCCGTCGATCGTGCTCGCGGCCAGCACGCTCGGGCTCATCACGCGCACGACGCGGGCGGCGATGCTGGAATCGCTGGGGCAGGACTACGTCCGCGTCGCGCGTGCCAAGGGCCTGCTGCGGCGGGCGGTGGTGTTGGGGCACGCGGCCCCGAATGCGATGCTGCCGGTGGTGACGCTGGGCGGCCTCGCCTATGCCAACCTGCTGGCGGGAGCTGTGATGACGGAGACGGTGTTCGCGTGGCCGGGGCTCGGGCGTTACACGTTCCAGAGCGCGGTCGCACTCGACTTCCCGGCGATCCTGGGGATCACGACGGTGGTGGCGGCGGTGTACGTGGTCATCAATTTTCTCGTGGACCTGTCCTATGCGGTGCTCGATCCTCGGGTGACAAAGAAATGACTGGCGGACAGCAGGACGACCGGGTCGGCATCGCGGTGCTCGGCTGTGGGCGGATCGGGCGGATGCATGCCGGGCTGCTGGCACGCCAGCCCGGCGTGCGGCTCGCGGCTGTGTTCGACGTGGTCGCCGAGGTCGCGGGCGCAGTTGCGGCCGAGCACGGCACGGTGGCGGCGGCCTCGGCCGAGGCGGTGCTGGCGATGCCGGAGGTGGACGCGGTGCTGATCGCGACTCCAACAACAACCCATGTCCCGCTGATCGAGGCGGCGGCGCGCGCCGGGCGGCCGATCCTGTGCGAGAAGCCGATCGACCTCGACACTGCGCGGGCGACCGCGTGCTGGGAGCGGATCGCGGAGCGGCACCCGGTGGTGATGATCGGCTTCAACCGGCGCTTCGACCCGTCGTTCCGGGCGTTGCGGGAGCGGCTGGAGGCGGGCGAGATCGGCACGCTGGAGCAGCTCTCCATCATCAGCCGCGATCCGGCGCCGCCGCCGGCATCGTATGTCGCCGGGTCGGGCGGCCTGTTCCGCGACATGAC
>DATAYA010000348.1:0-2055 GCA_036272815.1 Acetobacteraceae bacterium
CGGATGGTGGCGTAGAGCTTTTCCTGCGCCTTGTTGGCGACGCGCAGCGAGGAGACTGGCCAGATCACCATGCGATAGCCCAGCGCCTCGAACTCGGCGGCGGTGAAGAACGGCGTGCGGCCGAACTCCGTCATGTTGGCGAGCAGGGGCACGCCCGGCATCCGCTCGGCGAAGGCGCGGAACATCTCTGCGGAGTACAGCGCCTCCGGGAAGATCGCGTCCGCACCGGCCTCCAGATAGAGGCGGGCGCGCGCAACCGCGCCGTCCAACCCCTCGCTCGCCGCGGCATCGGTGCGGGCGATCACCACGAGATGGCGGCGCGCGCGGGCGGCGGCGGCGACCTTGGCGGCCATGTCGCGCGCATCCGCGAGCCGCTTGTCGTTGAGGTGGCCGCATTTCTTCGGCAGCAGCTGATCCTCGACATGCACCGCCGCCGCGCCCGCCTCCTCGAAGCTGCGCACCATGTGCATCACGTTGAGCGCCTCGCCGTAGCCGGTATCGCCGTCGACCAGCACCGGCAGGCCGGCGCGTGCCACCTGGCGGACGAAGAAGCATGCCTCGTCGACGGTGATGACGCCGAGATCGGGCAACCCCATCGAGGCGCTCATGGCCGCCCCCGAGAGATACAGCGCCTCGAAGCCCGCCCGCCTCGCCTGCAAGGCCGCGAGCCCGTTCTGCGCGCCCGGCAGTTGCAGGATGCCGGGCCGGCCCAGCAGGGCGCGGAAGCGGGCGCCGGCGGGCTCGGCCGGCAGGTCGGCCGCGACCAGATAGGTCACGCCCCGCTTCCCTCGCCCCGCTTGTCGCCGCGCTGGTCGCCCCGCTTCTCGATCGGCACGAAACGGAGGTCCTCGGGGCCGGTGTAGTTGGCGGCCGGGCGGATGATCTTGCCGTCCTCGCGCTGCTCGATGACATGCGCCGCCCAGCCGGCGGTGCGCGCGATCACGAACAGCGGGGTGAACATCGCCGTCGGCACGCCGAGCATGTGGTAGGAGACGGCGCTGAACCAGTCGAGGTTCGCGAACATCTTCTTCTCGCGCGCCATCACCGCCTCGATCCGGTCGGCGACGTCGAACATCGGCATCTGGCCGGCGTCGCGGGCGAGCCGGCGGGCCACCTCCTTGATGATCTTGTTGCGCGGATCGGCGATCGTATAGACCGGGTGGCCGAACCCGATCACCACCTCGCGGGCGCCGACGCGGCGGACGATGTCGGCCTCCGCCTCGTCCGGCGTGCGGTAGCGTTTCTGGATCTCGAAGGCGACCTCGTTGGCGCCGCCATGCTTCGGGCCGCGCAGCGCTGCGATCCCGGCACAGATTGCCGAGTGCATATCCGACCCAGTGCCGGCGACGACGCGGGCGGCGAAGGTCGAGGCGTTGAATTCGTGCTCGGCATAGAGATTGAGCGAGGTGTGCATCGCGCGCACCCACTCCTCGGACGGCGCGCGCCCGTGCAGCAGATGCAGGAAATGGCCGCCGATGGTCGGATCGTCGGTCTCGACCTCGATCCGCCGCCCGTTGTGGGCGAAGTGAAACCAGTACAGCAGCATCGAGCCGAGGCACGCCATCAGCCGGTCGGCGATGTCGCGCGCGGCGGCCGCGTTGTGGTCCGCCGGCTCCGGCAGCGCGCCGCCCAGCGCCGAGACGCCGGTGCGCATCACGTCCATCGGGTGCGCCGCCGCCGGCAGCGCCTCCAGCACCTGCCGCAGCGACGCCGGCAGGCCGCGCAGCTCCCGCAGCTTGGTCATGTAGGCGGCCAGCTCCGCCTGCGTCGGCAGCGTGCCGTGGACCAGCAGGTGCGCGATTTCCTCGAAGCTGCAGCGTTCGGCGATGTCGAGGATGTCGTAGCCGCGATAGTGCAGGTCATTGCCGGTCCGGCCGACGGTGCAGAGCGCGGTGTTGCCGGCCGTCACGCCGGAGAGTGCCACCGATTTTTTCGGCTTGTTCGAGGGCGCCGTGTCATTCATGGCAAACTCCTTGCATGCCAGTCGCTCCAGGCTGAACCCGGTCTAGCCCCGCCTCGGCGGACCGGCAAGGCGGCGTCGAAACCGTTCGCGCG
>DATAYA010000349.1:0-5268 GCA_036272815.1 Acetobacteraceae bacterium
AGGATCGGCGTGTAGTCGGCGGCCTTCGGGTCGAGCCGGTCGCGGCCCAGCACTTTCATGCCCTTCGTCTTCGCCTGCGCCTGGAACGCATCGGCCAGGCCGACGCCGTAGGCGCCGCTGTCGTCCAGCACGTAGACCGATTTGATCTTCAGCACCTCGGCCATGTAGTTGGCCATGTTGGGGCCCTGGAAGGCGTCGGTCGTGACGGTACGGAAATAGATCGGCTTGCCGCCGGGACGATACTGGTCGGCGAACTTCGGGTTGGTGATGTCGGGGTTGGTCGAGGACGTGGTGATGATGGCGAGGCCGCCCTCGCTCAGGATCGGCGCCATCGCCTTGCCGGCGCCGCTCATCTGCGGGCCGATCGCGGCAACGGTCCCGCGGTTGGAGACCATCTTGCGGGCGTTGGTCGCCGCCTGCGCCGGGTCGTACTGGCCGGCGGTGGCGCTGCCGTCGTCATACGGCACGAACTTTATCATGTAGCCGTTGATGCCGCCCTTCGCATTCACCTCGTCGAAGGCGAGTTCCGCGCCGTACTCGACCCGCTTGGCGGATTCCGCGTCCGCCCCGGTCAGTGAGGCGTCTAGCGCCACGGTGACGGTCTTGGAGGCGGCGAGCACGGGACGGATGCCGCCCGTGGCGGCGACCGCGGCGACGCCGACGATGGCGCGTCCTGCGGCACGGCGGGTTATCATCGGCCTTGGCCTCCCTTCTGCATGGCTTCCATGCGCATTAAGCAGGCACTGCACGGAGACGCAATGGTGAAGCGCACGGGGTCGTGAAATTTGTGCGATGGCGGACCTGAAACGGCCCGGCGCGCGCCGCACGGCCTCGGCACGGGATGCGCGCGCATGCGAAGACGTGCATTCCGCGGTTTTCGACATCTTCGGGTTGTCTCGACGCAGTCCTGTGGACGGGCCGCGCAGGTCTTACTGGAACAGCTTCATCGCATTGCTCGCCGTCATCGCCACGCCCCAGGCGAGCGGGATTCCCACCAGCGCCCAGGCGAGCAGCAGCGAGACGACGCTGCTCGATGTCCGCGAACCGCTCATGCCCCCACCTCCGTGTCGCCGGTCGTGACGAAATGGTGCGCCCGCACCGGACGCATCGCGAGATTGCACAGGAAGCCCACGAACAGCAGCCCGGCCATGATGTAGAGCGTCAGCGTGTACGCATCTGCCTGGGCAACCCCGTTCGCGAGCAGGTATTCACGCAGGTAGCTGATGAGCAGCGGCCCGAGCACGCCTGCCGCCGCCCACGCCGTCAGCAGCCGGCCGTGGATCGCGCCGACGTAGCGCACGCCGAACACGTCGCGCAGATAGGCCGGGATGGTCGCGAAGCCGCCGCCATACATGCTCAGGATGATGCCGGAGACGATCACGAACAGCCCGACGCCGCCGAGCCGCCCGGTGCTGGGCAGCAGCACGTAGAGCACGATGCCGAGCAGGAAGAACACGGCATAGGTGTTCTTTCGCCCGATCCAGTCCGAGGCCGAGGCCCAGACGAACCGGCCCGCCATGTTGAAGATGCTGAGCAGGCCGACGAAGCCGGCCGCCGCGACCGGGCTGACCCTGCCGTGGAACATCTGCTGGATCATCGGCGACGCCTGGCTCAGCACCGCGATCCCGGCGGTGACGTTCAGGCACAGCACCAGCCAGAGCAGGTAGAATTGCGGCGTGCGCAGCGCCTCGTCGACATGCACGGTCTCCGTCGTCACCAGACCGTTCGTCCGCGCCGGCACGAACCCGGCCGGCTGCCAGCCGGGCGCGGGCACCCGCACGATCGCCGCGCCGATCAGCATGTACGCGGCATAGATCACGCCAAGTGCGACGAACGTGGCCGCGACCCCGTTGCCCGACGCGGTCGCGAAATGCCGCATCAGCCAGACCGAGAGCGGCGCCCCGATCATCGCGCCGCCACCGAAGCCCATGATGGCGAGCCCGGTCGCCATCCCCGGCCGGTCCGGGAACCAGCTTATCAGCGTCTTGACCGGCGAGATGTAGGCAATGCCGAGGCCGCAGCCGCCGATCACGCCGTAGCCGAGATAGACCACCGCGAGATTGTGCATCGCGACCCCGATCGCGGCGACGATGAAGCCGCCGCCGAAGCAGAGCGCCGCCGCCACCATCGCCTTGCGCGGCCCGACCCGGTCGAGCCACGAGCCGGCGAACGCGGCGGAGAGCCCGAGGAACAGGATCGCGATGCTGAAGATCCAGGTGACGTCGGGGTTGGTCCAGTCGCCGGGCGCGTGCTTGGTCACGCCGAGCAGGCGCGTCATCGGGATGTTGAACACCGAGAAGGCGTATACCTCGCCGATCGCGAGATGGACGCAGAGGGCCGCGGGGGGCACCAGCCAGCGATTGAAGCCGGGCCCCGCCACGATCCGCTCCCGGTCGAGCAGTCCGGGGGAACCGATGCGGTTCGACGCCATGTTTCCTCTCCCGTGATTCCCGCGTACGTCAAATAGCGGGCACGCCACATTATTGTCACGGAATAGAGCAGAAATCGTCGTTCGTTGCAACAATCTGAGGTTGTGTGACGAGAGCTGCAACGGCCAGACCCGCCTCACTCCCCGCCCTTCATCCGCGACCCGCCGCGCGGCGCACGCCGGGGTCGAGCAGGGCGGCCAGTTCCGCCGCGTGCTCATACGCCGGCATCAGCGCGCGCAACGCCGGGTCGGCGGCGGTCGCGGGGTGGAAATAGATCTCGCTCGATCCGGCCGGCAGTCGGTCGAGCAGGGCGGCGACGCGGGCCGCCGTCATGTGTCCGCTCCAGGCAATGCCGAAAACATGATCGTCGGCGGCGATCCCGGCCCGCATCGCCCGCCGCCGCAGCAGCCGCGTCCAGGCGTGCAGCGCCTGCCCGCCGGGCGTGCGGCGGTGCCCGAGTGCGGCCATCACCGCCGGCGGCTCCGACGGCACGCGGATGCGCGGCAGGCCGACGCGGCGCCCCTCGGCGATCATCATCCGGCCGACGAAGGGATGGAGGTGCATGTGCTTGTGCGCGTCGGCGTGGCCCAGCTTCAGGCCGGTCGCGGCGAAGGCGGCGAACTGTGCGGCGATCTCGGCGCGGAGCTGGGCGCGCGCGGCGCGGTCGATGGCGTAGCGCAGGCCGAGCCGGACCTGCTCCGACGGGAACCGCCCAGCGGCACCAACCAGTGCGGGGATGCGCGCCGGCGGCAGCACCGCCGGCCCCTCGATGACCACAAGGTGCAGGCCGACGCGCAAGTCCGGCATTGCGCGCGCCCGCGCCACGGCATCGGCCGCGGCCGGGCCGGCGACCATCAGGCTCGCGGCGTCGAGCACGCCCTCGCGATGGGCGCGCTCGACGGCCTCGTTGACGGCCGGGCTGAGGCCGAAATCGTCGGCGGTGAAGGTGACCGAGCGGGCCGCGTCAGGCAGGCTTGTGGCGCTCCCGCAGGAACTGGAAGAATTCCACTCCTTCCCGCAGGCGGCGCTTCATCATCTGCGGGCTGCGCACCATCTCGCCGACGATCGAGGCGATCTTCGGCGCCCGGAAGTAGAACCGGCGATAGAAGGTCTCGACGCTGTCGAAGATCTCCGTATGCGACAGGTGCGCGTAGGAGAGCGGCGCCATCTGCACGCCGTGGTCGTCCACCAGCTCGGCATGCGCGGCATCGAGCCAGCCGTTCTCGACCGCCTGCCGGTGCAGGAATGTCCCCGGGTAGGGGGCGGCGAGCGAGACCTGCAAGGTGTGCGGGTTTATCTCGGTGGCGAACCGGATGGTTTCCTCGATCGTCTCGCGGGTCTCGCCGGGGAGGCCGAGGATGAAGGTGCCGTGGATCGTGATGCCGAGGTCGTGGCAGTCGCGGGTGAAGCGTTTCGCCACCTCGATCCGCATGCCCTTCTTGATGTTGTGCAGGATCTGCTGGTTGCCGCTCTCGTAGCCGACCAGCAGCAGGCGCAGCCCGTTGTCGCGCAGCACGCGGAGCGTCTCGCGCGGCACGTTGGCCTTGGCGTTGCACGACCAGGGCACGCCGATGCGGCCCAGCTCGCGCGCGATCTCCTCGGCCCGCGGCAGGTTGTCGGTGAAGGTGTCGTCGTCGAAGAAGATTTCACGCACCTGCGGGAAGGATGACTTGATGAGCCGCACTTCCTCGGCGACGTGACCGGCGCTGCGCACGCGATAGCGGTGGCCGCCGACGGTCTGCGGCCAGAGGCAGAAGGTGCAGTGCGATTTGCAGCCGCGCCCGGTGTAGAGCGACACGTACGGGTGCAGCAGGTAGCCGATGAAGTAATCCTCGATCCTGAGGTCGCGCTTGTAGACCTCGGTGACGAACGGCAGCCGGTCCATGTCCTCCAGCACCGCGCGATCGCGGTTGTGGATGATGCCGCCGCCGGCATCGCGGAATGAAAGCCCGTCGATCGCGGCGAGGTCGCGGCCCTCGGCGACCTCGGCGATGGTGAAGTCGAACTCGTTTCGCGCGACGAAGTCGATCGCCGGCGCATCGCGCAGGCTGGCCTCCGGCTGCACCGCGACCTTGGCGCCCACGAAGCCGATCTTCAGCGACGGGTTTTCCGACTTCAGCGCTGCGGCCACGCGCGCATCGGAGGCAAACGAGGGCGTCGAGGTGTGGATCACGCAGAGGTCGCGCGTGCGCGCCTCGGCGACCACGGCATCGAGGCCGGTGCGGGCCGGAGGCGCGTCGATCAGCCGGCTGCCGGGCACCAGGGCCGCTGGCTGCGCGAGCCAGGTCGGATACCAGAACGACCTGATCTCGCGCTTCGCCTGGTAGCGGGAGCCGGCGCCGCCATCGAACCCGTCGAAGGAGGGCGGTTGCAGGAACAGCGTCTTCATCACGGCAGTTGTTCTCCGGCAAATGGCGGCGGGGCGGCGACCGCCAGCACCTCGCCGCGCCAAAGCACCCGATGGCCCGCGAAGGCGGCCAGCAGGATTCCGAACGACAACGCCTCGCGCAACGGCAGCAGCGCGATCGGAAGCGACGGAGGCAAACCGAGCGCCGCGTCGATGCCGCTGGCGGCACAGGCGCGCGCTGCCCAGACCATCGCCGCGATCGTCAACGCCCAGAGCATGCCTGCCGTTGCGGCCGCGAGCAGGATCGCGAGCGCCGCCCAGACGAGCGGGTACTGCACGACGCTCGCGGCGAACCCGAGCGGCGCCAGATACCGCGTCGTGCGCGCCCAGCGCAGCTCGTGGCGGAGCAGCGCCGGCAGCGTGATCTCAGCGACGGTGGTCGCCGGCACGGTCGCGGCCAGCGCCACGCGGAGACCTTGCGCGCGCACCATC
>DATAYA010000350.1:0-16692 GCA_036272815.1 Acetobacteraceae bacterium
CTTATCCGCGAGAGACCATGGGCTCGGCCGTCGCGGTGTGGCGCGGCGTGAGGTCAGACGCGGCAGTCTTAGCTGACTCAGCGGCCGCTTTCAGGAACCTTGATCGGTTTACGCTACGTCCGACATGGGCGCGAAGCGGTCAGCCGGCGGCCGGCCGCAGCGCCTTCGCCGCCGCCGCCACCTCGGCCGCGTGGCCCGGGACCTTCACTTTCCGCCAGATGCGCGCCAGCCGCCCGTTCTCGTCGATCAGGAACGTGCTGCGCTCCATGCCCATATACGTCTTCCCGTACATGCTCTTCTCGACCCAGGTGCCATACGCCTCGGCAACCCCGGTCGTCTCGTCGGAGGCGAGCGGGAAGGTGAGGTGGTACTTTTCGGCGAAGCGCTCGATCGGCTTCATCTTGTCTTTGGAGACGCCGATCACGTCGATCCCGGCATGGCCGAGCTGCGGCAGCGCCTCCTGGAACGCGCAGGCCTCCTTGGTGCAGCCGGGCGTGTCGGCCTTCGGGTAGAAATAGAGCACGAACGGGCGTCCCTTCATGGCCTTGAGGCTGACCGTGCGGCCGCCGCTCGCCGGCATCTCGAAATCCGGCGCCCGATCTCCTTCCTTCACGGTCACGCCTTCCTGCACGCTCATGCACTTGTCTCCGGGTCGCCGAGGTGGCGGACGAACAGGCGGCGCACCTCGGCCGCCAGCGCCTCCAGAGTGGCGCGCAGCGAAACGACGTCAACCCCGTCGGGGGCGAGGCAAGCGGCACGGGCGAGTGCGGGCATCGCGGCCGCCGGCGGGGTCTCGGCGAGCTGCCGCCCGACGGTCAGCCGCAGCATCCCCTGCATCCCGCGCCAGATCCGGTCGGCGTGGATCAGCAGCGCCGCGTCCGGCTCCGCCAGCGCGCCGCCCCGCGCCAGGGCGGCGAGCGCTGCCCGCGTGTTGGCGTGGCAGAGCGACGGGTCCGCCGGCGCGTGGACGAGCTGGAGGGCCTGGGCGATAAACTCCACCTCGATCAGCCCGCCGGCGCGGTGCTTCACGTCCCAGGGTCCGCTCGGCGGCAGCTCGCGGGCGAGCCGGGCGCGCATCGCGACCGCGTCCGCCCTGATCCGCGCGGGGTCGGCCGGACGCGCGAGGGCTTGCGCGATCGCCGCCGAGACCCGCGCCGCCAACGGCCGCGGCCCGGCGACCACGCGGGCGCGGGTGAGCGCCATCCGCTCCCAGGTCCAGGCGCTCTCGGCGTGGTAGCGGCAGAAGGCGCCGAGCGAGACCGCGACCGGCCCCTTGTTGCCCGACGGGCGCAGCCGCATGTCGACCGCGAACAGCGGCCCCTCCAGCCCGGGCGCGGTGAGCGCCGCGACGAAGGCATGGGCGGCGCGGATGAAATACTGGCTGGCCGGCACCCGGCGCGCGCCGGTACTCTCGGCCACCTCCTCCGGATGATCGTAGACCAGCATCAGGTCGAGGTCGGAGCCCTCCATCATCTCCCGCCCGCCCGCCTTGCCGAGGGCGACCACCGCCATCCCGCCGCCGCGCACCCGGCCGTTGCGGGTCGAGAAGTCGGACAACACCCGCGGCAGCAGGGCGCGTATCGTCGCATCCGCCAGCCCGGTGCGCGCCGCCGCCGCCGCATCCGGATCGAGGCGCCCTTCCATCTCGGCGACCGAGGCGCGGAACTGGCCGCCACGGACGAAGCGGCGGATTATCTCGAGCGCCTCCTCCAGCAGCCGCGCGTCGCGCAGCTCGGTGGCCAGCGCCGTGCCCTCGTCCTCGGGCGCGAGCAGCCCCTCCAGCGCCGCCGGCACATGGGCGAGATGGTCCGCCAGCGACGGCGCCGCCCCGAGCACGCTCACGACGCGCGCGAGCAGCGCCGGGTTGCGCTGGAATAGCGAGAGAAGCTGCACACCGGCCGGCAGGCGCGAGAGGAACGCGTCGAACCGCGCGAACGCCGCCTCCGGCTGCGGCTGCCGGCCGAGGGCGGCGAGGATCGCGGGCAGCAGCTCGCCCAGCAGCACCTGCGCCCGCTCCGAGCGCAGCGCCCGCGGCCGGCCGGCGAGCCAGGACCGCGCCGCCGCGACCACCGGGGCCGTCCGCGGGAAACCGAGCGCGCGGATCGCCGCCAACGTCGCCGGCGGCGGCTCGCCGGGCCCGCCGAGGTCGAGCGGCGATGCCGCGCCGTCGAGTGCCGGGACGTGCTCGAACAGCGCGCGCCAGTGCTCGCGGACAGCCGCGAGCGTGCCGAGCAGGTCGCGAGCGAAATCCTCGGCCGAGGCGGCGCCCATGAAGGTCGCGAACCGGGCCAGCTCGGCGGCGGTCGCGGGTAGCGTGTGGGTCTGCCGGTCGGCGACCATCTGCAGCCGGTGCTCGATCTGGCGCAGCCGGTCATAGGCGGCCGCGAGCGCTGTCTCGGCGGCGGCAGGCAGCCGCCCGGCGCGGACCATCAGCCGCAGCGCGCCGCGCGTGGTCGGGTCGCGCAGGCCGGGGTCGCGGCCGCCCCAGACCAGTTGCAGCGTCTGGGCGAGGAACTCGATCTCGCGGATGCCGCCCTCGCCGAGCTTGACGTTGTGGCCGAGCACGCGCGTGACTGGATCAGCGCCCGGCGCCACGGCGGTGCCCTTGTGCGCCTCCATGCGCCGCTTCATCGCGTCGATGTCGGCGATCGCGGCGAAGTCGAGGTGCCGGCGCCAGACGAAGGGCCGGATCGCGTCGAGGAAACGGGCGCCGAGGGCGAGGTCGCCGGCGACCGGGCGCGCCTTTATCATCGCCGCGCGCTCCCAGTTCTGGCCCATGCCTTCGTAGTAGGTGAGCGCCGCCGGCAGCGCGATCGCGGGTGGCGTCGCCGACGGGTCGGGGCGCAGGCGCAGATCGGTGCGGAACACGTACCCGTCGGCGT
The DNA here is from genome assembly GCA_036272815.1 of Acetobacteraceae bacterium. Lineage (GTDB taxonomy): Bacteria > Pseudomonadota > Alphaproteobacteria > Acetobacterales > Acetobacteraceae > DATAYA01. Next base: position 2,883 of record DATAYA010000350.1, read on the forward strand.
CGCGTGCCTCCATCAGCGAGACGAGGTCGCGCGCCAGCCGGGCAAACAATTGGCGCAGCGCATCGGCGTGATAGGAATGCGGGGCCGGGTCGTAGAGGAGGAAGAGGTCCACATCGCTGGAAAAATTCAGCTCGCGGGCGCCGAGCTTGCCCATCCCGAGCACGACGAAGCCGCATCCCGGCTCCGGCCGCGCCGGGTCGGGGAGCCGCAGCCCGTCGCGCGCGTGCGCCTCGCGCAGCAGATGGGCAACGCTTGCCGCCAGCGCCGCCTCGGCGAGTGCGGAGAGCGTGCCGGTGACGCGCTCCAGCGGCCAGATGCCGCCGATGTCGGCCAGCGCCGTGGCCAACGCCACCTGCCGCTTCGCCGCGCGCAGGGACGTGGCGAGGCGCGTCCGCGGCAGGTCGGGCGGCAGGGCGGCGAGACGGGCGAGCGCCGCCTCGGCCAGCACGTCCGGACCGAAGCGGGCCAGCAGGCGCAGCGCCCTGGATTCGCGCAAGGCGAGGTCGGCCAGAAAGGGGCTGTTGCCGCCGATCGCGGCGAGCATTGCGGCAAAGGCGGGCCGGGATGCCGCCCGCGCCGCGGCCGCCCCCAAGGCTGCGAACCGCTCGGCGAGGCGCACCGCCGCGTCGGGATCGCCCGGCGCCGGCCAGGTGCTCGGCAGTTGGAACGGCATTGGAGCGCAGCCTGGACAGTCGCGGGCGCCGGGGTCAAGCGGCCGTGAGGGCGGCCGGTGCCGCGGGCCGGGTGCTGTATGGGCTGGCCCGGCTCGTGCTGGGCCTGATGCTCGGCTTGGTGGTGGTGGCATCGATCGGCGCCGGGGCACTGGCGTGGCGGCTGTCGCAGGGGCCGATCGTGCTGCCCTGGCTCGCGCACCGGATCGAGGCGGCGGCGAACGCGGGGCAGCAGCCGATCCACCTCGCGATCGGCCGGGCGGCGCTGGCGTGGGAAGGCTTCTCGGACGGGGCCGGGACGCCGCTCGATCTGCGCCTCTCCGATGTCGTCGCGACCGACCAGACGGGCCGGACGATCGCCCGCGTGCCGCAGGCGGCGGTCGGGTTCGCGGTGGCGCCGCTGCTGATCGGTCGGATCGAGCCGAACGACCTCGAAGCCGACGGCGCGCGCCTGACCGTGACCCGCTCGGCGGCAGGGGCCATAGGAGTCCCCGGCGGCGTCAGTGACCCGGCCGGGCGCGGCGGTCGGCTGCGTCTCGATGCGTGGCAGCGCGTGCGGATCCGCGATGCGGCGCTCACGGTGATCGACCACGGCATCGGCGCGCCCTGGCAGGTGATGCACGCCACGATCGATCTCGACCGCAGCGCCGGCGGCGTGACCGGACGCGCTGGCGCGACGCTGGCGCTGGGCGGGATCAGCACGCGGCTCTCGGCGCAGGCGGCGCGCACGGCCGATGGCAGCACCCTGACCGCGCGGCTCGCCCCGGTCAGTCCCGCGGCGCTGGCGCGGGCGGCACCGGGTCTGGCGGCGCTGGCGGCGCTCGATGCGCCGGTCTCGGGCAGCACCACGCTCCAACTCGACCGGGCGCTGCGGCTGCGGCATCTGCGGGTCGCGTTGCAGATCGGCGGCGGGCAGGCGCAGATCGGCACCGGCAGCGTCGGGTTCCTCAACGCGTCGCTGGTCGCAGAGGGGCCGCCGCAGGCGATCTCGTTGGATCATGCCGAGGTGGTTCTCGCCGCCCCCGACGGCGGCCCGGGCCCGACGCTGCAAGCGCACGGGTCGCTCGATCGCGGCAAGAGCAAGATCACCGCGCGGCTGGCGGTCGACTTCGGTCCGGTCGCGTTTGCCGATCTCGCGTATTACTGGCCCGTGGGCGTCGGCGGCGACGCGCGGCCCTGGATCACCCAGAACATCACCGCGGGAACCGCGACCGGCGGGCAGGTCGCCGTCACGCTGACCGGGCCGACCGACCTCTCCGCCGTCAGCCTCGCGGCGGCCTCCGGCACGATCCGGGGCAGCGGGCTTACGGTGCATTGGCTGCGGCCCATGGCGCCGATCACCGCGGGCGTCGCGACCGTGACCATCGTCGGCCCCGACGAGATCGACATCGCCACGCAATCCGGCCGCGACGGCGCATTGCTGATCAGCGATGGCATGGTGCGGGTGACGAGGCTGCAGGCGCGCGACCAGATCGGCGACATCGCCACCACCATCACGGGGCCGCTCGTCGCCGCCATCGACCTGCTGAAGCAGCCGCGCCTGCGCCTGCTCTCGAGACACAAGCTGCCGCTCGAGAAGGCCTCCGGGCAGGCGGTGACGCACCTCACCCTGCGCCTGCCGCTGCGCAACGACGTCACGATAGACCAGGTCGCGATCCATGCGTCTTCCACTCTGACCGGGGTGCATCTGGGCGGCATTGTCGACGGCCGCGACGTCGACCGCGGCACGCTCAAGCTGGAGGCGGGCAATGACGGGCTCTCGGCCACGGGCGAGGCGACGCTGGCCGGCATTGCAACCCGCGTGTCGGTGGCGCTCGACTTCCGCGCCGGGCCGCCCGCGCAGGTCGTCACCCGCGCCGACGTCTCGGGCACGGCGACGCCGGTGCAGCTCCGGGCTGCCGGGATCAGCACCGGCGGGCTCCTTGCCGGCGGCAGTGCGGCAGTGCGCGTCCGCTACGCCGAGCAGCGCGACGCCGCCGCCAGCATCGACATCGCGGGCGATTTCGCGCGCGCGGCACTCGCGGCCCCGATCGTTGCCTGGAACAAGCCGGCAGGCGCGCCGGCGACGGCAAGCGTGCGGATCCTGCTGCAGGGTGCCCGCCTGGTCGGGATGAGCGGACTGCAGGCGACCGGGCCGGGCCTGTCGATCAATGGCAGCGGCACCTTCGCCCGCGGCCGCCCCGAGCTGCTGACGCTGACGCGCGCCGTGATCGGCCGCAGCGACGCGACCGGCACGGTCGTGTTTCCCGCCGCCGCCGGGCAGCCGATCGCGATCGCGCTGCACGGGCCGCTGCTCGACCTGTCGTCCACGCTGCCGCAGCACGCGCGCACATCCGTGGCCGACCAGCCGGTCGCGCATGTCCAACCCTGGACACTCGACGCCCGCTTCGCCCACGTGGACCTGACCCGAAACCTCGGCTTCTCCGCAGTGGTGCTGACCGCGTCGAGCGCCAATGGCTTGATCCGCACGGCGCAGCTCGCCAGCGGGCCGCCGGAAAGCGTGCACGGCCGGATCGCACCGGCCGGTCCCGGCGCGCGCAGCCTCGTGCTCACCGCGGCCGACGCCGGCGGGCTGCTGCGCGACCTCGATATCACCGACGAGCTGCGCGGCGGCGCGTTCTCGCTCACCGGCCGGTTCGACGACAGCCTGCCGCGCGAGCCGCTCTCGGGCACCGCCGAGATCACCGGCAGCCACATCATCAATGCGCCGATCGTGGCCAAGGTGCTGCAAGGCCTCTCTATCTATGGCCTTGGTGCGGCACTCCGCGGGCCGGGGATGGCGGTCACGCGGGCCGAGGCGCCATTCCGGCTCGACGGCAGCCAGCTCACGGTGATGAATGCGCGCGCCTTCAATCCCTCGCTCGGCGGCACGATCCAGGGCAGCGTCGATCTCGGCCGCAACACGGCCGACCTGCGGGGCACCATCGTGCCGGCCTATGCGATCAATTCCGTCCTCGGCGGCATCCCGGTGATCGGCAAGCTGTTCAGCCCCGAGCGTGGCGGCGGCGTATTCGCAGCGACGTATTCGGTGCGCGGCTCGCTGCGCAATCCGACGGTGAGGGTGAACCCGCTCGCAGCCCTGACGCCCGGCTTCCTGCGCGGCGTGTTCGACATCTTTCAGAAATAGGGGATGCATGACATGGACGATCTGCGGGCGCTGCTGTTCGACACGTTCGGCACCGTCGTCGACTGGCGGTCGAGCCTGATCGCCGAGCTGTCCGCGTTCGGCGCCGGGCGCGGGATGGCGCTCGATTGGGCAACCCTGGTCGATGACTGGCGCGAGGCCTATGCGCCGTCGATGGAGCGGGTGCGGCAGGGCGCACAGCCGTGGACGGTGCTCGACGACCTGCACCGGGCAAGCCTCGACCGGCTGCTCGACGAGCAAGGCGGTGCCGCGCTCGACGAGGCGGCCCGGGCGCATCTCGCGCGCGCCTGGCACCGGCTCGATCCGTGGCCGGACGCGGTGGCGGGCCTCGCGCGGCTGCGGGCGCGGTTCGTGATCGCGCCGCTGTCGAACGGCAACGTGGCGCTGCTGGTGGCGATGGCGAAACGGGCCGGCCTGCCCTGGGACATGGTGTTCGGCGCCGACCTGTTTCGCCACTACAAGCCGGACCCGCAGACCTATCTCGGCGCCTGCCGGCTGCTCGGGCTGCGGCCGGAGCGGGTGATGATGTGCGCGGCCCATAACGGCGATCTGCGCGCCGCCCGCGCGCTCGGCCTGCGCACCGCGTTCTTCGCGCGGCCGTTGGAATACGGGCCGCGCCAGGTGCGCGATCTCGGCCCCGAGGAGGCGTGGGACGTGATCGCTGCGGATATCGGCGACCTCGCAAGCCGGCTCGGCGCCTGAGCCGGCGGCGTGCGCTCCGCCGGGGCGCCTGACCTCGGCGCATGAGACCTGGGCGCATGATGTGAACGCAACCGGGTGAGGGTGCGCGGCGTCGGATGAGCACCGAGGCCGGAGGCGAGGCGATGGCGGAGGATGCGAGGCGCGCGCTGGTGGAGTTCCTGGTGCATCGGGCGTTCGACCCGGTGCTGAAGGCGCGGGCCGACCACTACTCCCCCGCCGAGCGTGAGCGCCTCGCGCGCGTGCAGGATGCGACGCGGGCGGAGATCGAACGGTTTCTCGGCGACCGGTCCGCCCAGGAAGTGGTGGTCAACTTCAAGCGCGACCTCACCTCGCAGCCAGCAAAGCGCGTCCATACCGAGCTGGCAGCATTGCGTCTGCCGACGCTCGGCGACGTGCGCGAGGAGTTCGAACGACGCGCGCGCGGGCTTGGCGTCGAAGGCTAGACGCTAGCCGGTCACGACCTCGATCGGCGCCGCCGCGTCGGTGACGATCAGCGGCGTGGTGCCGGCCGCGTCGCCGTCCGCCTGAGCCGGGATGCCGGCGGCGCCGAGGATCTCGATGCGCGACGCCGTCAGCAGCCGCATCCCCGGCGCCCGCGCCAGCAGGTTGAGCGGCAGGGCGGCGCCGCAGGCCAGCGCCCGCAGCCTGCCCCCCTCCGCCAGCACGGCGACCACGAAGCCGGGCAGGCCGGGCCGCGCCCCCGCCGCCAGCATGTAAGGGCCGCCATAGAGCCGGCCCTTGGAGATGATGACGCTGGCTGCCTCGATCTCCACGCCGTCGATCCGCAGTTGCAGGCGCGGGAAGCGATAGCGCCCCAGCTCGCGCAAGGTCTGCGCGACATAGGCGCCGCGGCCGAGCGCCCGCTTCAGCGGCAGCGACACCCGGTGGACCACCTGCGCGTCGAGGCCCGCGCCCAGCATCTGCACGAACAGCCGCCGCCCGTCCGGCCACGTCGCGACACCGGGCCAGAGCAGCCGGCAGCGGGCGAAGGCGAGTGCGGCCGCCACCCCGCGCGGCGCGAAGGAGAGGCCAAGCTCCTGCGCCAGCACGTTGGCGGTGCCGAGCGGGATGATGCCGAGCCGGGCGCCGCTGCCGACCAGCCCGTCGGCGACCTCGGCGATCGTGCCGTCACCGCCGGCGGCGACCACCAGCCGCGCGCCGGCCGCCGCCGCCTCGCGGGCCAGCACGGTGGCATGACCGGCGCAGTGGGTCTCCACGATGTCGAGCCGGGTGCCGTTCTCGGCCAGCACGTCGAGCACCCGCCAGAGAAGCTGGGCGCGCCGGCGGCCGGCGATGGGGTTGAAGATCACGATCAAGATGAGTCCGGTCCAGCTCCGAATCGAGGGCGAAGTCACCAGTATCCGCCCGCTTCGTGACAGTGGGATGAACGCAAGACATCAGCGGCATGACTGCGAAGCCGCCCGAAAACGCTTGCGGGCGTCATCCAAGTTTCACGCTCGACACGAGAACGGCCGCGTATGTGCTGCACCCGTGACGACAACAATTCCCGCGATTCGGCCGATCCGATGAACGCGATCCCGCCACGCGGCGACGCCTGCCCGGAAGAATTGGCTCCGGTGGTCACGCACAGCTTCCGGACCGTGTTCATCTCCGACACGCATCTCGGCACCCGCGGCTGCCGCAGCGACTTCCTGGCCGACTTCCTCGGCCGCATGTGCTGCGAGCGGCTGTTCCTGGTCGGCGACATCATCGACGGCTGGCGCTTACGCAAATCCTGGTACTGGGACGCGATGCATGATCAGGTGATGCGGCTGATCCTGCGCCATGCCCGCGACGGCGCCGAGGTCACCTACATCCCTGGCAACCACGACGAAATGTTCCGCGCCTGGCTGCCGCTTGGCCTGGAGGTCGCCGGCATCCGCCTCAAGCTCAACGCGGTCCACGAGACCGCCGACGGACGGCGCCTGCTGGTGATCCACGGCGACGAGTTCGACAGCGTGGTGCGCTACGCCAAGTTCCTGGCACTGCTGGGGGACTGGGCCTATACGCTGGCGCTCGTGTTCAACCGCTGGTTCAACGCGCTGCGGCGCCGGCTCGGCCATCCGTACTGGTCGCTCTCGGCCTGGCTGAAACGGCAGGTCAAGGAGGCGGTGAAGGCGATCGACCGCTTCGAGACGGCGCTGGCCGGCGAGGCGCGGCGCCGCGGCTTCGATGGCGTCGTCTGCGGCCATATCCACCACGCGGAGATGCGGATGGTCGACGGCGTGCTCTACATCAACGACGGCGACTGGGTGGAGAGCTGCACCGCACTGGTCGAGCACCATGACGGGCGGCTGGAGCTGATCGACTGGGCGGCGCTGAACCGGCTTTCGTTTCATTCCCCCAACCGTGCCCTTCTTCGTGCTCGACTCGATCAAACCGCCTGATCCGGCGCCGCGCTTGCAGCGCATCCTGATCGTGACGGATGCGTGGACGCCGCAGGTCAACGGCGTCGTGCGCACCCTGCGCACCGTGGCGGACCAGCTGGCGGCGATGGGCCACGATGTCGACGTGATCGGCCCCGACCGCTTCCGCACCATCCCGTGCCCGACCTATCCCGACATCCGCCTCTCTGTGCTCGTGCGGCGGAAGCTGGCGCGGATGATCGCGGGCTTCCGCCCGGATGCGCTGCACATCGCGACCGAAGGGCCGCTCGGAATTGCCGCCCGGAGCTGGGCACGGCGGAACGGGGCGGCGTTCACCACCGCCTTCCACACCCGTTTCCCGGAATACATCGCCGCCCGCATCCGCGTGCCGCTGCGGCTCTCCTATGCCGCGATGCGCCGCTTCCATGCCGCCGGCGCGGGCATGATGGTCGCGACCGCGAGCCTGCGGCGGGAACTGGCCGCGCGGGGCTTCGCCGATCTGCGGGACTGGTCGCGCGGCGTCGACCTCGACCTGTTCCGTCCGGAGCCGCGCGAGGATTGGGGGCTGCCACGCCCGGTCTTCGTCTATGTCGGGCGGGTCGCGGTCGAGAAGAACATCGAGGCGTTCCTGGCACTCGACCTGCCCGGATCGAAGGTGGTGGTGGGCGACGGGCCGGCGCTCTCCGGCCTGCGGCGGCGATTTCCGGAGGCGCATTTCGCCGGCATCCGGCACGGCGAGGCACTGGCGCGCGCCTATGCCGGGGCGGACGTGTTCGTGTTTCCCTCGCGCACCGACACCTTCGGGCTGGTGCTGCTGGAGAGCCTCGCCTGCGGCACCCCGGTCGCGGCCTATCCCGTGACCGGACCCGCCGACCTGCTCGGAGCGGCGGTAGGGATCGGTGCGGTGGATGCCGACCTCCGCGCCGCCTGCCTTGCCGCCCTGGGGGCCGACCGGGCCGCCTGCCGCGCCTTCGCCGAGCGGTTCTCCTGGCGCACCTGCGCGGAGCTGTTCGTCGCCAATCTGGTGCCACTGCATGACGGGGCGACAGCGGCGGCGGCTTGAGCCGCCGGGTGCGAAGTCGCGTGCGAAGTTGGGGGTCAATTCAGCACGAGGAATTGCCGCGGGGCCTCCGGCTGTGGCAGAACGCGGCTTCGCGGCACGGGCGCCGGCGCCGCGCACGGGGGCGACACTCATGGCTCTGCGCATCTCCTATGGCATTGGTGGGCTCGCGGCGGGGATCGGTCTCGTCCTCGGCGCCGGCACCGCGCTCGCGCAGCCGACGCGCGGCACGACGGGCGGGTCGTTCGGGCCGCCGGGCACGCCGCACACGCTGCAGGACGCGCTCGGCGCCGCCTATTCCTACAATCCGTCGCTGCAGAGCGAGCGCGCCACGCTGCGCGCCACCGACGAGGGCGTGCCGCAGGCGCTCGCCGGCTGGCGGCCGACCGTGGTGCTCGGCGCCAATGCCGGCTATGCCTGTGGCAACATCACCGAGCTCAGCACGTTCGCCGGTCACGAGACGCTGCCCAACGAGCGGATCACCGCCACCGGGACGGCCACGGTCACGCAGCCGCTGTATCGCGGCGGCCGCACGCGGGCGACCACGAACCAGGCGAAGAACACCGACTATGCGGGCCGCGCCACCCTGATAGCGACCGAGGAGCAGGTGTTGTCGGATACCGTCAACGCCTATGTCGGCGTGATCGAGGCGGCCCAACTCCTGCAGCTCAACATCAGCAACGAGCAGGTTCTCCGCCAGCAGCTCAGGGCCGCCAACGACCGCTTCCGCGTCGGCGAGATCACCCGCACCGACGTGGCCCAGGCGGAGGCGGCGCTGGCCGGCGCGATCGCGCAGCGCGAGACCGCGGAGGGCAACCTGCAGATCGCGAACGCGACCTATCTGCGCCAGGTGGGCTTCGCGCCAACCAATCTCACCAACCCGCAGCCGTTGCGTGCGACGGTCAGGAACGAGGTGGAAGCGGGCAAGGTCGCGGCCTCCAACAATCCCAATGTCATCGCCGCCCTGTTCAACCTCGCCGCCGCCAAGGACGCGATCAGCGTCGCCTGGAGCGCGCTGATGCCGACCGTGAGCCTTCAGGGCCAGGCGTTCCGCGAGGACAACGTCCAGACCTCCCACACCCGCTTCACCGGCGAGACGGTGACGGCGGTGCTGTCGGTGCCGCTCTATCAGGGCGGCAGCGAATACTCCGCCGTCCGCCAGGCGCGGCAGACCGAGCAGGCGCGGCGCAAGACGCTCGACGACACCCGCAGGCTGGCGGTTGAGCAGGCGGTCTCGGCCTGGGAGACGCTGGTCGCGGACCGCGCGACGATTGCCAGCACGCGGGCGCAGATCACGGCCAACGAGGTGGCGCTGGAAGGCGTCGAGCGCGAGGCGCTGGTCGGCAGCCGCACCACGCTCGACGTGCTCAATGCCGAGCAGTTGCTGCTGACTTCGCGGGTGACGCTGGTGCAGAACCTGGCGAGCCTTGTCACTGCCTCCTATACTCTCGCCTCGGCGACCGGGCGGTTGACCGCGCGCGATCTTGCCCTGCATGTGCCGCTCTATGACGACACCGCCTATTTCCGGGCGGTGCGCGACCGGCTCTGGGGCACCGGCGATTACGCCACCGACCAGCCGGGGCGCTGAGACATGGCCGAGCGGGGCAGGGGCGAGAAGGCGGCGGGCAAGCCTGTGGCAGGCGGACCCGCGGAGGGGGGTAAGCCTGCGGAGACGGGCAAGCCTGTGGAGACGGGCAAGCCGGCGGAGGGGGGCAAGCCTGCGGAAGCGGGCGCCGATCCCTCGATGGAGGACATCCTGGCCTCGATCCGCCGTATCCTGAGTGAGGACGAGCCGGCCCCGCCGGAGGAGATACCGACGCCGACTACCGGTCCGGGCATCCTGGTGCTGGACCAATCCATGCTGGTTGCCGAGGAGTCGCAGTTGGAGCAAGAGCCCACCCCCCCGAAGCACGCCACGCCGCCGGCGTCGGCCGCGCCGCCGCCGGATTCCGTGCCGCGCGCACCCGAGCCGCCGCCGCAACCGCCGCCGTCGTCCGCGCCGGCCGCTCCGCAGCCGCCGCAGCGGCTTGTGGCACCCGAGGCCGCGGCCGCCGCGGCGCAATCGGTGGGCACGCTGGTGCGCCAGCTCAGCGCCGAGCGCGGGGCGCAGGTCTCACGCGGCGGCCCCACGATCGAGGACCTCGTGCGCGAGGAGGTCCGGCCGCTGCTCAAGCAGTGGCTCGATGCGTACCTGCCACCGCTGGTCGAGCGGCTGGTGCGGGCCGAGATCGAGCGCGTGGTCGCGCGCGCGGCGGACTGAGGACGGGGCGACCAGGGCGCGACGACCAAGGCGCCACTGGGGGGCACCCGGCGGAGCGTCGGGACCGGTCACGGAGGGCCCCGGCAGGGTCGCGCCGGGCCGCGAAGGCGGGACGGTGGTGCGCCCGGCCGGCCGGGGAGCGCCTCGGGGGCGCGGGTGTTCGCGTCCGGCCCAGCTTTGTCCTCCGGCTCTTCGTCGTCGGCCGCGTCGATCGGCCTTCCCGTGAGGGCTTCGATGACCGCATCGGGCTGGCGGGCGAGGTCGAGGGTGATCCCGAGATCGTCGCAGATGGCGCCGAGGATGTCGCCGAAGGGGAGGTCGCCGTCGGGGTCGTCGGCCAGCTCGTCCTCGATCCGCTCCTCGACCTCGCGGCGGAACTTTGTGCCGGTGGCACGGTCGGTGCCGGGCCTGGCGCCGTCGTGCAGCGCCAGGCGGAGCAGGGCGCGGCGTGGGTCGGGAGGCGGCGGCGGCGGCGGCGGCCGGCGCGGGGCGGAGCCGTCGAGGCCGGCGGCGATGCGGGCCTCCAGCGCGATGGTCTGGCGGACGGCGTAGGCGAGGCGGGCGAAGACGAGGCCGGGGTCGCTGCGGCCCGGTGGGTGCGGGACGGCCAGCTTGGTGTCTGCGGCGGCCGCCTCCGGCGGGGGCTCCAGGCTCGCCTGCGCGACGGTGCGGGCCATTGCCATCCCGAGTTCGGCGAGTTCCTGCAACTGCCGCAGGTGCCGCGCCCGGCGGGCCTCCGCCTCCGGATCGATCGGTCGGGGCGGGAGGGCGTTCATCGCGGGACGGGAAGGAGTGGCAGGGACATGAACGCAGTAGGAACATGAATACGCGGTTCGGGCAAGCCTTTTCGCGACGGCCGGGGACGCCCGGGCTTGCGGCGGCGGTGTATCGCTCGGGAGAGAATCCGCCGCAGCTTGCCTCGGCACGGTCCTGAGGCCGGCGCGTGGGTGACGTTCACCGCCTTTGTCGCGCCATAGTCCGAGACGGTCGGGGTCGATGCCAAGGGCCGGGCGAGAGCGACGCCGAGCAGGCCCAACGAGGCGGGCTCGGGGACGGCGGTCGTCGTCGGCGCGGGCATGACGGCGATCCCGGTCGGGGCCTGGCGGTTGACGTGGACGGTGTTCAGCCCGACGAGGGTCGGACTCGTCGAGAAGATCGTGTCGCCGCTCTCAAGATAGACCGTGCCGTTGGCGTACGCGACGTTGGTGGCGGCGACGCAGGGTTGCTGATTCCCGTACCGGGGTTGCTGAGGCTGAGCGCCGAGACCCCGTTCGGCCCGAAGGTCTCGCGAGCGTGCCACCGACCGGCGCCAGCATCGTGCCTGCATCCGGCCGGTCATCCACGACTTTCTCGGCGGCATCGAAGGAAGGCGTGGATGCTCGGCCTTCGCCGAGCATGACGAGGGGCGTGCCAGGAGTCATTCCATCGGGACGAGGGGGCGTGCGAGGAGTCATTCCATCGGGCGGTTGGTATAAGGTGCGTTGATGGGGTTGCCATTTCGACGCGGCTTCGGCCCGAAGGCCCGCGGCCGTAGCACCCCATCCGGCCCGCCTTGCACCCCGCAACCGGCCGCCCGATAACGCGCGCCATGCTGGACAAGACCTTCTCGCCGCGCGAGAGCGAGCCGCGCCTCTATGCCGGGTGGGAGCGCTCGGGGGCGTTCGCCGCCGATCCCGCCTCCGCCGCGCGGCCGTTCACCATCATGATCCCGCCGCCGAACGTCACCGGCAGCCTGCACATGGGGCACGCGCTCACCTTCACGGTGCAGGACGTGCTGGTGCGCTGGCGGCGGATGCAGGGGCGCGACGTGCTGTGGCAGCCGGGCACCGACCATGCCGGGATCGCGACGCAGAGCGTGGTCGAGCGGCTGCTGGCGGCGGAGGGCAACCAGGACCGGCGCAGCATGGGGCGCGAGGCGTTCATCGCGCGGGTCTGGCAATGGAAGGCCGAGAGCGGGGGGACGATCACGCGGCAGTTGCGCCGGCTCGGCGCGTCGCTGGACTGGGCGCGGGAGCGGTTCACGCTGGATGAGGGGCTGTCGGCGGCGGTGCGCGAGACGTTCGTCGATTTGCACGAGAAGGGGCTGATCTACCGCGCGCGGCGGCTGGTGAACTGGGACCCGGCGTTGCAGACCGCGATTTCCGATCTGGAGGTGGAGAGCCGGGAGTTGCGCGGGAGCCTGTGGCATATCCGCTATCCGATCGCGGGCGAGGCGGGGCGGTTCGTCACTGTCGCGACGACGCGGCCGGAGACGATGCTGGGCGATGTCGCGGTCGCGGTGCATCCCGAGGATGCGCGGTATCGCGACCTGATCGGGCGGCGCGCCATTCTTCCGATCGTCGGCGCTGAGATCCCGATCGTGGCCGACGAATACTCCGACCCCGAGAAGGGGACGGGTGCGGTGAAGATAACGCCCGCGCACGACTTCAACGATTTTGCGGTGGGCGAGCGGCATGGTCTGCCGATGCCCTCGGTGCTCGACCGGCAGGCGCGGGTGACGCTCGCCGAGATTTCTCCGCATCCGGTGCCGGACGTGGCCGATCCTGCCTTCATCGCGACGCTCGATGGCCGCGACCGCTTTGCCGCGCGCAAGCTGATCGTCGCGGAACTCGAACGCCTGGGCCTTTTGGACAAGGTAGAGCCGCACACGCATCAGGTGCCGCATGGCGACCGCGGCGGCGTGCCGCTGGAGCCGCTGCTGACGGTGCAGTGGTTCTGCAATGCCGCCGAGCTGGCAAAACCCGCGATCGCGGCGGTCGAGCGCGGGGCGGCATCCTTCGTGCCGAAATCATGGGAGAATACTTTTTTCTCATGGATGCGCGACATCCAACCGTGGTGCATCTCGCGCCAGCTCTGGTGGGGGCACCGCATCCCGGCATGGTATGCGCCGGACGGGCGCATCTTCGTCGCACGCACCGAAGCCGAGGCGCAGGCGGCGGCAGGTGCCGACGTTCCGCTGACGCAGGACGAGGACGTGCTCGACACCTGGTTCAGCTCCGGGCTGTGGCCGTTCTCAACCCTCGGCTGGCCGGAGCCGACACCCGAACTCGCGCGCTACTATCCGGGCGACGTGCTGGTGACCGGCTTCGACATTATTTTCTTCTGGGTCGCGCGGATGATGATGCTCGGCCTGCACGTGATGGGCGAGGTGCCGTTCCGCAGCATCATGATCCACGGACTGGTGCGCGACGAGCGCGGCCAGAAGATGTCGAAATCCAAGGGTAACGCCATCGACCCGCTGGCGCTGATCGACGAATACGGCGCCGACGCGCTGCGGTTTTCGATCTGCGCGCTGACCGGGCCGGGGCGCGACGTGAAGCTCTCGGCGGCGCGGGTCGCGAGCTATCGCAGCTTCGTCACCAAGCTGTGGAACGCGGCGCGGTTCTGCGAGATGAACGCCATCGCGCCCGATCCGGCGTTCGATCCGGCAGTGGTAAAAAACCCGCTCTGCCGCTGGCTGCTCGCCGAGGCGGACGGCGCGATCGCGGAGGCGGATGCGGCGCTCGAAGCCTATCGCATGGATGAGTATGCGGCCGCCTGCTACCGCTTTACCTGGGGCGTGTTTTGCGACTGGTTTTTGGAATTCGCGAAACCGGTGCTCGCGGG
>DATAYA010000351.1:0-9042 GCA_036272815.1 Acetobacteraceae bacterium
GGGTTCACCTCCGCGTAACCCCGCCGGACTGCCCAGCGCCACAGACCCGAGACGGCCGCGTGATCCTTTTGCACGGTCTCCCAGGCCCGTTCGGCTCGACGCCACTCAATGAACTCCCCCGCGATCCGGCGGGACACCTCAGACAGCATGACGGCCTCAAGGGACGGCAGGGCCTCATGGTCGCGCAGGTATCCGCCAAGCAGCGCAATCGTTGCCTGATAGCTCAGTGCCGTTTGGCCCTTGAGGCGTCCTTGGACCTCCGCGATCCATTGCCGGGTCGCTTCGGCAATCGTCATGCCAGTGCCCGTGGCGACTTCCTCGAACCGATAGCGAGCCTCGGGGCCTTGGCGATGCTCGACGTGGCGTGCGTCGTCCTCAACGTCATCCAGCAGCATGTCGCGCCGTGTCCACGGGATCGGCGGTCCTTCGCCGCGCGGATCATGCTCCCAATTGTCGATCACCTTGGCGCCGGCCTGAAGCTCCGCACGCCACTTCAAGGCCCGCGGGGTCCAGTCAGCCGTCCAGTCCGTCAGGGGCCGCAGCTTGGCGCGGCGCAGGGCCTTATCGACTTCCTGACGCATGGCCCCCAAGGCCGGCTCACGGCGGCGTAGGGCCTCACGATGGTCGCGCGTGTGGAGCGTCCTGACGACCTCCCGCTTGACGCCGCCCTTGGCCCCGTAGGCACGCCCAACGTCCTCCCAGCGGTCCTGAGGGATCGTCAGGCGGGCATACCACGTCAGGCCGCGTCGGATCAGGTTCGCCATGTCCGGCGCCGTAGCACCGATTAGACCACTTGTAACGCCAGACCTGTAACGCGCCGTCACGATGGAAGGGTCTCACGAGCCAAACAGGCGTTGAATATCAAGCATTTAGTTGCGTGCATGTCCGCGGCGGGATTCGAACCCACGGCCCCAGGATTCGTACCACTTCGGCTTCCGCCGCCGCCGCCCAAACGGGTGGCGTTCGTGGTCTGGACTGTCCCTTCACCCTGGGCCCCGGTCATCCGCCGAGGCCGACAGGTGCCGCCCGTCCAGTCTCTACACCGTCCGGGGTCGCCCCCGGCTTGGCTCGGGATCGGCCGGTGCGAGAAGCACTTGGGCGTTCCCCGACTTTGAGCGGATCCGCCGCGCCGTTTCCGCGCGCGACGCCCAATTCCAGCAACCAGGAATCCTGTGCTCTATCCGGCTGAGCTACGCGGACGCACACCGCCCCAATAGCCGCGGCGACGTGCCCCGGCAAGCCTGTCCCACGAGGCCGCCCGGCGAGCGGCGCCGCGGCCGCGCCAGTCCGGGCAGCCGGAGTGCCAGCGACAGCATCGCAAGGGTCGCCGGCTCCGGCACCGAGTTCGAGGTCGGGAAGGCCGCGAAGATGCGCGCGAAAGCGGAGTTGCGGCCCCGGGGACGACCGGACCGAGTGCGGCGACCGTCGAGCGTCTCGGTCGCCGGGATCGCGGGACGACGTCGACGGTCGTCGCGTCCGCCGTGTCGCCGGCCAGCGTGTCGGTGAAGGGCCTGGCCCGGGCCGGCCCCCGCCCGTTGTCACGACGCAGGCAAGGGCGACGGAACGTTTGCTTGCCCTGAGGTCGTATCGCTTGACTGAATCGGTTCCGTTCCGACATATTGCGCCGCAGGGAGACGCCAGGAAGCCGGGCCGACCAACCCCCGATCGGAGCGCATCCCATGATCCATCTTGTCCTGATCTACTGCCTCGTCGGCCAGGGGCACGCCTGCGTCACGCGCCGTCCGCTGCCGGAGAGCCTGTCCAGCCTCTCCGGCTGCATGGTTGCGGCGCAGCCGATCGCGGCCGCCTGGGTCGCCGAGCACCCGAAGTACCGCCTCGCCAAGTGGAAGTGCGAGATCGGCGTGCCGGAGCAGCGCCGCATCTGAGCCGGGGACAGGCTGAGCAGGCGGCGGGGCTGAGCCGGCGACGGGCGCCGCGGCTGGACAGCGGCCGGGCGCGGCGCTAGCCCGCGGATATGCCGTCCCAGCGTTCGGTCAACCGCATCCTGCTCAACATCCTGCACGACGGCGTGCTGGCGGCGGCCGCGGTGCCGCTGGCGCGCTGGATCGCCGCCCCGGGCGTCGACCCGTTCCTGCCGGCCCGCCTGCTCGCCGACGGCGCTGCGAGCCTGCTGATCGCGGGCCTGCCGTTCCGGCTGCCGCTGCAGTACTGGCGCTTCGCCGGCATCCGCGACCTGCTGGCGGTCAGCGGCGCTTCGGTGCTGGCCGCCGCCCTGCTGGCGCTGCTGATGGCCGCCTCCGGCACGGCGCCGGCAACGCCCACTTTCCCGATCGTCTTCGCCCTCGTGCTCGGCCTCGTGCTTGGCTCCCCACGCGTGCTGTATCGCCTGCTGCAGGGCTATCGCGCCACCGCCGATGCGCCGGCCGGGCCGACGCCGATCGTCCTGGTGGGCGCCGACGAGGCCGCCGACCTGTTCCTGCGCGCCACCGCGCGCGACCGCGGCGCCGGCCTGCGCGTGCTCGGCCTGATTTCGCTCGGCTCGCGGCAGACCGGGCGGCGCATCCACGGCCACCCGATCCTGGGCGGGCTCGACGACGCCGGCCTCACGCTCGACCGGCTGCGCGCCGAGGACCGGGCGCCGGCGATGCTCGTCGTCACCGACCCCGACCTCTCGGGCGAGGCGCTGGCGCGGCTGCTGGAGGCGGCCGAGCTGCGCGGCATTCAGGTGCGCCGCGCCCGTCCGCCGACCCGGCTCGACCCGGCCGCCACCGCGGCGGCCGGCGTGGAGCTGCGCCCGGTCGCGATCGAGGACCTGCTCAACCGCCCGCAGGTGCCGCTCGACCGGGCGGGGATGGCGCGGCTGGTGCAGGGCCGGCGGGTGCTGGTCACCGGCGCCGGCGGCACGATCGGCTCGGAGCTGGCCCGTCAGGTGGCGGGCCTCGGCCCATCGATGCTGGCACTGCTCGACAACGGCGAATACGCGCTCTGGCAGATCGACCTCGAACTCGCCGAGAGCCACCCCGCCGTGCCGCGCCGGGTGCTGATCGCCGACGTGCGCGACGCCGGCCGGCTGCACGCGCTCTGCGCCGAGCTGCGGCCCGAACTGGTGTTCCATGCCGCCGCTCTCAAGCACGTGCCGATGGTCGAGGCGAACCCGCTCGAGGGCCTGCTGACCAACGCCGCCGGGACCCGCCACGTGGCTGACGCGGCCCGCGCCGCCGGCGCCGCGGCGATGGTGCTCATCTCCACCGACAAAGCGGTGAACCCGTCGAGCCTGATGGGCGCCTCCAAGCGGCTTGCCGAGATGTATTGCCAGGCGCTCGACATCGCAGCCCTCGCGGCCGGCGGCGGGATGCGCTGCGTCACCGTCCGCTTCGGCAACGTGCTCGGCAGCACCGGCTCCGTCGTGCCGCTGTTCCGCCGCCAGCTCGAACGCGGCGGCCCGCTCACCGTCACCCACCCCGACATGCAGCGCTATTTCATGACGGTGCAGGAGGCGGTCGGGCTGGTGCTGCAGGCGAGCGTGGTTGGCAGCACCGGCGGCACGCCGGCCGAGGGCGGCATCTTCGTGCTCGACATGGGGCCGCCAGTGCGCATCGTCGACCTCGCACGGCAGATGATCCGCCTCGCCGGCCTGCGCCCCGACCGCGACGTCGCGATCGCCTTCACCGGCCTGCGCCCGGGCGAGAAGCTGTTCGAGGAGCTGTTCCACGGCCGCGAGCCGCCGGTGCCGACCGGGCACGCCGGCCTGCTGATGGCGGCCCCGCGCACCGCCGACCTCGCGATCGTCGGCCGCGCCATCGACGAGATCGCCGCCAGCGCCCGCGCCGGGCAGGCGCGGCTGGCGCTCGCGCAGCTCGGCCGCATGGTGCCCGAGTTCGCCCACAACCCGGACGGCGCGCGGCACGCGGCCTCGGGCGCCTGAAGGATCTGCGATGACCCCGATCCCGTTTCTCGACCTCCGCGCGCAGCAGGCGCGCATCGCCCCCGCGTTGCAGGCGCGCATCGCCGCGGTCCTCGCGCATTGCCAGTTCGTGCTCGGCCCGGAAGTCGCGGAGCTGGAGGCGCGGCTCGCTTCCTGGTGCGGGGCGGCGCATTGCGTCGCCGTCAGTTCCGGCACCGATGCGATCCAGATCGCGCTGATGGCCGAGGGCATCGGGCCGGGCGATGCCGTCTTTCTTCCCGCGTTCACCTACACCGCAACCGCCGAGGCGCCGCTGGTGATCGGCGCGACCCCGGTGTTCTGCGACATCGACGCGGCCACCTTCCAGATCGACCCGGACAGCCTCGCCCGCCGTGTCGCCGAGGTGCGCCGCGCCGGGCGGCTGCGGCCGCGGGCGCTGATCGGCGTCGACCTGTTCGGCCAGCCCGCGGACTGGCCCGCGCTGTCGGCGATTGCCACGCGCGAGGACCTGTTCACGCTCGACGACTGCGCGCAGAGCTTTGGCGCGACGCTGCACGGACGGCCGCTCGGCACCCAGGGCGACGCGACCGCGGTAAGCTTCTTTCCCTCCAAGCCGCTCGGCGCGTATGGCGACGGCGGCGCGCTGCTGACGCAGAGTGCCGAGCGCGCCGCGCTCTATCGCAGCCTGCGCACGCACGGCGAGGGGGAGACCCGCTACGAAGTGCTGCGGACCGGCATGAACGGACGGCTCGATACATTGCAGGCAGCCGTGCTGCTCGCCAAGCTTGACGTGTTCGCCGACGATCTCGCCGCCCGCGCACGCATCGCCGACCGCTATGACGCGCGTCTGCGCGACCACGTCGCGATCCCGGCGCGGGTGCCGCGCAGCAGCAGCGCCTGGGCGATCTATTCGATCCTGCTGCGCGACGCCGCCGCGCGCACGTCCATGCAGGCGAAGTTGCGCACGCGGGGCGTGCCGAGCGCGATCTACTACCCCAGGCCGCTGCACCATCAGCCCGCCTATCGCGCGCACCATGACGGTACCGCGCTGCCGATCGCGGAGGCGGTCTGCGAGCGCATCCTCGCATTGCCGATCCATCCCGACCTGAGCGATGAGGAAGTACGCCGCGTCTGCGACGCGGTGGTGTCCACGTGAGCCTGTTCGCCTACGTCCGCGCCGGCCCCGGACGCTTCCGCGAGCGGTTCGGGTTGACCTTCGAGGATGTCCGCGAAGGAATGCGCATCCGCCACCGTCCGGGGATCGACGTCTCGCAGCAGGACAACCGCGACGAAGCGGCGGACACGATCAACAACGCGCACCTCCATTACGACAGCGCCTATGCCGCGCACACCGAATGGCAGCGCCCGCTCGGTGTCAGCACGATCACGGTGCAGCGCATGTTCGGCATGATCTCGCGAAGCTGGTATCGCCGCCGCGCGCTGCTCGGCATCCAGTCGATCGCGCTCACCCGGCCGATGTTCGGCGGCGACACGCTCTATGCCGAGAGCACCGTGACCGGGCTGGAGGCCGGCGCCGACCCGGATGCCGGGATCGTGGCGCTAGCAATCGAGGCGCGCAACCAGCGCGGCGAGATCGTGGCGACGATCGCCTGCCGGATGGAGATTTATCGCCGTGGCCACCATCCGGAGGACGAGCCGGAGGCGGCGCCGGCGGAAGAAGAAAGATTCCGCTCGCACCATGAGGACGCCGACGGCGCGCTGGTCGAGCAGACCGGGCTGTTCTTCGAGGACCTCGTCGCGGGCGAGACATTTCTTCACTGGCCCGGCCGCGCGATCGGCTTCGCGGAGAGCCGCGAGCACGCGCTGCGCTCGCTCGAGATAAATCCGCGCTGGCATGACGAAGCCTATCTGGCGCGCCATCCCGCGATCGCGCCGGCGGTGTTCGAGCCAATGGTGCTCGGCATCGTCTCGGCGCTGACCACGCGCACGCTCGGCCGCGTCGTCGCCAATCTCGGCTGGACCGCGATCGAGCTGCCGCGGCCGGTGCGGCCCGGCGAGACCGTCACCGCGCAGTCAACCATCCGCGAGGCCCGCGCATCGTCATCGCGTCCCGCGCAGGGCATCGCCCATGTCGAGACTAGTGGCTTCGCGAGCGGCGAGCTGGTGTGCCGCTATCAGCGCGCGCTGCTGGTCTATCGCCGCGGCGAGGGGCCGTATGCCGCCGCGGGGTACTGACGGGATCGGGAGTGGCGCGCCCTCCGCCGCAAGCTGACCGCAGGACGCCGTCACTCGCCGAGCACGGCGCCGCCCAACTGCTCGCTGAGCCGCGCCGCCGCCGTATGGTCCTGTTCCGGCCCGAGCACGCTCGCGGCACTCGCCCACATCTCGCGGCAGAGGGCGGCGAACGGCGTGGGCGTCGCGGTGTCGCGCCCGACTTCGAGCGCGATGCTGAGATCCTTGACCATCAGGTCCAGCCCGAAGCCGGAATTGAACGCGCGCGACAGCACGAACTGCCGGAACTTCTTCTGCGTGCTGTTGTTCATGCCGGTCGAGGCATTGAGCACGTCGACCATCAGCGCCGGGTCGAGGCCGAATTTCTGCCCGATCAGCAGCGCCTCGATCCCGATCAGGAAACCGCCGGCGGAGACGAGGTTGTTCAGCGCCTTCATCGCCTGCCCGGCGCCGATCCCGCCGCAGCGATGGATCGAGCTTCCCATCGCATGCAGCAACGGCTCCGCACGGTCGATCAGCGCCGCGTCGCCGCCGGCGAGGATTGCGAGATCGCCGGTCCGCGCGCGCGCGACGCCGCCCGAGACCGGGCAGTCGATCATCGCCGCCCCGACCGCTTCCAGCTCGGCCGCCAGCGCGCGCGTGATGCCGGGGACGCCGGACGACATCTCGACCACGATTGCGCCCGGAGACAGCCGATCCTTGATCGCGCCGATCACCTCCGAGACATGGCTGCTCGTCGGCAGGATCGTGACCACCGCATCGGCGCCGGATGCAGCCGCCGCTGCATCGGCCGCCGCGCTGCCACCCGCCTCCTTCAGAAATTGCTCGGTCCGCTCAGCAACGGTGTCAAACGCCGTCACGTCAAACCCGGCCCGCACGAGATTGACCGCCATCGGCCAGCCCATGTTGCCGATGCCGATGAAGCCGACGCGCCGGATCGCGGACGGGCTCACTACGGCTTCACCGCCGCGCCGGTGATCGCGCCTTCCGCCAACAGCACCTCATGCGCCGCCTTGAACGCATCGAGCCCGGCGGGGATGCCGCAATAGACGGTCGCGTGCAGCAGGATTTCCCTGATCTGTTCGACCGTCACCCCGTTCGTGAGCGCGCCCTTGACGTGCAGCCGCAGCTCCGCCGGCCGGCCGAGCGCCGTCAACATGGCGAGGTTCAGCATGCTGCGCGTCTTGCGGTCGAGGCCCTCGCGCGTCCAGGCATAGCCCCAGCACCATTCCGTGGTGATGCGCTGGAACGCCATCATGAAGTCGTCGGCTTTCGCGAGCCCGCCATCGACATACTCGGCGCCCAGCACCGCGCGGCGCACCTGCAAGCCCTTCTCGAACATTTCCGATTCGGCCATGGGAGTCTCCCGACAGATTGCCCTGTTGCGGATCAGGCGCCCTGCCAGTTCGGGCGGCGCTTGCTCAGGAAGGCATCCATGCCCTCGCGGAAATCCGCACTCATGTAGCACATCAGCACGAGGTCGTGGCCTTCCTCGGGACGCATCCGCTCCTTGATCCGGCGCAGCGCCTCCTTGGTCGCGCGCAAGGTCAGCGGCGCCTGCCCGGCGACGTGCTGCGTGAGTTCCTCGGCGCGCGTCATGAGAGCCGCGTGGTCGGGCAGCACCTCGCTCACCAGGCCGATCGACTTCGCCTCCTCGGCCTCGATCAGGCGCGAGGTGAACACGAGGTCCTTCACGCGCGCCGGGCCGACAAGTGCTGCGAACCGCGTGGTGTTGGAGATCGACAGGCAGTTGCCCAGCGTGCGCGCGATCGGGAAGCCGAAGCGCGCGTTGGCATTGGCGATGCGCAAGTCGCAGCAGGCGGCGATGCCGGCGCCGCCGCCGGTGCAGGCGCCGGAGATGGCAGCGATCGTCGGCAGCGGACACGCCTCCAGAACGCCGAGCACGCGGTCGATCCGCTCCTCGTAGCCGAGCGCGTCTTCGGGCGATTTGAAGGCGCGGAACTGTGCGATGTCGGTGCCCGCCGCGAAGGCGCGCTCGCCCGCACCGGTCAGCAGCAGCGCGTGGATGGAACGATCGCTCGGCGCCTCGGCGCAGATTTCCGCCATGCGCTCGTACATCGCGAACGTCATCGCGTTGCGCGACTGCGGCCGGTTGAAGGTGATGCGGCCGATGCCGTCGCGCACCTCGTAGAGCAGGTCGTCGGTGTCCGCCTGCGGCGTCGTGCTGTCCATCATCGTCTCCCGTGGGGCGTCATGCCGCGATCGGCGCCATCTGGCGCGGGTTGAATTCCAGCCAGACATCGTCGCCGACGGCAAATACCTGATGCGGCAGCGCCGAGACCTTCAGCCGCAATTCGTCGTTTGCGGGCGAGACCACGTAATCCCAGGATTCGCCCAGGAACGCGCGCTCGACCAGCCGCCCGGGCACCAGGCAGGCGTTCCCGGACGCGGGCGGTGTCGCGTGCAGTGCGATGCTCTGCGGCCGCACCGAGAACACCACATTGCCGGCGAGCGCCGCGCCATCATCGTCGAACATCCCGCGCGGCAGGCCGAACTTGCCGAACCGGACGTGCTGGCCGTCGCACTCGCCCTCGATCAGGTTGGTGCGGCCGATGAAGCTGGCGACGAAGCGGGTGCGCGGGCGGGTGTATATTTCGAAGGGTGCATCGATCTGCTCGATGTGGCCGCCGTTCATCACGGCGATGCGGTCGGACGTGACCATCGCCTCGCCCTGGTCGTGCGTGACATAGACGGTGGTGAAGTGGAAACGGTCGTGCAGGCGGCGGATTTCGAATCGCATCTCCTCGCGCAGGCTGGCATCGAGGTTCGACAGCGGCTCGTCGAGCAGCAGCACGCGCGGCTCGATCACCACCGCGCGGGCCAGCGCCACGCGCTGCTGCTGCCCGCCGGACAGCTCCGCCGGATAGCGTCCGGCAAGCGGGCCGAGACGCACCGTCGCTAGAACCTCATCCGTCTTGCGCCGGATCGTCTCGCGGTCCATGCGCCGCAGCCGGAGCCCGAAG
>DATAYA010000352.1:0-8045 GCA_036272815.1 Acetobacteraceae bacterium
GCAAATCGGTAGATGAATCCGGCCTCACCGCCGCCGAGCCATTATCATCCGGACGATGTCACCGACCGTCCTGATGTCGTCGATTTCCTGGGATTTCGCCTTGATCCCAAACCGGACCTCGACGGCGCTCAAGAGAAGCACGCATTTGAATGAATCCCACCCGGCAATGTCTTCCAGGCGCATGTCGCGAGCCAGCCTGAGCGCAGGGTCCTCGAAGACGTCGTCGAAGACTTCCCCGAGAAGACCGTAAACGTCCGCATCCGTCATACTGCTGTCGTCCCGTCCAGGCCGGACATCGCGCTCACCCAGCCGGCACCAGCCGCACCCGCCGCCCGTCGACCGCCAGCGCCATCCGCCCGGCCTTCAGCGCCAGCGCATCCTCGCCGAACACCTCCCGCCGCCAGCCCCGCAGCACCGGAAGATCGGGCGCATCCTCGCCCGCCAGCCGCTCCAGCTCGTCCGCCGAGGCGAGCAGCTTCGGCGCCACGTGATGCCGCTCCCCCTTGGCCGCCAGCAGCACCTTCAGCAGCGCCACCAGCGCCGGCGAAGGCTTCGCCCCGTCCCGGCCCCGCGGCACCTCCGGCAGCGCCGCCTCGGGCATTGCTAGGGCCGCCGCCACCGCCTCCAGCAGCCCCGCCCCGCTGCGTCCCTCGGCAAACCCGCGCGTCACCCCGCGGGCGCGCGACAGCGCCTCGGCGTCGCGTGGCGCGGTCGCTGCGATCTCCAGCAGCGCCTCGTCGCGCAGCACGCGCTGGCGCGGGATGTCGACGCGCTGTGCCTCGCGCTCGCGCCAGGCGGCGATGGCGCGCAGCACGCCGAGCATCCGCCGGTTGGCCGTCCGCGGCCGCAGACGCTCCCACATCGTCTCGGGATCGGGCCGATAGGTCGCGGGATCGGCGAGGGCCGCCATCTCCTCCGCCACCCAATCGAGCCGTCCGTCGCGCTCCAGCCGCGTCCGCAGCCGCTCGTAGACGCCGCGCAGATGCGTCACGTCCGCGGCGGCATAAGCCACCTGCGCCGCCGAGAGCGGCCGCGCCGCCCAGTCGCTGAAGCGGTGCGCCTTGTCGATCTGGCCGCCGGTCAGCGCCGCCACCAGCGCATCATAGCCGACCTGGTCGCCGAAGCCCGCCACCATCGCCGCCACTTGGGTGTCGAACAGCGGCTGCGGCACCTGGCCGAAGCGGTAGAGGAAGATCTCGTTGTCCTGTCGCGCCGCGTGGAACACCTTCAGCACCGCCGGGTCGGCCAGCAGCGCGCCGAGCGGGGCGAGGTCGATCCCCGGCGCCTCGGCGTCGATCACCGCGACCTCGTCGGCGCCGCCGAGCTGCACCACGCACAGCTCCGGGAAATAGGTCCGCTCCCGCATGAATTCGGTATCGATGGTGACGAACGGCTCGCCCCGGAGCCGCCCGCACAGCGCCGCCAGCGCATCGGAGGTTTCGACCAGAGCGGGGGACGGGTACGGGGGCGGGGCATCCGCCCGGAGCGGCCGGGACATGACCGGCTTCTACACGGCCCTCCCCCGTCTTGACAGGGGGACCCCTTGACAGGGGGGAACTCCTTGACAGGGGGTGGGGTGGTGGCTTGTCTGCCGCGCCCTCTCGCGAGCCCGACCCATGCACGCCTACCGCACCCATGATTGCGGCGCGCTCCGCGCCGCCGACGCCGGTTCCGAAGCCCGCCTCTCCGGCTGGGTGCACAGCAAACGCGACCACGGCGGCCTGCTGTTCATCGACCTGCGCGACCATCACGGGATCACCCAGATCGTGTTTCCCGCGGGTTCCTCCGCCTTCGCCGCCGCCGAAGCGGTGCGGCCGGAGAGCGTGGTGACCGCGACCGGCACCGTGGTCCCGCGGGCGCCGGGCACCGTCAACCCGAAGCTCCCGACCGGCGAGATCGAGGTGCGCGCCGAGAGTCTCGTCGTGCAGTCGGCGGCCGAGGTGCTGCCGATCCAGGTCGCGGGCGAGGCGCAGTACCCGGACGAGCTGCGGCTGAAATACCGCTTCCTCGACCTCCGCCGCGAGCGGGTGCACCGCAACATCATGCTGCGCGCGGGCGTCATCGCCTCGATCCGGCGGCGGATGATCGAGCAGGGTTTTACCGAGTTCCAGACGCCGATCCTGACCGCCTCCAGCCCCGAGGGTGCCCGCGATTTCCTGGTGCCGGCGCGACTGCATCCGGGCAGCTTCTACGCCCTGCCGCAGGCACCGCAGCAGTTCAAGCAATTGCTGATGGTGGCCGGCTTCGACCGCTACTTCCAGATCGCGCCCTGCTTCCGCGACGAGGCGAGCCGCGCGGACCGCTCGCCGGGCGAGTTCTACCAGCTCGATTTCGAGATGAGCTTCGTCACGCAGGAGGACGTGTTCGCAGCCATCGAACCCGTCCTCGCCGGCGTGTTCGAGGAGTTCGCCGCCGGCCGGGCGGTCAGCCCGACGCCCTGGCCGCGCATCGCCTTCGAGACCGCGATGCTGGAGTTCGGCAGCGACAAGCCGGACCTGCGCAATCCGCTGCGCATCCGCGACGTGACAGCGCATTTCGCCGGCTCCGGCTTCGGCCTGTTCGCCCGGATCGCGGCCGAGGGCGGCACGGTGCGCGCGATCCCGGCCCCGGGAGCGGCCGGGCAGCCGCGGAGTTTCTTCGACAAGCTCAACGAGTGGGCGCGCGAGCAGGGTGCCGGCGGCCTCGGCTACGTCATCTTCGAGGCGGCCGGCCCGCGCGGCCCGATCGCGCGCAATCTCGAAGCGGACCGGGCGGAGGCGATCCGCGCGGCCTGCGGCCTCGGGCCCGGCGACGCGGTCTTCTTCGCCGCCGGCCGCCCGGATGCGGCGGCAAAACTCGCCGGCCTCGTGCGCACCCGGCTCGGCGAGGAACTCGATCTGGTGGAAAAGGCTGCCTTCCGCTTCTGCTGGGTCACCGACTACCCGATGTACGAACGCAACGAGGAGACCGGGCTGATCGATTTCAGCCACAACCCGTTCTCGATGCCGCAGGGCGGGCTCGCGGCGCTGGAGACACAGGACCCACTCACCATCAAGGCATTCCAGTACGACATCGTCTGCAACGGCATCGAGCTGTCCTCCGGCGCGATCCGCAATCATCGGCCCGACATCATGCTGCGCGCCTTCGCGATCGCCGGCTATCCGGCCTCCGAGGTGGAGGCGCGGTTCGGGGGCATGCTGAACGCCTTCCGCTACGGCGCGCCCCCGCATGGCGGCTCGGCGCCGGGGATCGACCGCATCGTGATGCTGCTCGCCGACGAGCCGAACATCCGCGAGGTGATCGTCTTCCCGCTGAACCAGCAGGGCGAGGATCTGATGATGGGAGCCCCCGCGCCGGTGCCGCCCGCGCGGCTGAAGGAGCTGTGCCTGCGGGTGGAACTGCCGCCGAAGCCGGCGAAGGGCTGAGCGGCGCCTCGCCGGCCGATCGGAAGGGCCGCGGAAGGAGCGCCAGGAGAGCCCTCTTGACGCCGATGCCGGGCATGGCGTCGGCTGGCGTCGCGGCTGCGCGCGCAGCCGGGGAGATGAAGCGGGGGGATCTTTCGAATGTCTAGCCGTGCGACCGATCGCGAAGGCAACGGGGTGACGCGCCGAGGGCTGCTGGCCGGAACTGCCAGCCTGGCGGCCCTGGCGAGCGTGCCCGCTGCCGCGCAGACCCCGCAGCCGAATTCGCGCCGATCGGCCCTGGCCTATTTCGGCACCTACACCTCCCACGCCGTGCACGGCGCGGCGGGACACGGCGAGGGCATCTATCTGATGCGGCTCGACCTCGCGACCGGTGCGCTGCAGCCGGTGAAGACCTACCCGGCACCCAGCCCGTCCTGGATCGCGCTCGATCCGCGGCGGCAATTCCTCTACGCGGTCAACGAGATCGAGGATTTCGGCGGCGCCAGGCACGGTTCCGTCACCGCCTACAGGATCGCGCCCGGCACCGGGGAGCTCACGCAGATCAACGCCGTCAGCTCGCAGGGGGCGGGGCCGGCGCACTGCAGCGTGCATCCGTCGGGGCGGTTCGTGTTCGTCGCGAATTACGGCGGTGGCAACGTCGCGGTGCTCCCGGTGCAGGCGAATGGCGGCCTCGGCGACGCCGTCGACGTCCAGGCGGACCAGGGGCCGCCCGGCGCCGGCCGCCCTGCCGATGGCGCGCCGGGCAATTTCTCGATCAGCGACCATAACGGGCCGCACGCCCACATGATCTCGGCCGACCCGACCGGGCGGTGGGTGCTGGTCAACGACCTCGGCCTCGATCGCACCTTCGTCTGGCGGCTCGACGGGCAGAGCGGCAAGCTCGTGGCCGGCAACCCGGCGTTCATCCCGGCCGCCTCCGCCGGCGCCGGGCCACGTCATTTCGGCTGGCATCCGAACGGCCGCATCTTCTACAACCTCTACGAGGAGGCATCGGAACTCGCGGTCTATGACTGGGATCCGCGCACCGCGGCGTTGCAGCTGAGGCAGAGGATCTCGAGCCTGCCGCCCGGCTACGCCGGCACCGACTATGCCTCCGAGCTGGTCATCACGCCGGACGGGCGCTTCGTCTATGCCGGCAACCGGCTGCACAACAGCATCGGCATATTTGCGGTGGCGCCCGACGGCAGCCTGGGCTGGATCTGGGACCAGTGGACGCGCGGCGACTACACCCGCAACATCGCGCTCGATCCGAGCGGCCGCTTCATGGTCGCCTGCAACCATCGCAGCGACCAGGCGACGGTGTTCCGCGTCGATCCCGCGACCGGCGGCCTGCCCTTCACGAACCGCTATATCCCAGTGCCCAGCCCGTCGATGGTCGCGTTTCTCTGAGCGGCATGCCCGCGCAACTGTACCCACCGGGTCCAATGCGATCATTCTGAGGAGCACCGGCGTTTCCTTGCTATAGTGTCGCGCGACAACCGAGAATCGGGGACAGGGCGAATGAGCGACATAACCGATCCGGCGGGCGGGAACTGGCGGCCCGGGCTGCCGCGGATCGACGTCATGACGTCGGGGCTGGCGCGCAACTGGTGGGCGCTCGAGATCCGCGGTGTGATCGCGATCCTGTTCGGGCTCGCGGCGCTGTTTTCCACCTTCACGACCCTGCGCGTGCTCGAACTGGTGTTCGCCGCCTACATGCTGGTTGACGGCATCTTTGCCATCGTCGCCGCGATCCGCGCCGTCGCCCATCACGACCGCTGGGGATTGCTGGTACTGGAAGGCGTGATCGGCATCTTCGCGGGCCTGCTGGCGCTGGTGATCCCGGGTCTTGCGGTGCTGGTGTTCATCACCCTGGTCGCCGTGTGGGCGATCGTCTCGGGAGCGTTTCTCGCCGCCTCCGCGTTCACCCTGCACGCGGCGCACGGGCGCTGGTGGATGCTGTTCTCGGGCGTGATCTCGATCATCTGGGGTGTCCTGCTCTGGCTGTTTCCGGCGGCCGGAGCGGTCGTGCTGACCTGGTGGCTCGGCGGCTACGCGATCGTGTTCGGCGCGATGATGATTGGCCTCGGCCTGCGGCTGCGTCGTCGGCACGTCACGCCGGCGCCCTGAACCGGGGCCCTGGACGCAACCCGCCGGACCGTCCCCACTGGCGCATCCGGCGGGGCTTCCGTATGTCGGGTGGCGTGCCCTGCCCCGGAGAGTGAAGCCGATGCCCCGCCCGCCCGCGATCCTGGCCGCCCTGCTGCTCTGCGTCCCCGTGCTGTGCGCGATGCCGGCCAGCCGCGCCGCCGCCATCGGCACCACCGGGAGCGCCGGGACCGCCGCCGCGCCTGGCGGCTCCGCGCCGCCGCCGGCCAGCGCGATCGAAAACGCCGCCGCACGGCTGACCGGACAGGACGCGACCTACACGCTGCAACTGGAGCGCGCCCACGGCAACGTCATCGGCGCGACCGGCACCATGACCTACAAGGTCGAAGACGTCTGCCACGCCTGGGCGAGCCAGCAGCGGCTGGAGATGACCCTCAGCAACAACGACGGCACGGACGTCAAGACGATCTCCGACTACGCCACCTGGGAGAGCAAGGACGGCCGCCAGATGAACTTCCACCTGCGCCAGACCACCGACGGCGCGGTGACCGAGGAAGTGGACGGCACCGCCAGCCTCGCCCGCCTCGGCGGTCCCGGCGTGGTCCATTACACGCAGCCGAAGCCGGAAGTCGTTACTCTGCCAGCCGGCACCCTGCTGCCGACCACGCACACCGCCATGATCATCGCCGCCGCCGAGGCCGGGCAGCATTTCGTCGCCGTGCCGCTGTTCGACGGCACCGGCACCGACGGCGCGCAGGACACGTTCGTGCTGATCGAGGGCTGGAACAAGCCGAAGCCGGTCGCCTTCGCCGCCCTCTCGCCGCAGCCGAGCGGGCATGTCCACGTCGCCTTCTTCAGCCGCAAGCCGGGCACGCTGATGCCGGATTACGAGGTGGGGATGCGCTATTGGCAGGGCGGCGTCGCCAACGCGCTGCGCATGGATTTCGGCGATTTCGTAATGGACGGGACGCTCAAGACGCTCAGCGTGCCATCCTCCCCGCACTGCTGATCCACGCCCGCTTGCGCGAACTCCGCCAGGCCGGTCGCGTTTCGCGAAAGTCGGTGGAGACGCAAGGATGGCCAAGGAGACGAAGGCACAGCAGGAGACGGTCGGCCGCGTCATGCACGAGTTCAAGCATGGCGAGCTGACAAGCGGCCAGGGCGGACGCGTCCGCAACCCGCGCCAGGCGGTCGCGATCGCGTTGAGCGAGGCCGGCGCCTCGAACCAGCAATCGCCGCAGCAGAACCGGCGCCGGCTGGCGGAGACCAAGTCACGCGAGCGCCACGGGCGCACGGCAAAGGCCGAGAACGAGGGCGGCCAGACCCGGGCGCAGCTCTACAAGGAGGCCGCCCGCGAGGGCATCCCAGGCCGCTCCAAGATGTCGAAGGCGGAGCTTTCGCGCTCGCTGCGGGGCTGAGCGCAGCCGGATCAAGCGTGGCCGGCGGCATGTCCCCAATGGAGCTGCGCTTTCCGGATCAGGCTCGCGAACAGGCGCAGCGCCTCGGCACCGCCGCGGTCCGGGAGGTCGCCCTGCGCGATCTCCTCGGCCATCGCTTCCGCCTGCCGCGCAAGGATCTCGTTGGCGCGCTGCATGGCCGCCTCCGCGACCTGCAGCTGGCACTCCTCCGACAGATGTTCCCACGCGGACGGCATGGACGCAGCATGCCGGGTCCGGGTTAAGACGGCGTTGGCGCCGCGATCACCGGAACGTGAGGCGGACCGGTGGCAGCGGCGCGAACGCGACCTCGACCGCGCCGGGCGCGTCGAGCCAGATCGGCGGCGTCACGCTGCCGAGCAGCACCACCTGCCCGGCGCGCAGGCCCCCGAACGCCGCCGCGACCTCGGAACCGGCGAGCCAGGCCAGCGCCCGCATCGGATCGCCGAGCAGGTCGCCGCCCCGGCCGGCGCCGCGTTCGGCGCCATCGACCGTGATGCGGCCGGGCACGGCCACCAGGTCGAGCCCCCGCCAGCCCGGATGTGCCGCACCCAACACGGCCGCGGCATGGAACACCTGATCGGCAACCAGCGTCGGCGTCCCGAGTGCCGCGAGGTCGGGATAGCGGTTCTCCACGATCTCGATCGCGGCAAACAACTCGCCGACCGCATCGGCCGCCGCGTCCGGCGTGCAGGGCGCGGGCGGGAGGTCGCGGCCGAGCCGCACGGCCAGCTCGCACTCGACGCCGACGGCGAGGAAATCCGCGAAGCCGAGCACGGCACCGCTCTCGTGCAGGCCCTCGCGCGGCATGAAGCCGGCGGCGGGACCGTCGAGGCCGAGATACTCCTGC
Source organism: Acetobacteraceae bacterium (assembly GCA_036272815.1). Classification (GTDB taxonomy): domain Bacteria; phylum Pseudomonadota; class Alphaproteobacteria; order Acetobacterales; family Acetobacteraceae; genus DATAYA01. The sequence continues at coordinate 7,779 of DATAYA010000352.1, forward strand.
ATCCGCCGCGCCGTCGCACCGATCTTGAAGCCGGCAGGCGGCACGGCGGCGACCCGGCCTGCCAGCGCACGCTGCACCGCGACCCCGGCGGCGAGATCGGGCGGGCGGAGGTCACCGTCCAGGGGCGTCATCCGCTGACGGCGGCCGCGTGCGTCGAGCAGGGCGGCGGCGGCGCGATCGGGTTCGAATCCGGGAGCGTGGCTCATGGAATCGGGGCTCATGGGATCGGGGCTCATGGGCGGGTCATCTCGTAGAGTGCGACCGCCG
>DATAYA010000353.1:0-4356 GCA_036272815.1 Acetobacteraceae bacterium
GGCTCTGGCCGCGGAACAACTCCTCCAGGACGATGCGCGGCTCGGCACGCCGAATAATGACAGCGCCCTCCCGCGCTTCAATCTCGACGCGCTCGCCGTCGTGCAGCCGGGCCGCCCGGACGATCTCGCTCGGCAGACGAACCGCGAGATTGTTGCCCCACTTGCCGACCGTCGCCTGCGTCATTGCGGTTGCTCCGCGAAGGAATATCTGTAGCGTATCCAGTGCCGCGTGGCGACCGGCTGCAATCACCCCCGCTGATGCAGCACGCACACCAGCGTGAACAGCCGCCGCGCCGTCTCGAAGTCGATCTCCGCCTTTCCGTGCAGCCGCTCGCGCATCAGCGCCGCCCCCTCGTCGTGCAGCCCCCGCCTTCCCATGTCGATCGCCTGGATGCGCTCCTCGCGGCCTTCCTCGACCGCCTTCACATGGCTCTCGACCAGCATCTGGTAGTCCTTCACCAGCCGCCGGAACGGCCCGAGCGCCAGCACCAGTGCCGTCAGCTGCGCATCCGCCGCGTCGCGCACGTCGAACACCAGCCGCCCGTCATGGATCGCCAGATGCAGCACATACGGGCCGGCGGCCGCCCCGCCATGGCCGCCGCCGGCGCGCGGGCCGCCGGTCAGGCGAAAGCGGTTCTCGGCCGCGAGATCGGCGACCGCCTGCGCCCGGTCCGCCTCCTGCCACGGGTCGAGCCGGGTCAGCGCCTCGCCTTCCAGCACCACCCGCGCCAGCCGCCCGGCCGCCCTCCCGGCCACCCCCCCGGCCACCTCTGGGACCTCCGGCACGGCGGCCCGGCTCATCGGACCGGGCTCATTGGCAGCGGGGGTCCGGCTCCGGCTCCGGCGCGGCGAGACCGAGCCGCAGCATCACCCCCACCGTCGCCCCCTTTACCGGCCGCAGCAGCCCGACCGCGATCGCCGCCGTCAGCGGCAGCGCGATCAGCCCCTGGGCCACGAATGAGAGAGAGGACTCGCCGAGATAGAAAACCATCGGGATGACCAGATGCCCGGTGATGAAGATGGTGAAATAGGGCGGCGCATCATCCGCCCGCAGCCGCCCCAGCGGTGCCTTGCACCGTGCGCATTCCGGCGTCACGGCAAGAAATCCCGCGAACAGCCGTCCCTCGCCGCAGGCCGGGCAGCGGCCGCGCAGTCCCCGCCCGATCACGCTCGCCAGCCCGAGCCCGCCATAGCGATCGCCCCGCGCCGCCTCCGGGCGCGGCTGCGGCCATGTGACGGGGACGGCTGCGGGCAGCAGGTCGGGCACGGGCGTGATCCTCGCGGGCAGGTAGTGCGGCGCAGCATAGGCGCTCCGGCCGGGCGTCGGCCAGAGTTTCGCATGTGCCAGGGCTTCGCATGTGGTGGTCGACATGTCGTGGCGCGAGATCGCGGGGTCAATGCAGGGCCGCGGAGCCTGCATTGGTCACTCCGCGGTCAGCTCCCGCGCCCGCCACGCCAGCGCAACCGCTCCTCGCCAGCGTGGAGCGGGATCAGGCCGAAATCACCGCCATCCCCCCGTCAGCGCTCATCCGGACGCGAGCGCCGCGAGCAGCGCACGCGCCTTCGCCCCGACCGTCGCCGCGTCGTCGCCCGGCCTGTAGATCGCCGAGCCGATGCCGAACCCCGCCGACCCCGCCGCCCGCCACGCCGTGAGATTGTCCGCCGCCATGCCGCCCACCGGCAGCACCCGCGTCCCCGCCGGCAGCACGGCGAGCAGCGCCCGCACCACCGCCGGGCTCGCGGCCTCGGCGGGGAACAGCTTGATCGCGTCCGCCCCGGCGGCCAGCATCGCGAACGCCTCGGCGGGGGAAAAGAACCCGGGCACAGCGATCAGCCCGGCCGCCTTCGCCGCCCGCACCACCGCCGCATCCGCGTGCGGCGTCACCACCAGCCGCCCGCCGGCCGCTGCGATCTCCGCCACCTGGGCCGGCTGCATCACCGTCCCGGCGCCGATCAGCAGCCGCTCGCCGAACCGGGCGGCGAGGCGGGCGACGCTCGCCATCGGGTCGGGCGAGTTGAGCGGCACCTCGACGATAGCGACCCCCGCCGCCTCCAGGGCCTGCGCGATCGCCTCCACCTCGTCGGGCCGCACGCCGCGCAGGATCGCGACCAGCGGACAGCGTTCGAGATATTGTTTCAGCTCCATGACGCCAGACCGCCGATCCGCGCCAGCCCCGCCGCCGCATGGTCGCCCGCCAGCGTTTCCGCCCGCCCGCCGCAGGCCGCGATCGCCCGCACATAGAGTGCCGCGAGCGAGGCCTCGCCGATCACCGGCACCACTCCCGCATTCTCCGGGCCCGCATCCTCCGGCCCCGCATCCTCCCGCAGCGCCGCCCGCACCTCATGGCCGATCAGCAGCCCGGACAGGTAGGACGCGCCCTCCGTCTCGGCGAGCCGGCCGAACAGCGCCAGCGCGCGGACGCCGAACAGATGGTGCAGCAGGCCGCCCGCCTCCCCTGCGCGGGCCACGCCCCGGTCGAACGCCGCCCGGTCGGTATTCCCCGCGCGCATCATCCGCCCGAGGATGGTATGCCCGCGCAGGGCCGCGAACGCCTCGCCGGTGAGATGCGTCGCAAAGCCCGCGATGCGGCCGGCTTCGAGCCGCACCCATTTGGAGTGTGTCCCCGGCAGGCAGGCAATCCGCGCGTCCGGAAGCAGCGCCGCCGCCCCCGCCACCTGCGTCTCCTCGCCGCGCATCACCTCCGGCACGCCGTCGGCGTCCGCGGCCGCGAGGCCGGGCACGATCCGCACCTCGGCACCGCCGAACGCCACCGGCAGCAATGCCGCCGCCAGTTCCTCCGGGCCGGCCGGGCAGTCGAGATAGGCCGCCTCCGCCCAGCCCTGCCGGCTGCCCACCATGCCGCACAGCAACACCCGCCGCTCGCCCGCCGCAAGCCAGGGTCCGACCGCGGTGCGCAGCGTCCCGGCAAAGCCGCCTTCGGCGACCGCCATGATCCCCTGCGGCGTCTCGATCCGCGCCAACACCGAACCGTCCGCGGCCAACCGCACGGCGCGAAAACTGCTGGTGCCCCAATCGACGCCGATCACTGGTCAACGCCGATCATTGGGCGACCCCGATCACGCCGCTACCACTCCGCAAAGCTGCCGTCGGCATGGCGCCAGACCGGGTTGCGCCAGCGATGCCCGATGGCGGCCTGCCGCACCACCGCCGCCTCGTCCACCTCGATGCCGAGACCCGGCCCCTGCGGGATCGCCACGAAGCCGTCGCTGTAGGCGAACACGCTCGGGTCCTTGAGGTAGTCCAGCAGATCGTTGCCCTGGTTGTAGTGGATGCCGAGGCTCTGCTCCTGGATGAACGCGTTATAGCAGACCGCGTCGAGCTGCAGATTCGCCGCCAGCGCGATCGGCCCGAGCGGACAGTGCAGCGCCAGCGCCACGTCGTATGCCTCCGCCATCGCCGCGATCTTGCGGGTCTCGGTGATGCCCCCTGAATGTGACGGATCGGGCTGAATGATGTCGACGCAGCCCTGTTCGAGGATGCGCTTGAAGTCCCAGCGCGAGAACAGCCGCTCGCCGAGCGCGATCGGCGTGCTGCACCCCTGCGCGATCTCGCGCAGCGCCTCGGCGTTCTCCGACAGCACGGGCTCCTCGATGAACATCAGCTTGAACGGTTCGAGCGCCGCCATCAGCACCTTCGCCATCGGCCGGTGCACGCGGCCGTGGAAATCGACGCCGATGCCGACATGCGGCCCGACCGCCTCGCGCACCGCGGCGACATTGGCGACCGCCGCATCGACGCGGGCGTGACTGTCGACGAACTGCATCTCCTCGGTGCCGTTCATCTTCACCGCCGTGAAGCCGCGCGCGACCACCGCCCGCGCCGCCGTCGCCACATCGGCCGGGCGGTCGCCGCCGATCCAGGAATAGACCCTTATGCGATCCCGCAACTGGCCGCCGAGGAGCGCGTGGACCGGCACGCCGAGGGCGCGCCCCTTGATGTCCCACAGCGCCTGGTCGATGCCGGCGACCGCACTCATATGGACCGCGCCGCCGCGATAGAAGCCGCCGCGATAAAGCACGGTCCAATGGTCCTCGATCCGCCCGGGATCGCAGCCCACGAGGTAGTCGGCGAGTTCATGCACCGCCGCCGCCACCGTCTCGGCGCGCCCCTCCACGATCGGCTCGCCCCACCCGGAGATCCCCTCGTCGGTCTCCACCTTGAGAAACACCCAGCGCGGCGGGACGACGTAGGTGAGCAGCTTCGTGATCTTCATCGGGTGTTCCCTCGCGATGCCGGGGCGATGCCGGGATCTTATCGCGCGGGTCAGCCGGCGTCATGGTCCCGCAACGGGAGAAATACGCCCTCTCCCCTTGCCGCACAGGGTCGGGGAGAGG
>DATAYA010000354.1:0-9117 GCA_036272815.1 Acetobacteraceae bacterium
GAGCCGCCGGTTATGAGCGCGCGCTTGCCAGTGAGCTTGAGGTCCATGTTTCCTTCCCGCCTCCGGGTTCAGCGCTGCCGCTGCCGTGCGTCCGCGAGCACGCAAAGGATCTCGAACAAGATCGAGGCGCCGTGGAACGCGGTCAGGCCGCCCACGTCGAACGGCGGCGAGACCTCCACGAGGTCGCCGCCGACGAAATCGAGTCCCATCAGGCCGCGCAGCAGGCGCTGCGCCTCCAGCGTGGTGATCCCGCCCGCCTCGGGCGTGCCGGTGCCGGGGGCGAACACGGGATCGAGGCTGTCGATGTCGAAGGAGAGATAGGTCGGACCGTCGCCGGCGACCCGCCGCGCCTCCTCCAGCGCGAAGCGCCAGCCGCGGTCGTGGAACTCCTCCATCGGCAGCACCCGCATCCCCGCGCGCCGGCTGTAGCCCCACATGTCGGGATCGTTGCTGCTGCCGCGGATGCCGATCTGGATGACGCGCTTCGGGTCGAGCAGGCCCTCGTCGGTGGCACGGCTGAACGGGGCGCCGTGGTGGAAGCGGCTGCCCATGTAGTCGCCCCCGGTATCGGCATGGGCGTCGATATGGATCATCCCGACCGGCCGGCCGGCCGCGACGGCGCGCAGGATCGGCAGGCTGATCGAATGGTCGCCGCCGACCGAGAGCGGCATCACGCCGGCCGCAACCACTCGACGGTAATAGGTCTCGATCTCCTCGTGCGCGGTGGCGAGCGCGTAGGGCTCCTCGATCCAGCAATCGCCGAGGTCGCGGACGCGCAAGGACCCGAACGGCGCGCTGCCGGTCGCGGGATTGAGCATGCGGATCAGGCTCGACTGGTTGCGCACCTCGCGCGGGCCGTGGCGGGTGCCGGCGCGGTTGGTGACGCCGCCGTCGAAGGGCACGCCGATCACGCCGATGTCGGTCCCGGCGAGGTCCTCGGTCGCGGGCGCGCGGAAGAAGGTCGGGATGCCGGTGTAGCGCGGCCGTGCCTGCGGGTCCGCCATCGCGGTGTAGGTCTTGATCGGCTTGATCGGCTCCATGCGTCTCTCCCTGTTTGCGGCTTCAGCGGCCGAGGTGCCGCAGATGCAAAGCCATCGCGCGGCGTGCGGCGGCGGCGTCGCGGGCCAGCGCGAGCAGGCTTCCGAGCTGCCCCGGTTGGCTTAGCAGGCTCCGCAGCACCCGTGAAACCGCGACCCGTCCACCGGCGCCGAGTGCCTCGCGCGCGAGCGGCGGCAGATCGCGCAAGGCCGGATCGCAGACGACGCGCAGGACGGCGAACGGGCGCCCGGCCGCCGCCGCCGCCCGGGCGACAGCGCCGCTCTCCAGATCGACCGCGACGGCGCCGGTGGCGGCGTGCAGCCGCGCCTTCTCGGCCGCGGTCGCGACGATCGCGCCATCGCCCAGGATCATGCGCGGGTCAGGCGTGCCGAGCCGCCGGGCGAGCGCCGGGTCCGTGGGCCACAGCCGGTCGTCAGCGCGCACCGCGGCGGGGATGAGGATCGCGCCCGGCCGCAGCGCCGGATCGAGGCCGCCGGCGAGGCCGAAGCTCACCAGTGCCGCCGCGCCTCGCGCGAGCAGACGCCCCGCCGCGTCCCGCGCGCCGGCTTCCGTGCCGCCGCCGATCGCAACCACGCCATCGAGCGGCCGCGCGAGCCGGGCCTCGGCGGCGAGGCCGACGACGATGCCGAGTATCAGCGGGTCAGGCCGGTCGGGACCGCCTGTTCCCTGGCACCGGCGATCGCGCGGATGTCGGCCAGGGGCGTCCGGAGATAGGCCAGCCGCTTCGCCTCCTTCCTTGCGAGTGCCACGGAATCGAGGATCAGGCCGCAGGCCATGGAGAGGAAGGCGAGGAGGATGAGGGCGGCGGCCAGGACCGCTGTCGGCAGGCGCGGCACCAGATGCGTCTGCCAGTACTCGGCGACGACCGGCAGGCCGAGCGCCAGGGCGCAGAGCATCAGCACGCCGCCGGCCGCGCTGAAGAATTGCAGCGGCCGTTCCTCCTTCACCAGCAGGACGATCGCACGCAGGATGCGCATCCCGTCGACATAGGTGCGCAGCTTCGATGCCGATCCGGCCGGGCGGTCCTTGTAGGCCGTCTCCACCTCGCCGAGCGGCATGTTCAGCTCGAGCGCGTGGATGGTGAACTCCGTCTCGGTCTCGAACCCCGTCGACAGGGCCGGAAACGACTTCACGAAGCGGCGCGAGAACACGCGATAGCCGGACAGCATGTCGGTGATCCGGTCGCCGAAGATGTGCCGCACGATCCCGGTCAGGACGCGGTTGCCGAGGCGATGGCCGCGACGATAGGCGGCCTCGATGGTCGAGACGCGGGTGCCGGTCACCATGTCGAGCCGCTCCTCGACCAGCTTGCGGATCATCTCCGGCGCCGTTGCGGCATCGTACGTGTCGTCGCCGTCGATCAGGACGTAGACGTCGGCTTCCACGTCCGCGAACATGCGGCGGACGACATGGCCCTTGCCCTGCTGCGGCTCGCTGCACACCTCCGCGCCGGCGGCGCGCGCCACCGCTATGGTGTCGTCGCTCGAGTTGTTGTCGAACACGAAGACCGACGCCTCCGGCACCGCCCGCCGAAGGTCGGAGATTACGTTCGCGATCGCATGCTCCTCGTTGTAGCAGGGGATCATCACCGCGATGCGCAGGCGCCCCATCCAGGGAGGCCGTGCCGCCGCCGGGGTGTCGGCCGTCATCCCGGGCGGGCCTTCGCGCGAGGCGGTCAGGCTCACGGCACCGCCTCACTCGCACCGGCCGGGGCCTGCGGAGCGGCCGATTGCCGGCCCGCGGTCTTGTCCCGGAAGGCGCGCGGCCCGCTGAGCCGCAGCAGCGGCCGGCCGCCGTCGCGCAAATCGCGATTGCCTTTGATCTCATAGAGCCGGACGTCGTAGTGCGGCTGAACATTCCGGTAGAGCAGCTTCCAGCGATCGGGTTCCGCGTTCGCGGCGTCGGCGACCTGCTGCACATGCGCCCAGTCACCCGGCCGGCGGGTGCTGCGGTAGAGCACGAAGCGGATCGCGTAACGGTCGATGGCGCGCTGCACATCGGCGATGGTGGCGAAACGAGGCCTGTATTCGGAGGTGTTGTATCCGCCGCCGCCGAGCAGACGCGAGCCGCGCACGACGAACATCGCCGGCTGCTTCGGTCTGTTCGCGACGATCGACGAGAGGGCGGCGACCTCTCCCACGCCATCCGTCGCAAGCAGGACGGTGGGATTGCGTGCATCGACATCATGCCACAGCACGGCGACGGCGGGGTCGATGCCAAGCCGCTGCTTCGGTTGCTCGGCCGCCGCATATGGCAGGATCGCGAGAAGCGGGACCGCCGCCCCGATCAGGACGGCCCCGTCTCGCTGCCACCTCGGGCGCTGCGCACCCGACGGGACCACCCGATCGATGATCCAGTATGTCGCGAGCGCCGAGAGGAACAGCAGGGGAGGCAGGTCCGGCACCAGGTAGCGGCTCTGGATCGCGGCCGGCACAATGATCTGGAACAGCCAGACCGCGATCAGGAGCGACGCCGCACTCACCGTCACGCCGTCGAGCGCGAGCCGGGTGCGCCGGACGAGGACGAGCAGAAACCCCAGCAGACCGAGTGCCAGCACGATCGGGCCGACCGCTTGCAGCAGGCTGCGAGCGTTATCGGCGACGGCGACCGTCGTGTAATGCAGGCCCCAACTATAGCGAAAGCCGGCGGCCACCATGCCGTAGGTGAACGCGTACCAGGGCGCTGCAAGCAAAAGGACGATCGGCACCGGAAGCCAGAACGACCAACGGGACAGCAGATCGAAGCGGCGGCCGATCAGTACGGCAAGCGGCGGCAGCAACGCGAGGCACGCGGCGTTGCCCTTCACCAGGAGCGCGGCGGCCGCCAGCAGCCCGAACAGCGCCGACCATAATGCGGTCGGCCGGTCCAGGAACCGCGCATAGGCAAGTGCCGCGAGCAGGCACAGAAGTGCGATCGGCAGGTCCAGCATGACCTCGCCCGCGCTCGACTGGACCATCGGAGAGATCAGGAACAGGAGTGCCGCGGCCGCGCCGAGCACGGCGCCGAAGCGCCTGGCGACGATCGTGTGGACGCAGGTGGCGATCAGTGCGGCGATGACGGCCGCGAGCACGAGCGCCGAAGCCCGGCTGGAGCCGGCGAAGATCATCCAGACGGCTTCGACGACGTAATAGAGCGGTCCCCAATGGCCGATCCCCACCAGGGGATAGTGGCCCTCGAAAACTCTCAGGAACGTCACCGGCGAGAGCACCTGGTGCTGGACCAGGTAGTCATGGATCATGACGCCGGAGACGTAATGCGACGACTCGTCATAGACCAGCTCGGCACCGTAGATCCCGTTCCTGACCTGGAGCAGCAGCACGACCAGAACGGATGCGCCGAACACCAACGCCATCGTGGCCAGTTGCGCCGTGCGCCGGTTGAGGGTGCCCCGGGCCGGGCTCGCCGTGATGCTGTGAGACATGTCCCGAGCCACTCCTGCGGGTCGTTCGGGCTGCCGCTGAAGCGGCGGGAGGCGCCCAGTGTGCGGGAGATCGCCCTGTGTGCGGGGAGATTACCCTGGCCGTTCAATGGCGGCCACAAATGATCCTAGTGGGATATAGTCATCGCTTTCAAGCGCGCCGGCCTCGCGGCTGGCCTTCACACCCCGAGATGCTGGTGCAGCACATCCGGGGCCGCCCGCATCTGGGCCGCCGACAGCTCCTCCACCACGTGCCCGTTGTTCAGCACATAGGCGCGGTCGGCGAGGCTGATCGCCGCCTGCACGTTCTGCTCGACGATCACGATCGTCTGACCTGCCTGCGCGAGCTGTCGGCAGACGCCGAGCAGGTTCTGCACGATGATCGGGGCGAGACCCTCGAACGGCTCGTCGAGCAGGATGATCTTCGGGCCGCGCACCAGGGCGCGGGCGATCGCGAGCATCTGCTGCTCGCCGCCGGAGAGGTCGGTGCCGCGGCTGCGGCGGCGCTCTGCGAGGCGGGGGAACATCTCCCAGATGCGTGCGATCGGCCAGCGTCCGGCGGCACTCAGGCCGGCGAGGACGAGGTTCTCCTCCACATTCAGGCTGCCGAAGACGCGCCGGTCCTCCGGCACGAGCTGCATCCCGAGGGCTGCGATCGCGTGCGGCTTCAGCGCCGTGATCGGCGTGCCGTCGAGCATGATGCGGCCGGCGCGGGCACGCACCACGCCCATCAGCGTCTTGAAGGTCGTGCTCTTGCCCGCACCGTTGCGGCCGAGCAGGGCGACGACCTCGTGGCGTTCGACGCGCAGGCCGACGTCGAAAAGAATGTGGCTGTCGCCGTAATAGCTGTGGACGTGCTCGGCTTCGAGCAGGCTCATGCTGCGGCAACGCCTCCGAGATAGGCTTCCCGCACGAAGCTGTTGCGCTGGATTTCGGCGGGCGTGCCTTCGGCGAGGATGCTGCCCTCGTGCAGCACGGTGATCTGCTCTGCCAGCTCGAACACCGCGTCCATGTCGTGCTCGACAACGACCAGCGTGCGGCCGTGGCGGATGTTCTTCAGGAGCTGCACCGTCTCGGCGCGCTCGCGCGGGCTCATCCCCGCGAGCGGCTCGTCGAGCAGCAGCAGCGAGGGCGAGGTCGCCAGCGCCAGCCCGATCTCCAGCCGCCGCTTCTCGCCATAGGCCAGTTCCGAGACCGACCGATCGGCGCGGGATGCGAGGCCGACGAGGCCGAGCGTCTGCTCGACCTGGGTCGCGAGACCGGGGACGCGGTCGATCCGGCGCAGCAGGTCGAGGCGGAAGCTCCCGCGTCGTTCGGCGAGAGCTGCGATCATCACGTTCTGCCGCACTGTAAGATGCGTGAAGAGCTGGTTGACCTGATAGCTCTTGGTCAGACCGAGCTGGCAGACGCGAGTGACGTCATGGCCGGTGATGTCCGCGCCGTGGAACAGGATCTGCCCGGCGGAGGGATGCACCTCGCAGGTCAGCAGCTTGAAGAAGGTGCTCTTGCCGGCACCGTTCGGGCCGATCACGCCGCGCAGCTCGCCCTCGGCGACGCTGAAATCGATGTCGCGGTTGGCAACGATGCCGCCGTAACGCTTGGTCACGCCGCGCGCCTCTAGCACCGGGGCACCGCTGGCGGAGACGGCCGCGCGCCGGCGTGCCGGCCCGACGCTGGTGAGGGTGGCGGACGGGAGCGCCGGCGCCTCCGCCGTTGGCTCATCAGGGGCGGCCGCGCCGGCGCGCGCCAGCAGGTCGCGCAGGCCGCCGATCAGCCCGCGGCGCAGGAAGCAGACGAGCAGGACGAAGATGACGCCGAGTGCCAGCTTCCACGACGCACCGAGGCCCAGATCCTGCTGCAGGAAGTCGCGCAGATAGAGCCACACCGCGGCGCCGAGCAGCGGCCCGACCAGGGTGCCGGCGCCGCCGATCACGGTCTGCATCACCAGTTGGCCGGAGGTGTCGAAGGTGAAGGCGTCGGGCGGCATGTAGCCCTGCAGCACCCCGAGCAGGCCGCCCGCAAGACCGCCGAAGGCGGCGGCGATCACGAAGGCGAGCAGCTTGTAGGCATGGACCGCGTGGCCGACGGCGCGCGCCCGCTCCGGGTTGTCGCGGATCGCGGTCAGCACGGCACCCACGGGCGAGCGCACGATCCGCACCGCGAGCACGAGGCAGAGGAAGAAGCAGGCGGCGAGGAAGCCGTACATCGACCAGCCGGTGCCGATGTGCAGGCGCCACGAGCCGATCGCGAAGGTGGGCGCCGGCACGCCGGGGATGCCGTTCTCGCCGCCGGTATAGGCCGACAGCGGCGAGTTCTCGACGAAGAAGAAGACTTCGGCGATGGCGACGGTTATCATCGCGAAATAGATGCCGGTGCGGCGCAGAGCGATCAGCCCGACCAGCACGCCCGCCGCCGCGGCGGCGATGATGCCGAGCAGCAGCGCGCCGAGCACGCTGCCCAGGATGTTGTTGGTCAGCAGATAGGCCGCCACGAAGCCGCCGGTGCCGAAGAAGGCGCTCTGCCCGAAGGAGAGCAGGCCGGTGAAGCCGAACAGGATGTCGAAGCCGATGCCGAAGATGCCCCAGACGATCACCTGGTTGACCGTGCCCGGCGCGAAGCCGATCAGCGGCAGCACGAAGGGTGCTGCGACCAGTCCTGCGGCCGTCGCCGCGGCGATCGCGGGCAGTGGCCAGGTGCTGCGGGCGGCGCGGCGGATCATGCGCGGCCGATCGCGCCGAGCAGGCCGCGCGGGCGCACCACCAGCACCAGCGTCATCACCGCGAACAGGACGACGTCCGAATAGGCCGGATCGACCATCGAGGTGAGGCTCAGCAATTCGCCCGCGATCAGCCCGCCCAGGATCGCGCCGGGGAACGAGCCGACGCCGCCGATCACCACGACCACGAAGGTCTCGACCAGGATCGTGTCGCCCATGTCGGGCGTCAGCGCCGCTACCGGCGCATTGATGATGCCGGCGAAGCCTGCCGCGGCGGCGCCGATGCCGAACACCAGCATGAACACGCGATCCACGTTGATGCCGAGGATGTCGACCATGCCGGCATCCTCGATCCCGGCGCGGACGATCATGCCGATCCGGGTGCGGTACAGCAGCGCGTACAGCCCGGCCAGCGCCGCGCCGGTGATCGCCAGCGCCCACAGCCGGTAGGTCGGATAGAACATGAAGCCCAGGCGGGTGATCCCGCCGGCCCAGGCGGGCGGCGGCACCTGCAGCGAGAGGCTGCCGAAGCCGAGCCGCACCAGCTCCACCAGCACGATGCCGATGCCGAACGTCACCAGGATCTGGTCCTCGGGCGGCCGGCGATAGAAGGCGCGGATCACGCCGCGCTCCGTCACCACGCCCACGATCGCGAGCGCCGCGGTGCCGCCGATCACGGCGAGCACGAAGGAATGGGTCGCCGACCAAACGGCATACCCGGCATAGCCGCCAAGCATGAACATCGCGCCATGGGCGAGGTTCAGCACGCCGAGCGTGCCGTAGATGATCGTCAGCCCCGAGCTGATGAGGGCGAGCAGGGTGCCGAGTGCCAGCCCGTTGAAGAACTGGGCGACGAAGTTGGGCCAGGTCAGCATGGGCGACCGCGGCGGCGCCGGTGCGGTTCGGCGCCGCCGCCGCTTCCGTTCAGGTCAACGGGCCGAGCTTGCAGTCGAACGCGCCGGGCGGCTGCATCAGCCCTGCACCGGGCACGATCTCGACGGTTTCCCAGTAGTCGTCGGGGCTCTTCATCGCGGCTTTCGTCTTGCCTTTCTGGACGATCACCGGGCGGACGAGCTGGTGGTCGGCGGCGCGGAAATAGACGTCGCCCACCGTCGATTTCATGTGCTGGCCCGACTCGTAGGCCTTGATGATATCGGGCGGATAGAAGCTTTTGGCGGTCTCGACCATGTTCGCCCACATCGCGACCTGCATGTAGGCGGTGTTGGCGCTCCATTCCGGCTTGTAGTTGTATTTCTTCTCGAACGCATCGTTGAACATCTTGGCCAGCGGGTACTTGTCCTCGATTGTCCACCAGTAGTCGGTGGCGGTGTAGACGCCCTGCGTGATGTCGGGCCCGACCTGCTGGGCCAGGAACGGCACCTGGTAGGCCACCACCAGCGTCTGCTTGCTGAGGATGCCGAACTGCTTGGCCTGCTTGGTCGACAGGACCGCGTCGTTGCCCCAGTTGATGTTGATGAACACGTCGGCGCCGGAATTGGCGATATTGAGCAGGTAGGTGGAGTAGTCCGACGCCCCGAGCGGGCAGACCTGGTTGGTGACCGTGGTCCAGCCGCCCTCCTTGAGGTACGTCTCCATCGAGTGATTGACAGTGTGGCCGTAGGTGTAGTCGGGCGTGAGGTAGGCAACCTTCTTGTTCCGCCCGATATTCTTGATCAGGATCGGGCTCAGAGCCGCAGACGAGGTCTGGCCGTAGAAGCACTCGCGGAACGAATAGCGCACGCAGTCCTTGCCGGTGGTATCGTTGGAGCCGCTGACGCCGGGCAGGTAGATCACCTTCTCGCGTTGCGCCAGCTTGTTCAGCGCCACCGCGACCGCGCTCGAGCAGCAGCCGCTGAACATCACCGCCTTGTTCTGGCTGATGAAGCGGGTGGCCGCCTGCACCGCGACGTTCGGCTTTGCCTCG
>DATAYA010000355.1:0-5754 GCA_036272815.1 Acetobacteraceae bacterium
GTTCACCTCGTGGTAAGGCTCGCCGCCGCAACCTCGGACCTGCGCGCAGCGATCGCGCTGTCCCAGCGGCGAAAGGATCTCGCGACCCGCCCACCGACCTTCGCAAGGGTGTGTCCCCATGTCCATCTCCAGCATCGCCAACTCGCCGGCTCCGGCCGCGGCGCAGGCCGCTGCGGTCAAGTCGTCCCCGCCGCCGGCGCCCAAGGTGGACGGCGACAGTGATGGCAGCGGTTCGGCCGGCAGCGCTGGGTTGCTGAACGTCAAGGCATAACCCGCCCGCATCCCGTCATGGCCGGCCCACGGGTGGGCCAAGGCCGCCCGAGGACAGGCTCCGGCCGGCCATCCACAACTTTCTCTCGGCGGGATCGAAGGAAGGCGTGGGTGCTCGGCCTTCGCCGAGCATGACGACGGCAGTGCAAGGAGTCATTTGTTCGGGCGGTTGGTGTCAGCTCCCAGCTTAGTGCAGGGGCCGGACCCCTGTCCCCGCCTCATCGCGCCGCCGTCGCCTCCGCGATCATGCGTTCGGCCAGCCGCCCCTGCGCCTCGGCCAGATGGTCGAAGCGGCGGCGATAGGTCCCGAGCCCCATCGTCAGCGAGCGCAACTCGATGATGAGGTCGTGCAGCTCTGCCTCCGGCACCAGCGCCTCGACCTCGTCCCAGCCCGGCCACCCCGGTTTCTCGGCATAGCCCAGGATCTGCCCCCGCCGACCGCTCAGCAGCCGCTGTGCCGCCGGCGTGCAGTCGTTCGGCACCGCGACGCTCACCTGGTCGATCGGCTCCAGCAGCACCGGGTCGGCCTTTGCGAGCGCCTCCTGCATCCCGTTCCGCGTCGCGCTGCGGAATGCCATGTCGGAACTGTCGACCGCATGGAACGTGCCGTCCACCAGCGTCACCGAGACATCCACCACCGGATAGCCGAGCGGCCCCTTGCGCGTCGCCTCCTCGGCCGCCTCGCCGACCGCGGGGATGAAGTTGCGCGGCACCGCGCCGCCCACGATCCGGTCGTTGAACTGGAACCCCTCGCCGCGGCCGCGCGGGGCGATGTCGAGCTTGACATCGGCGAACTGCCCGTGGCCGCCGGTCTGGCGCTTCAGCCGCGCGTGCTGGTGGACGGCGCGGCGGATCGTCTCCTTGAACCCGACCCGCGGGCGGACGGTGGCGAGGCGCAGGCCGTGCGCGCGCCCGATCCGCTCGATCGACGCCTTGAGATGCATCTCGCCCTGGCCGCACAGCACCGTCTCGCCGGTCTCCGCCTCATGGCGGAGCGAGAGCGCCGGGTCCTCCTCCAGCAGCCGCGCGAGCGCGCCGGAGAGCTTGACGTCGTCGCGCCGGTCCTCGGTCGCGATCGCGAGCGCATAGACCGGTGGCGGCGCTTCCGGGAACGGCAGGGCAGGGGCGTGGCCCGAGGGCGAGAGCGTGGCGCCGGTCGCCGCCTGCGTCAGCCGCGCCAGCGCCACCACCTCCCCCGCGCCCGCCTCCGCCACCTTGGCCGGCTCCGCGTTCGGCATCCGATACAGGCCACCGAGCCGCTCGCCGTTCAGGCTCGCCCCCTCGCGGACCGTGCCGCGCCAGATCCGGGCATAGGACAACTTTCCGGTGTGGCCGGCATGCTGGGTCTTGAACACCTGCGCGAGCGGCTCGCCCTCGGCCGCGATGCCGCGGGCGGCGGCGGTCTCGCGCACGTCCGGGCCGTCGTGGCGCAGCGCCTTCCACAGCCGCCTGACGCCGTGGTCGCGCTCGGCCGCACCCAGCAGCACACCGACCAGCGCGCCCGCCGCCTGGTCCTTGTGGAGCTGGCGGTAGATTTCCTCCGAGGTCGGCTTGACGTCCTCCAGCACCTTCTCGAGCAACGTGTCGTCGTGGTCGGCCAGCACCTCCATCATCGCCGCCATCGCCTCGCGCTCGCGCTCTGCCATCTCGGAGGGACGCTGGATCAGCTCCGAGGGCTCGCCCGGCCGGTAGCGATAGGCACGCTCGCTCGCGACATCGACATAGCCGGTGACGCGCTCGCCCTCGCGGATCGGCACCTGCCGCAGCACCAGCGGCCGCGCCGCATGGGCCTGCAACGCCGCGAGCGTGTCGCGCACATGGCCGTCGCCGAGCGCGTCCATCTTGTTGACGAACAGCAGATACGGGGTGCCGCGATCATCCAGCGCCTTCAGCACCGGCGCCACCGCCCGGGCGCGCGCGGGCGTCGCCTCGCACACCACGACCGCGATGTCGGCAACCGTCAGCGCCGCCTCCGCCTCGTGCGCGAACTCGATCGAGCCGGGACAGTCGAGGATCGCCCACTCCTCGCCGAGATACCGGCAATGGCCGAGGCGGAGTTCGGTCCCGGCGGTCCGCGTGCGCGGGTCGGCGCGGCGCAGGCTGGCGCCGCCGGCCAGCATCAGCGCCTCGAACAGGGTCGACTTGCCGCTGCCATAGGGTCCGACCAGGGCAACCGCGCGCGGGGAATGCCCGCCGCCATTGCCGTATTCCGCGTCTGCCATGCCCGATCCTCCCCTTGCCGTTCTCGGTTTCGTCGGACTGTAACGCAGCCGGCGGGGTTGGCGAGCCGCCAGATGCACGGATCCCGGAAACAGCGAGCATCTCCGCCCGACCCGCCTATTTCGGCATGGCGATCCGTGCGTCCGGCGCCATCAGGTTGGCAATCGACGCGAAAATCGGCCCGCTCGCGTCCACGGCGTCACCCTTCGCATCGTAGGCGCCCGCCCCATTGGTCGTCACGACGGCGATGGCGAGACCGTGCGATGCCAGATACCCCGCCGACGCGGCGCTGCCGGCGAAACTCTTGGTCTGCGTCACCCACGGGCCCAAATTTAGCACGCCGAGGCCGTAGTTGAACGCCGTCGTGTTGGCACGGCACGCCGCGCAGCCGGGCTGGGAATGGCCGAAACCGACCAGGTTCGGCCCCACCTGTGCTGCGAACGAAGCCTTTGACAGCAGCCGGCCGGTGCCGACGTCGATCATCGTCCGCACCAGGTCGGCGATGCTCGTCGTCTCGACCGCACCCTCTGCCGTGGTCCATGACGGGTTCCAGTAGGTGGATTCCTCGTAGAACGGCTTGGCGGCGGGGATCCCGAGATCGGCGCGGCGTTCGGAGCTGAAGGCGTGCAGCACCGGCTCCGGGATCACCGGCGTGTCGAAGCCCTTTGTGTCCGTCAGGTGCATCGGCTGCAACACGTATTGCCGCAGCGCGTCGGCGAGCTTCATGTGCGTCGCCAGCTCCAGCACGCGGCCGAGGATGACGTAGTTGGTATGCGAATACGCCCAGTTGCTGCCCGGCGCGAACAGCATCGGCGTGCCGGTGCCGATGCGGATCAGCTCCTGCGACGTCCAGTGCCGGAACGGATCGCGCGTGGTGCCGCCGAGCACCTCCGGCTGATAGACGTAGTCGGCATAGCCCGAGGTCATGTCGGCAAGGTTCTTCAGCGAAATCTTGCCGGCGTCGGGCAGGTCCGGCAGGAATTTCGCGAGTTTCTCGTCGAGCGAGACCACATGCCGGTCCACCAGCTCCATCAGCAGCGTCGACATGTAGGTGAAGGCGAACGCGCCGTTGCGGAAGTGCATCGCGGGTGCAGCCGCAACGCCGGCCATCGATTCTCCTCGTGCCCGCAGATAGGTCGTGCGCCCCTGCGATGACACCTGCACGAGGATCGCCTTCAGCCTGTATTGCGCCATCGCGCCGCTGACGAGCCGATCCAGATCGGCCGGAGACGTTCCGGGCGCTGGCGCCGATGCGGCCGGGCCGGCCGGCGCGGCGGCACGGCCGGGGGAACTCGCGCCGATCAGTCCGGCAATGAAAGCGGCCGCGAAGCAGGTCCGCAGCAACCGGGACATCACAGCCGCCGGTCAGCCCGCGTCGCCTCCAGATCATCCGCCACGAACGCCCGCACCAGGTCGATCACCGGCTCGTGGGCGGCGAAGCCGAGGGTGCGCGCGTGCATCGCTTCGAACGAGGCCGGCCAGGTCTCGACCACACGCCGGACCGCATCGTCCGGCACGTGCCGGATCAGGGCGGAGGCGCCGGGCCGCACGGCATCGAGCGCCTGCAGCATGTGCGCGACCGTGACGCTGATGCCGGGCGGGTTGACGCCGCGATCCAGATGCATCGGGCCGGTGTCCATCGCCGCCGCGTGCAGCAGCCACTCCACGGCGCGGCGCGGGCTCGCGATCCAGACCGCGAAATCCGGAGGCACCGGCAGCTCCGCGGGCAGCCCGAGCAGCGGCTCGCGCAGGATCGACGAGACGAAGCTGCTGGCCGCCTTGTTCGGCCGGCCGGGACGGATCACGACGGTCGGCAGGCGGATCGAGACCAGATCGAGCATCCCCCGCCTGCTGGCATCGGCGAGCAGCAACTCGGCCGCTGCCTTCTGCGCGCCGTAACTGTTGGCTGGGACCTGCCGCGCGTCATCCGCCAGCACCGCGTCCTGGCCGCCGGAGAAGCTCGCGACCGAACTCGTGAACACGACCCGCGGCGGCCGGGCGAGCCGGCGGCACGCGGCGACGACGGCCTGCGCACCGCCGAGATTGACCCGCCAGCCGAGATCGTAATCGGCCTCGGCCGCCGCACTGACCACGGCGGCGAGGTGGAAGACGACATCCGTGCCCGGCGGGATCGCCGCCTCCGGCAGGTCGGCGACGTCGCCCGCGACCGCACGGACCGGAAAACCGGCAGCCGGCACCGGCGGGGCCGCGAGGTCGAACAGCGTCATCCCGGAGAGCGCGGCCTCACCGAGCCGCCCCTCGCGCGCCAGATGATCGGCAATCCGCCGGCCGAGGAAGCCGCCGGCCCCGAGGATACTTACCTGCATGACGCGCTCGCTCCACTGCACGGAGCGGCGTTGTCCCACCGGCAACCGGGACCGGCAAGCGCGCCGGCCGGAAGCGGCGGCGGCACCGGTGCGCCCGTTTTTCTGACCGACCGGTGCGAATTGATATCCGATTAACAATTGCATGCCGGACGTGCACACCGCATTGCAGCATACAACCGCCGCTAACATCCACGACCCGAGGAGCAGCCAAAATGGCGAACGTCACCGTGGCCGGCGGCAAGGGCATTGTATGGACGCTGCCTTATGGCGCCACTGCCAACGCCGCCCTGGCCAGTACCCTCGCCAGCGCTATCACCACCCTGGTCAATGACGGCCGCATGACCACCTTCATCAACAGCGGCCAATCGGGGGACACGGTCCCGCCGGCGGCGGCCGGGACGACGGGCGAACTGATCCAGACCGTCTCTGGCCTGGTGAGCCTGCCGGCGGCCTACAAGGCGGTCGTCGTGACCGCCCCGAGCGCCACCATCTTCGGCGGTGGCGCTGCTGGCGAGTCGATCCTCTCCGGCTCCGGGAACCTGAGCTTCTTCAGCAGCGGCGGCTCCGGCACGGTCGCGGCCGGCGGCGGCAACAACCTGGTGATGATCCAGGATTTCGGCACCGGCAACTGGAACATCTCGACCGGCGCCGGCAACGACACGATCGATGCCGGGTCGGGCAACGACCAGATCGCGGCCGGCGGCGGCAGCAACTCGATCCTGCTCGGCAGCGGCAGCGACACCGTCATCTCGACCGGCAACGACAGCATCCAGGCGACGACGGGCAACGCCACGATCAGCGCGAGCGGCAGCGCCAGCGACTTCATCAGCGGCGGCATCGGCCACCTGACCTTCATCAACAGCAGCCCGAACGCCAGCACGATCCTCGGCGGCCAGGGCAGCATCAGCGTCTTCGGCGGTCCCGGCGGCGGCCTCTA
>DATAYA010000356.1:0-7182 GCA_036272815.1 Acetobacteraceae bacterium
ACGCGTTTGCCGGTCAAGCGGATTTCGCAGCGCTGCGGCTTCGGCTCGGAAGAGACGATGCGCCGCAGCTTCCTGCGCCTGCTCACGGCAACGCCGCAAGACTACCGCTCCCGGTTCGGTTCTTGAAGGCGACAGCGGATGAATCGCCTATGCCGACGTCCGATTTCGCCGCCTCGGATCGGTTTTTTTCGAGCGCCCCCGTATTGTCGCATGCGTGCGATCGGCGTGACTGGCGCGCGTCGAAAGCGAGCGGAGTTTCAGCCGGCACTATGCGGAGGCAACCGGGCTGACGCCGGGGCGCGCCGTCGAGCGACTGCGGGTGGAGGCGGCGCGGCGCCTGCTTTCGGAGTCACGCCTGCCGGTCAAGCGGATCTCGCAGCGTTGCGGCTTCGGTTCGGAGGAGACGATGCGCCGCAGCTTCCTGCGCCTGCTGGCAGCTACGCCGCAGGACTACCGTGCCCGGTTCAGCTCTTGAATCTCGCGTCCGGGCCGGATGCGGCGATCGTCACGTCATAACCCCTATCCCGCCATCTCCGGCCGCCGGTCGCGGAACGGCGTCGCCCGTTCGAACGCATGGGCGGCCGCCAGCAGCGTCGCCTCCGCCCAGGGCTTGGCGATGAGCTGGATGCCGAGCGGCAGTCCCTTCGGGCCGAAGCCACCGCAGACTGACATTGCCGGATAGCCGGTGATGTTGCCGGGCGGGCTGAACCCCGGCTTGTCGAGCGGCGACCATTTCGGAACAGCGTCGATGCGCGGCGCCTCGCCCGGGGCCGAGGCGGTTAGCAGCACGTCGAACCCCGCCATCCCCCGCGCCATCTCCCGGCACAGCTCCCGCCGCCGCCGCCCTGCAGCGACGTAGTCCGGCCCGCTGATGAGTGAGGCCAACGCCAGCCGGTCGCGGAACAGCTCGCCATACTCGGCGAACCGCGTCGCGAGCCACGGCGCATGGATCGCATACGCCTCCGAGAGGAGAATGACCGTGTTGCACGCACCCCACTCCGCCAGATGCGGCAGCCGCACCTCCGCGACCTCCGCGCCGAGACCGCGGAAGATATCCGCAGCATCCGCCACCGCTTTCAGCATCGCGGGTGTCGTCTCGGTGTCGTCCTCGTGCCAGTGCCGCACCAGGCCGACGCGCAATTCCCGCATATCCTTGCTCAGTGCCGCCGCGTAGTCCGGCACCGGGCGATCCGCGCTCGCCGGGTCCGCTGGGTCGTGCCCCGCCATCGCGCCCAGCAGCAGCGCGCAATCCTCCGCCGTCCAGGCCAGCGGTCCGGCGTGGTCGAGCGAGAACGCCAGTGGCAGGATGCCCGCCCGGCTGACCCGCCCGTAGGTCGGCTTGATCCCCGCAAGCCCGCAGAACGACGCCGGCCCGCGGATCGACCCGCCAGTGTCCGACCCGGTGCCGCCGAGCGCCAGCCCCGCCGCGACCGCCGCCCCCGTGCCCGAGGACGACCCGCCGGTGAAATGCGCCGGATCCCACGGATTCCGCGCCGCCGGCCACGGCAGGTCGAAGGACGGGCCGCCCATCGCGAACTCGTGCGTCGCGACCTTGCCCAGCATCACCGTGCCGGCCTCGGCGAGCTTGCGGACCGTCGTCGCGTCGGCCGCGGGCATGTGCTCCATCAGCACCCGTGAATGCGCCGTCGTCCGGATGCCGGCGGTGCAGTAGATGTCCTTGTGGACGATCGGGATGCCGTCGAGCTTCCCGCGCCGTTGGCCGCGCATCGCCCTCGCCTCGGCCGCGCGCGCATCCGCCATCGCCCGCTCCTCGGTGCGCAGCAGGAAGGCGTGCAGCGCATCGTCCAGCCGCGCCCCGCGGTCGAAGCAGGCTTGCGCCAACTCGACCGGCGAGACCTGCTTCGCCGCGATCTGCCTTGACGCCTCGGCGATGGTCGGGATCGCGCCCATCAGCCTTGCTCCGGCAGAAAAATCATCGCCGGCTCGTCTTCCGGCGGCCGCGGCCGGCGCACCATCGCGATCATCTGCTGCAGGTTCGCCCAGCCACCGTGAATGCCCGCGGCCTGTTCGGACGTCACGTCCAGGCCGGCGGCGGCGAGGCGGGCTCGGAAGGTCTCGATCTCGTCCATGACTTGCCCCCAAACAAGAAAGCGGGCGAGGGCTCTGCCCCTCGACCCCGCTGGGGCCGCGGCCCCAGGCCCCGTGGTGTTACAAATGCGGCGCCGACAGACACGCCACGCAGTCCGCCTTTGGGACCGATTGCGCCGCGTCCGACGCCTCGCGCGTCGCTACGTTCGCCGCCTGCACATAAGGGAGTGCCGAGAGCCGCGCGAGCGTCACCCCCGCCGGCAGCGTGAAGCCGGGCGCCTGCAACGCCGAGACCGCCGCGTGTCGGTTGCCGGCATCGAGCGCGTCCGCCGCCGTCAGCAGCGCATCGACCACGCCTTGCGAGGGCGCATCGGGCGCGATTCCTAGTGCCTGCCGCACGCCCACGCGCGCGTCGAGCATCTCCTGTTTCGTGTCCGGCGCGATGTACGCCCAGCGGGGTGCGGTCTCGACCGCGCCGGCCAGATAATCGATTGCCGCCGCTGCCCGCGCCGCCGCTGCCGGCCGGCCGTAGATGCGGCCCGGATCGGCGAACGCATACTCCGCCTGGTCGAGCGCTGCCTGATCCTGATCCGGTGCCGCTCCGAACGCGCCGGGCGGCAGCACCGCCACGTTCGGCGGCGCACCCGAGGCGCATCCGGCCAGCAGCAACGCGATGCAAAGCGCTCCTGACCGCAGGCGGCGTCGTCTCATCCAAGCCCCCGCGCATACCGTCCGGCCAGCTCCGCATAGTGCACCGCGGTGCGGTCGAACTCGGCCCGCTCCTCGACGCTCAGGACCCGCTTCAGCTTCGCGGGCGAGCCCATCCAAAGCTCGCCCGGCCCGATCACCTTGCCCGGCGGCAGCACCGAGCCGGCGGCCAGCACCCCGCCCGCCTCGATCACCGCACCATCGAGCACCGTCGCCCCCATCGCCACGAACGCGCGGGCGCGCAGCGTGCAGGCATGGACGATGGCGGCGTGGCCGATCGTCACGTCGTCCTCGATGATCGTCGGGAAGTGCCCGGCGTTCACGTGGACGATCGTGCCGTCCTGGATGTTCACGCGGGCACCGACCCGGATGAAGTTGGTGTCGCCGCGCAGCACGCAGTGAAACCAGACGCCGCTCCGCGACCCGATCTCGACGCGCCCGATCACCGCCGCCGTCGGCGCGACCCAGGCATCCGCCGCGATCACCGGCGCCACGCCGTCCAGCACATAGAGCGGGCCGCCCGGTCGCCGCAGGGCATCGGCCGTGCCAACGCGCATCGGAGTTTGATCGTCAGCCATGTTCGGACATTTCCAGCATGAGGAGAATATTTTGCACCGCCGCCCCCGACGCCCCTTTGCCGAGATTGTCGAGCCGCGCGACCAGCACTGCCTGCCGATGCGGCTCGCTGCCATAGACGCGCAGCTCCATCGCGTCGGTGTCGTTCAGCGCCTCCGGCTCGATCCGCTCGCCGGAGGCGGTCGGCATGACGCGGATCAGGGCCGCGCCCGCATAACGCGCCGCCAGCACGTCGTGCAGCGCGCCGAGCGAGGGTCGCCCTGGCAGCAGGTCGAGATGCAGCGGCACGCTCACCAGCATTCCCTGCCGGAAATGCCCGACCGAGGGCACGAAGATCGGCCGCCGCCTGAGCCGCGCGTGCGCCTGCGTCTCCGGCAGGTGCTTGTGGCCGAAATCAAGCGCGTACAGCTCAAAGGCCGGTCCGCCGCTCGCCTCGTGCGCCTCGATCATGCTGCGGCCGCCGCCGGAATATCCGCTGACAGCATTGATGCTGATCGCCGCGTCCTCGGCCAGCAGGCCGGCATCGCGGAGCGGCCGCAGCAGCGCGATCGCGCCCGTTGGATAGCAGCCGGGATTGGCGACCCGCGCCGCGCCCGCAATGCGCGCCGGCTGGCCGGGCTCCAGCTCCGGAAAGCCGTAGGCCCACGCCGGATCGACCCGGTGCGCCGAACTGGCATCCAGCAGCCGCGGCGCCCGGTTGCCGAGACTGGCCGCCAGCGCTGCCGATTCGCGGGCGGCGTCGTCGGGCAGGCAGAGCACGACGATATCCGCCTCGGCCATCAGCCCGCGCCGCGCCTGCTGGTCGCGCCTGCGCTCGGGATCGATCGACAGCAGCTCGATCTGCGGCAGCGCACGCAGCCGCTCGCGGATGCCGAGCCCCGTGGTGCCGGATTCGCCGTCGATGAACACGCGTGCGCTCAGGGCCATGCAGCTGCCTCCGTGGCGATGGCGTCACAGCCTCGGCCGGATTGCAAGGCCGGCCCGGGCGTCATTCCCGCCGCAGCACCTGGTCGTTGAGGAACCCGGCGATCCCCCAAGCGACGAAATCGCGGCGCAGCGCCGCCTCGTTGTATTCGCGCTCCACCCAGTCGATGAACGGCAATCGGCCCTCGGCCTCCGCGGCGTAGCGCACGAAGAACGCATCCAGCACCCCGGTCCGCGAGCGCCGGACATGGCCGAAGCGCCAGGAGAGCTGCGCCAGCGCATCGGCCGCCGTGCCGCCCTCCAGCAGCAGCGCTATTCCCGCCACCAGCCCGGCGCGATCCGCACCCGCCTTGCAGTGCAGCAGCGCCGGGCCTTCGATGCGCGGCCAGAGTTCGACGAACCGCAGCACCCGGTCGCGATGCGGCGCGCCGCGGCTCTCGAAGTCGAGGTCCAAGGTGACGAGGCCAAGCCGCGCCGCCGCGTCGCGCGACAGCGTGTTCGAGCCACAGGGCTTGCTGCCGCGCAGGTTGATCACCGTGCGCAATCCATGCCGGCGCGCGGCGGCGGCGAGACGGCCGGGCGTCGGGTGGTTGGAGCGAAACAGCCGGCCCGGGATCACTTCCGCCCAGTTGCTCCACAGCAGGCGGAAGGCGCCGTGATCGAGCAGCAGGCTGTCGGCCCATACGCGGGAGCGCGCGGTCATGCCCAGGATGTAGCAAGCCTCGCGGCGCCCGTCTTGTCGCAGTCCTCGCTGGCGCTTGCGTCGGCCGTCGATTTCGCCATCTATCCAGCGAAGCGGACCGCATCGGTCCCCTATCATTGCAGCGGAGCTGCCAGAGATGTTCATCGAGACCGAGGGCACGCCCAATCCCGCCACGCTCAAATTCCTCCCCGGCCGCGAGGTGCTCGGCGCCCGCACCGCCGATTTCGCCGCCGCCGCGGCCGCCGTGCGCAGCCCGCTGGCGGGGTCCATCTTCGCGCTCCCCGGCGTCGCGCGCGTCTTCCTCGGCAGCGACTTCATCACCGTCACCAAATCCGGGGACACCGAGTGGCAGGCGCTGCGCCCGCAGGTTCTGGGGGCCATCATGGAGCACTACCTCGCCGGCCGTCCCGCGATCGAGGGCGAGGGCCAGACTGCCGAGGAGGACGCGATCGCGCCCGAGGACAGCGACGTGGTCGCCCAGATCAAGGAGCTGATCGACACCCGCGTGCGCCCCGCGGTCGCCGGCGACGGCGGCGACATCATCTTCCGCGGCTACAGCGCCGGCGTGGTGCGGCTACATATGCAGGGTGCCTGCAGCGGCTGCCCATCCTCCAGCGCCACGCTCAAGCACGGCATCGAGAACATGCTGCGGCACTATGTCCCCGAAGTGGTGCGCGTCGAGCAGGTGGATGCCTGAGCCGATGCTCGGCGAGACGTCATCACCTGACGTCGCGTCCCCCGACACCGCCTCGCCGGCCGCTGCAGGGGTCAACGACACCGCGCTCGACGCGCTGTTCCGACGCGCCCGCACCGCCTACCGCTGGACCGACCAGCCGGTGACCGACGACGAGCTGCACGCGGTCTTCGACCTGCTGAAGCTCGGCCCAACCTCGGCCAATTCCTCGCCGGCGCGGTTTGTGTTCCTCCGCACCGCGGAGGCGAAGGAGCGGCTGCGCCCGGCGCTCTCGGCCGGGAACGTGGAGAAGACGCTGGCTGCCCCGATAGTCGCGATCGTCGCGCACGACCCGTTCTTCTACGAGCACCTGCCGCGGCTGTTTCCACACGCCGAGGCGCGCGAGTGGTTCGCCGGCAACGACGCGCTGGCCGAGGAGACGGCATTCCGCAACGGCACGTTACAGGGCGCCTATTTGATGATGGCGGCGCGCGCGATCGGGCTCGATTGCGGCCCGATGTCGGGGTTCGACCGGGCGCGGGTGGACGAGGCGTTCCTCGACGATCGGGGCTGGAAATCCAACTTTCTCGTCAACCTCGGACACGCCGACCGCACGGGCGAATTCGACCGCGCGCCCCGGTTCGACTTCGACGAGGTTTGTACGCTTCTCTGATGGACATCCCGCGCCGGCCTCTGATGTGCGTCCGGGGCGGGGTCCCCTGATGCGTGTCCTCGCGCTCGACGCCGCCCTGGCGCGCTGTTCGGCCGCGCTCGTGACCGACGGCCGGATTGCCGCCTCGCGCATGACGGAGGGCGAGCGCGGCGCTGCCGTCGCCCTGCCGCCGATGGTTGAAAGTGTGCTGGCCGAGGCCCGTTGCGAGGTGGGCAGTCTCGACCTGATCGCGGTCACGGTCGGCCCGGGCAGCTTCACCGGATTGCGGGCGGCCATTGCGCTGGCGCAGGGGATCGCCCTTGCCGCGGGCCGGAAGCTCGCCGCAGTGACAACCGGCGAGGCGCTGTCTGCCTGCCTGCCCGACATCGGCGGCCGGGCGCTCTGGGTTGCCATCGACGACCGTCGCGGCAGCATCTTTCTGGAGCGGGGGGCGGACGTGTGGCACGGCGAGGAGGACGCGCTGCCAAGGCCGGAGGGGCCGGTTGCGGTCGCCGGCGATGCGGCGGTCGCTGTCGCGGCAAGGCTCGCGGCGCGCGGACACGACGTCATGCTGACCAGCGCGCGGCTGCCGGCATCGTTCGGGGTGGCGCTTGCCGCGGCGGCGCAGATCGCGGCCGGCCGCGCCCCGCGCCCGGCGCAGCCGCTCTACGTGGCACCGCCCGCGACCCGCGCGCCCGGTCGGCCGCTCCGTCCCGCGCCCCGCCCTGCGCTTTCGTGATCGTCGCCGCCGGCCCGATCCATGCCACGGCGATGGCGGCGGTGCATGCAGGCGCCTTCCCGCCATCGGAGGTCTGGCGCGCGGAGGCGATCGCGGGGCTGCTGGCGATGCCGGGCACGCATGGGCTGCTCGACCAGGCGGGCGGGATGACGATGCTG
>DATAYA010000357.1:0-1650 GCA_036272815.1 Acetobacteraceae bacterium
TGCTCATTCCTCTGGAAAGGCAAAAGGCCAGGGGCGCCGCCCCTGGACCCGCTCAAGGCGGAGCCTTGAGAATCCGTTCTTTCGCAAGTGCTGCGAGCGCGTCGCCCGAGAGACGCTGTGTCGTCCATCCGTCCTGCGCCACTGCGCCGATGCCGCGATAGAAGGCGATCGACGGCGCGTTCCAGTCGAGCACCGACCAGTTCATGCGCGAGCACCCTTCCTGCAAGGCACGTCGTGCCAGCCATGCAAAGATCGCCCGCCCGACGCCGGCACCGCGATGCGCGGGCTCGACGAACACGTCCTCGACGAACAGGCCGGGCCGGCCCTCGAACGTGCTGAAATCATAGAACCAGACGGCGGCCCCGATCGCGGCGCCGTCGCGTTCGGCAAGCAGCGCATGAGCCCGTGGCGAAGGGCCGAACAGGGCGGCGCGGAAATCCGCCTCGGTGGCGCGGACCTCGTGCGCGAGCCGCTCGTACTCCGCGAGCGCGCGCACAAAGCGAAGCACGGTCGGAACGTCGTCCGGTGTCGCAACCCTGATCATGGATTCTCAAGGCTCCGCCTTGGGCGGGGTCCAGGGGCCGGAGCCCCTGGCCTTACTTGCCGTGGTCACAGCATCAAGCTCAGCGGCTCCTCGATCACCGCCTTGAACGCGGCCAGCCACTCCGCGCCGAGGGCGCCGTCGATGACACGGTGATCGACCGAGAGCGTGCATGTCATCACCGTCGCGACCGCCAGCGCGCCCTCGCGTACCACCGGCCGCTGCTGCCCGGCGGCGACGGCAAGGATGGCCCCCTGCGGTGGGTTGATGATCGCCGAGAACGCCGAGACGCCGTACATTCCCATGTTGGAGATCGAGAAGCTGCCGCCCTGGAACTCCTCCGGCTTGAGCTTGCCCGCGCGGGCGCGGGCGGCGAGGTCGCGCATCTCGGTGCTGATCGCGGCGAGCCCCTTCTGGTCGGCACTGCGGATGATCGGCGTGATGAGCCCGTCCGGGATCGAGACGGCGACGCTGATGTCGACGTCGTCATAGAAGGCGGTGCCCTGCTCGGTGAAGCTCGCGTTGACGGCCGGCACGCGACGGAGCGTGATCGCGGCGGCCTTGATGATGAGGTCGTTGACCGAGAGCTTGAACGCGCCGGGGCCTTCCTTGGGCGAGTGCGCGTTGAGGTCGGCGCGCAGCTTGAGCAGCGCGTCGAGGTCGATGTCCATCTCGACGTAGAAATGCGGCACGCCCTGCTTGGTCTCGGCCATGCGGCGGGCGATGACGCGGCGCGTGGCGGTGAACGGCACCAGCCGGTGCGGCGCGGCGAGTGGGGCGGCCGGGGCGGGTGCGGGCGCCGGGGCGGCGGCGGGCGCGGGCGCGGCTTGCGGGGCCGCCGGCTTGCCGGCGTGCAAGGCCGCCTCGATGTCGGCGCGGACGATGCGCCCGTTCGGGCCGGAGCCCTTGAGCCCGGCGAGGTCGAGCCCGGACTGGCTCGCCATCCGCCGCGCCAGGGGGGAGGCGAAGATGCGGCTTTCGCCAGCCTGTGCGGGCGCCTGTGCGCCGTTGGGCGCCGGCGCATGAGCACCGTTCGGCTTTGCGGCGACCGGTGCGGGCGCGGGTGCAGGCGCAGGTGCCGGTGCTGCCGCCGGAGCAGCCGGCGCGGG
>DATAYA010000358.1:0-7360 GCA_036272815.1 Acetobacteraceae bacterium
GTTTCGGTGAGGCGACGATGCCGGTGTTTGACAGTGCATTCCGGGCACGGCTCCTCGAGCTGTTCACATGGCGCCGCGACGTGCGCCGCTTCCGCCCCGATCCGGTGGCATCGGAGATGCTGGACGAACTGCTGGAGATCGCCTCGCTCGCCCCTTCGGTCGGCCTCAGCCAGCCCTGGCGCTTCGTCACCGTCAGCGACCCGGCACGCCGCGCCGCGGTGCGCCGGAGTTTCGAGACCTGCAACGCCCAAGCCCTCGCCGCGCAGGAGAGCGGCCGCGCCGCCCTCTATGCCCGCCTCAAACTCGCCGGTCTCGACGAGGCGCCCTGCCATCTCGCGGTGTTCGCCGAGTCTGAGCCGGCGCAGGGCCACGGCCTCGGACGCGCCACCATGCCGGAGACCACCGCCTACTCGGCGGTGATGGCCGTCCATACCCTCTGGCTGGCCGCGCGCGCGGCGGGCCTCGGCCTGGGCTGGGTATCGATCCTCGATCCGGCCGCCGTCACCGCGGCGCTGGACGTGCCGGCCGCATGGCAGTTCATCGGCTATTTCTGCCTGGGCTATCCGAGCGAACAGAGTGACGTGCCGGAGCTGGAGCGGGCCGGCTGGGAGACCCGTCGCGCCGCCTCCGCCTGCCGCGTCCTGCGCTGACCACGGGCGTCTTGACCGCTGGCATCTTGACCCCCGGCATCTTGACCACTGGCACCTTCGGTCGCGTGCGCGCACCCTTGATCCCTGCCGATGCCGGCTGCAGCCGTGCCCGGCGGCGCGGGGAGGGGGGAGGCGCGTGAACCTGTCGGACGCCGCACTTGTCACCATCGGCAGCACCCTGGTCGCGGGCGTCGCTGCCGTCCTTGCCCGGCGCGTCCTCCCCCTCGACGTCCGCCGCCGCCATCACGACGTGGGAATTGCCGTCTTTCTCCAGCTCGGCGTGGTCTATGCCGTCCTGCTCGCGTTCGTGTTCAGCGGCGTCTGGGACGGGTACAACCAGGCCGCGGAGGCGATCAACGAGGAATGCGCCAGCCTCCACGGCGTCGCGATCCTGGCCGGGACGCTGCCCGCGCCGGCTGCCGTACCGGTCGAGCGGGCGATCGCGACCTATCTTCGCGACGTCGCGGATGCCGAGTGGCCGGCGATGACCGGCCGCCGGGCAATGAGCCCGGCCGCGTCGGAGGCGTTCCGCATCCTGTGGCAGACGATCGCTACGACCCAAGCCGCAGGCGAGCAGCAGGTTTCGACCCGTGCGGAGATGATGACCCTGCTCGCGACCGCCCACCAGCAGCGCGAGACGCGCCTGTTCCAGATCAACCTCGTCGTCCCGCGCGCGGTCTGGATCCTGCTGATCGTGCTTTCGGTGATCCTCGTCGGCTTCGTCATCTCGTCCGGGGTCGAGTATCCCGGCTCGCACGCCGCCCTGGCGGCGCTGTTCGCGGGCTCGCTGACGCTGTTCCTCGTCACCGTGTCGCTCCTCGATCGCCCGTTCGAGGGAGTTCTCCGCCTCCAGCCGACGGACTTCCAGGACACCCTCGGGAAAGTCGTGCGTCTGCTCAGCGCGGTGAGCGGCGGCCCCGGACCGGGCTAGGCCGGGTCCGGTTTTCCTGGTGACAGACCGCGCGGCCCCGTTACGTTTGCGGTGACACAGTGCGAGGACGAGACGGATGAGGCATTTCGCGGCAGGTCTGCTGCTGCTCGCGGCGGCGCTCGCGGCGCCGCGGGCCCAGGCCCAGGCCCAGGCGCAGGGGCAGGCTCAGGGACAGGCCCAGGGACAGCCGAAGATGGATCACGTCACCTTCGGCACCGACTGGAAGGCCGAGGCGGAATACGGCGGCTATTACCAGGCGGTCGCGACCGGCATCTACGCGCGCCACGGACTCGACGTCACCCTGCGGCAGGGCGGCCCGTCGATGAACCAGATGCAGCTCCTGCTGGCCGGGCGGCTCGATTTCGCGATCGCGTCGAACAGCCTGATCGCGCTGAACTTCGTCCAAGCGGACATCCCCGCCCTCGCGGTCGCGGCGCTGTATCAGAAAGACCCGGCGGTGCTGATCGCGCATCCCGGCACGGGCGCTAGCAGCTTCGCCGCACTCCGCGGCAAGCCGATCATGATCAGTGCGGACACCCGCGCCGGCTGGTGGCAGTTCCTGCGCGCGAAGTTCGGCTACACCGACAGCCAGATCCGTCCGTACAATTTCAGCCTGCAACCGTTCCTCGCCAGCAAGGGCGCGATCCAGCAGGGCTATCTCGGCTCCGAGCCGTACTCGATCGAGCAGGCGACCGGCCACATGCCCACCGTGCTGCTGGTCGCCGATGCCGGCTACCAGGGCTACGGCAGCCTGATCGCGGCGCGGCAGGCGATGGTCGCGAAAGACCCGGGCCTGGTGCAGCGTTTCGTGGATGCCTCGATCGAGGGCTGGTATTCGTATCTGTATGGCGATCCGGCGCCGGCCAATGCCGCGATCAAGCGCGACAACCCTGAAATGACCGACGCGCTGATCGCCTACGGCCGCCGCAGCATGATCCAGCACGGCATTGTCGACAGCGGCGACGCGAAGACGCTCGGCATCGGGGCGATGACTGCGGCACGCTGGGCGGCCTTCACCCGGTCCATGATGCACGCCGGGCTGTATTCCGCGAGCCTCGATCCGGCCCGCGCCTACACGCTGCGTTTCGTGGACAAGAAGGTCGGCATGGCGAAACACTGACCTTGCTGCGCATCGAGGGCGTCGGCCGCCGCTTTTCCGGCGGCGTCGAGGCGCTCGCGGGGATCGACCTCGCGATCGGTGCGGGCGACTTCGTGGTCCTGCTCGGGCCGTCCGGGTGCGGCAAGTCGACGCTGCTGCGGCTGATCGCGGGCCTTGACGCGCCGGATTCGGGACGGATCGCCTGGGATGGCACACGACCGGCGGCCGGCGAGATCGGCTTCGTGTTCCAGGACGCGACGCTGCTGCCCTGGGCGAGTGCCGCCGAGAACGTCTGGCTGCCGCTCCGCCTGCGCGGGCAGTCGCGGGCGGCGGCCGCACCGGCGGTGGCGGCGGCGCTGGCGCAGGTCGGGCTGGCCGGCTTCGAGGCCGCGCGGCCGCGGCAGCTCTCGGGAGGGATGCGGATGCGCGTCTCGATCGCGCGCGCGCTGGTCTCGCGGCCGCGGCTGCTGCTGATGGACGAGCCGTTCGCCGCACTGGACGAGTTCACCCGCTTCCGCTTGCAGGAGGACCTGCTGGCGTTGTGGCGCGGGGTGGGGCGTGCGGCCGGGGTGACGGTCGTGTTCGTCACCCACTCGACCTACGAGGCGGCGTTCCTGGCGCGGCGGATCGTGATCCTCTCGCCGCGGCCAGGCCGGATCGTGCGCGAGATCGCGTCGCCCCTGGCGGCAGAGGCGCCCGAACCTGGGCTCGCGCCAGAGGCGCCCGACCGGAGGCTCTCGGCCGCCTATACGGCACTGGTCGCCGAGGTCTCCCGCGCAATGGGTGCGGTGATGGCTACGGCAGCGGGAGCGTGAGGCGCACGCCCGGCACGCGGACGGTGTGCTGGTCGTCCACGCCCTGCCGGCTCGCGCCATAGGGGTAGCCGTCGCCGCGGAAGCTGCCCGGCAGGCGGAACAGCGCTGGCTCGGCAGACGCGCCGGCGGCGCGGGACGGCGCCGGCGGCCGAGCGTCGGCGTCCGGCACCGGCGCGGGAGCGAGTTGGAGATCGGGCGGCAGCGGCGGGATCGGCAGGGCGCCTGAAATCAGCGGGCGCGGCGGCAGCGGCGGCAGCGGCAGGGCAGGGGCGCGGACCGGGCGCCGCGCATCGGCGCCGCCGGTCGGCAGACAGAGCAGCGCGCCAGCGAGCACGAGCCCGAATCGAATCATGGGCGGATTTATAGCATGGAACGGCTGCGGATTGGCTTGCGCGCCGGCAGCCGCGGCGCCGATGCTGCGCCGATGGCCGACCTCGCGCACAGAGCCGCCCCACTGCATCCGGCCCCACTGCACCTGCCGCACGGCCTGGTCGCGTGGCCGCGCGACGTCCTGGCCTGGATCGAGCCCTGGTACATGGCCTACGCGCTGCTCGCGGTGGTGCAGGGGGGCATGCTGCCGATGCTGCTGCCACTGGCCGCAGGCGGCGGGACGGGGGCGGGCGTCGTGGTGGGGGCGCTCAGTCTGGCCGGGCTCTCGGCGCCGGTCTGGGGGCATGTCGCGGACAGCCGGCAGGTGCACCGGGCAATTCTGATCGCCGGCATGGCGGTGATCGCGGCAGCGCTCGCGGCGCTCCCGTTCGCGCCCGACCTCTGGACGCGGGCGGCGATCGCGGCCGTGATCGGGCTCGGCTATGCCGGGGCCAACACCGTCTCCAGCATGTTCATCGTGGAGCGCCGCCCGGCGCCGGAATGGGACAGCCGGCTCGGCGCGTTGCAGGCCTGCACCGGGGCGGGCCAGGTCGGCGGATTGCTGGCCGCGGGGTTCTTCGGCGGCGCGACGGCGCTCGCCTTCACGGTCGCCGCCGGCCTGGTCGCGGCGGCGCTGCTGGTGGCGGCCGCGACGGTGCGGGGCGGCGCCGGCGTCACCATCACGCCGCGCCGGGCGATCACGGCGCGCGCGCCGCTCGGCGGCGAGGGCTGGGCCGGCGCGCCGCAGCGCAACCTGCACCGCGTCACCGCCAGCGGCCTGCGGCGCCTGCGCGAGGAACTCGGGCTACCCTATGTCCGGCTGCTGCTGGTCTGGTTCCCCGCCTTCATCGCGATCACGGCTGTGCTGTCGATGTTCCCCCTGGCGATGGCGCGGCTGTTCCACATGCCGACACGACACGCAGCCGAGA
The DNA here is from genome assembly GCA_036272815.1 of Acetobacteraceae bacterium. Lineage (GTDB taxonomy): Bacteria > Pseudomonadota > Alphaproteobacteria > Acetobacterales > Acetobacteraceae > DATAYA01. Next base: position 4,794 of record DATAYA010000358.1, read on the forward strand.
CCTATGCGCTGGCGGCCGCGGTCAGCCTGCCACTGTACGGACCGGCCGCCGCCTGGGCCAGGCGAAGCGGCGCGCGGCGGGTGCTGGGCGCCGGGTTCGCGTGGCGGGCGGTGGCCCTGGTCGGCCTCGCGCTGGCCTGCCGCGCGGCGCCGTCGGGGCAGTTGCTGGCGCTCGCCTGCTTCGTCGCCCTGGTAGCGGCCTGGCCGCTGCTAGGCGTCGCCGGGACGGCGCTGGCGGCGCAGACGGCGCCGGTCGAGAAGGGCGAGGCGCTCGGCCTGTTCAATGCATCCTCGTCGCTGGCCGCCGCCATCGGTGCGCTGCTCGGCGGCTGGGCGCTCGCGCGCTTCGGATACGGCGCGGTCGCGGCCACGGCGACGCTGGTCGTGGCGGGCTCGGCGCTGGCGGTGCGGATCATCGCCGCCGTCGTCGCGCACCCTGCTTGATCGCGGATCAGGGGTTGCTCGGCATCACCGTGGGAACGTCGACCCAGCGCAGTCCGCCCTGGTTCTGCAGCAGCAGCAGGACGAAGAACCGCTTCCGCGCCCGCGTCGCCGCGAGCTGCTGCCAGACCTCCTGCGGCGTGTTCACCACGCTCTGCCCGACATTGAGGATGGCATCGCCGGGCCGCACGCCCTGTTGGGTCGCGAAGCTGTCGCTCGCGACCGTGGTGACCAGCACGCCACCCTGTCCCGACGGGATGCCGCGCGCCTGTCCCTCGGCCGCCGACATCGGCGCGAGCGTCAGCCCGAGATCGGAATAGGCACGCATCGGGGCCATGCCGGCCGACATCACCCGCGGCTGCGGGATGCCGTGCGGGCGGGCGAGGACGCGGACCTGCAGCGTCAGCCTCTGCCCGCCGCGCCAGACCACGAGCGGGCGGTCGCTGCCCGGCGCCGTCATGGCGACCGAACGCGAGAGCTGCGGCGCGTCGTGGACCGGGATCCCGTTGTAGCGCAGGATCACGTCGCCGTTGCGCAGTCCCGCCTGGGCGGCCGGGCTGTCGGGCAGCACGCCGGCGACGATCGCGCCCGGCATGTCTGCGGCCAGCCCGAGGCCTTCGGCGAACGGTCCGGTCATCTGCTGCACGCCCGCGCCGAGCCAGCTGCGGGGGACGTAGCCGTGCTGGTCGAGTTCGTCGATCACGCCGCGGGCGATGTTGGCCGGGATCGCGAAGCTGATGCCGACCGAGCCGCCGGAGGGGGTGTAGATCGCCGAGTTCACGCCGATCACATGCCCCGTCATGTCGAACAGCGGGCCACCGGAATTGCCGCGGTTTATCGGCGCGTCGGTCTGGATGAAGCTGTCGTACGGGCCTTCCTGGATGTCGCGGCTCAGCGCGCTCACGATCCCCGAGGTCACCGAGCTGCCGATCCCGAACGGATTGCCGATCGCGAACACCGCCTGCCCGAGCTTGACCCGGGAGCTGTCGCCGAACGCCAGCGCGGGGACGGGCTGACTGGCGTCGAGCTTGAGCAGCGCGAGGTCGGTCGGCACGTCGTTCCCGACCAGGTGCGCCACGATGAACGTGCCGTCCTGGAGGGTGACGGCGATCGCGTCGGCGCCTTCGATGACGTGGTTGTTGGTGACGACGAGGCCGTTGGGGTCGATGATGAAGCCGGAGCCGACGCTGCGGGTGCGCTCGGTCATCGGCGGCCGCGCGGCCGGGCCGCGGGATGCGGTCTGCTGGGTGATCGCGGCGGCGTCGGCACGTAGCTGGACGATGCTGCTGGCGAGCACGGTTACCACGGCGGGCAGCACGCGCTGCACGACGGCGGGCAGGTCGGGCCTCTCGGCCGTGGGGGCGTCGTGCGCCAGGGCGGCGGTGGGCAGGGCGGCGGTGGGCAGGGCGGGGGCGATCAGCAGGGCGGCAAGCAGGGCGCGACGCAGCATCGGGGCGGTCTCCGGGCAGGCGGGCGGATCGCGGATCCTAGCACGGGCGTGGCCGGTTGCTTGAAAGCCGTTGCCCGATCGCCACATCTGCGGCCGTTGCAGGAGTGTTCGCGCGATGTCGGGCTACGGGAACATGCCGATCGGGGCGGGGCCGGGCGACGCGCGGGCGATGATGCGCTACGACGCGAACCGGAAATCGGTGCTGGTCGCCTATTTGCTGTGGTTCTTCCTCGGCGGCTTCGGGCTGCACCGGTTCTATCTCGGCCGCATCGTCTCGGGGCTGGCGATGCTGCTGATCGGGCTGGTGTCGGGGGCGCTGACCTTCGTGCTGATCGGCTATGTCGGGCTCGCGTTCATCTTGCTGTGGTGGCTGCTCGACGCGCTGCTGATCCCGGGGATGGCACGGCGGTCGAACGAGCGGCTGATCGCCGAGATCACCGCATAGGCGCTACCGCGGGTCGGTCTGGAAATCGTCCAGGCGCGGCGCGATCACCGCACCGTCGCGGACGACGTAGCGCTGCCAGGGGCCGACCATGAAGCCTCGCGCGTCGAGTGGGACGGCGCGGATGATGAGCGGGGTTCGCCCGTCGCAGCGCCAGGCGGAGGCCGAGGCACCCATCGCGGCGCGGTCCACGTAATCGAGGCCGGGCTGGTCCGCGCAGGTGTCGTGGATGGCG